>JAFQQU010000194.1 GCA_017410445.1 Clostridia bacterium | reverse complement strand
AGGCCATGTCGCCTACGCCGTGCATGAGGTTGAGCTGGGTTTCGTGCACCGTTTCATTGATGAACTGACGGCGGGCAGGCAGCAGCACGCCATAGCCGACGCCGTTGATAAAGAATGCGGCGTACAGTGCGGGAATGCTCTTGAAGGCGAAGATCATGAAGGTGGAAACCACATACAGAAAGCCCGCGAACTGCAGCTGACGCCGGGACGGAGCCCGGCTGATCCATTTCATGAAAAAGCGCATGGTCAGGAATTCTGCGACGGTGTTGAAGGAGATGGCGATGCCCTGATTGGCCACGCCGCCTCCTGCGTTTTCCATAATCATCAGATTCATGTTGAGCAGCGGCATATTGGCGATGCCCATGGCAGCCATGACCGCGACGAACAGCCACACGACCGGGGCCAGCGCTCTGAGTCCCGCCGATGTGCGAGCCGCTCTTTCTTCCTTGCAGGCGAGCGGGGGAATCTCCGGCATGAATCGGGCCATAACGACTGCGCCGACGGAGAACAGCGCCGGAAGAACGATCATCACAACGTGCCCGACGCCGTCGATGGCAAAGCCCATGACCAGCATAAGGCAGGAATAGGCGAGGCTGCCCAGCGAACGGATGGGAGAATATGCGCCCGGATCATTCGGAAAGCTGCGGATGAGCCACGTGTCCAGCACCGCGGACATGGTGGGCTGAATGAAGCCGAACAGGCCGTACAGCACAAACAGCAGCGCCATGTTCGGCGAAAAGTACACGCCCAGCCAGAGCGCAAGGCTGATCAGCATGCCTGTCATGAACACCATCCGGTTGTTCTGGTATTTATCGCAGACGGTGTTGATGACGAACTGACCCAGCACGCCGCAGAGCATATAAACGGCAAGCAGCGAGCCTGTGAGCGTTGCGCTGGCGTTCCGCACGGCAGTCATATAGGAGACGATGTAGGTTGCCGAGGAACCGACGGAGCACCAGTAGAGCATCTGCAGCGCGCTGAATCCGCGGCGCAGATATTTGCCGTTGGGGATGATACCGATCATCGTTGAGCCCTCCATTAGTCGTTCTTTGGTAAGGCGCATTCGGGGAAGCAGCCGGTGGTCGAAACCGGCTCGTCCGCTGCGTACAGATGAGAGGTGTCGCCCATCTGGAACATGCGGAACAGCACCTGACCGGGAATCCGCTCCTCAGTGACCAGCGTGGTGACGGAGGAGGTGGGCATCATGGTCGTGTGCCACAGAACCGGCGCGGGCATGCCCAGAAGATGTGCGATGATGGTCTGGCCGATGATGCAGTGGCAGAACAGCGCAATGACGCGGTCGTCGTTCTTCTCACACCGGAACACGAGGCTTCCGGGTTCGCGGATATAGCCGTATTTTCCAAGCAGCGCATCAACGCCCTGTTTGGTCTGTTCGTAGAGTTCTTTGATTCCGCCGGTGCGGTACAGCCCGTGATCCACCCATTTTTCCCGGTCGTACAGCTCCGGCTGAATGGACCAGTACTGCGGCATGAGGTCAAAGGCCAGCTCTTCCTTGCCGGTGCGGGGACTTATGTAGCGGGCGTCGAATTCATGCAGCCACGGAAGGACGACTTCCTCTTTTCCCAGCTTTTCAAGCGTGGGCCTTGCGGTCTCCCGTGCGCGGCCCATGGGGGAGCAGTAGACGTCGTCGATTTTCATCCGGGCCAGCCTCCGGGAGAGCAGCTCGGCTTCAATACGGCCCTTTTCGGTCAGCGAATCGGTGGCGTAGTCCGGATGACCATGGCGGATGATCAGTATTTTCAAAGGGCAGCCATCCTTTCTTCGGTCAGTGCGGCCAGTCGGTCAGCGTCTCATGATGAACCAGATATGCTTTTTTTGCGAGCTTCGCCATGGGAGAGTCGCTCATGGAATCGGAGTAGAAAGCTTCGATGGAGGCCTCTGGAAATGCCTTTCGCAGCGCGCGGACTTTGCCCTCGCCGTGGCAGCGTTCGCCCTCATACATGCAGGTCTTGGGATTCAGCGGGGAGGCCAATACATTTCGGATGCCCAGCCGTTCCGCGATGGGCTTAACGAGGAAATACGGGGAGGCGGAAATCAGCAGATCGTCGGGACGCTGCGCCGATTTATACCATGAATGCATGTACTTTTCATGTTCGTCCCAGAACCGGCCCACTTCCGCGGCGACGTCCGGAACATCATGGAGATACCGGTAGAAGCGCTCCATGTAGACGTGCTTGCTGAGCCTGCCGGCGGCTTTCAGGATGGTGTTCCATGCGAGTGCGGGCCACCTCAGACAGATTCGCGGGTAATGCGTGAAGCACCACCGGTAAAAGGTCAGCGTGCAGTCATACCGGTAGATGGTTTTGTCAAAATCATATGCGTTCATCCGGCGCACCTCATTCGATCGTCAGCTCGACCGGGCAATGGTCGGAGCCGAAGATCTCCTGATGAATGGACGCGCCTGTCATGCGCTCCTTCAGCTTTTCGGATACCACGAAGTAGTCGATGCGCCAGCCTGCGTTCGTCGCGCGGGCGTTCCGGATATAGCTCCACCAGCTGTATTCGCCGGTCTTGTCCGGATAGAAGAAGCGGAAGCTGTCGATGAAGCCGGAGGAGAGGAGCTCGGTGAATTTGCCGCGTTCCTCGTCGGTGAATCCGGCGTTTTTGTGATTGGTCTTGGGATTCTTGAGGTCGATTTCCTGATGGGCGACGTTCAGGTCGCCGCAGAGGATGACCGGCTTCACATCATCCAGTTTTTTGAGATATGCGCGGAAATCGTCTTCCCACTTCATGCGGTAATCGAGGCGCGTCAGCTCGCGCTGAGCGTTGGGCGTGTAGCAGTTGACGAGGTAGAAATCCTCAAACTCCACGGTGATGACGCGGCCTTCCTGGTCGTGCTCCTCGATGCCGATATCCTGAGTGACCGATACGGGCGGAATCCGGGAGAATACGGCCGTTCCGGAATATCCTTTTTTGACGGCGGAGTTGAACCAAACCGCATAGCCGGGCATGGATGCATCCATCTGATCCGCCTGCATTTTGGTTTCCTGAAGGCAGATTACGTCAGCGTCCAGCGCAGCCATGGATTCAAAGAAGCCCTTCTGGGCGCAGGCGCGCAGGCCGTTGACATTCCAAGATATCAATTTCATAGAAAATGCTCCTTCCATTTGAAAAAGCGTCAGGGATGTGATATGATATAGGGAAAGCCACCGCCTCTATTTTACCAGATGGGCGGATTAATGACAATCATATTTTGAAAGAAGGAATACATTCATGACGAACAAAGAACGTATGGAGCTGGCCATCCGCGCGGCGCTGACTTCCGGCAAGATGCTCGGCGAGTATGCCGATTTTCACGTTGACCGGAAGGCTGCGAAGGACTACGTGACCGACGCCGACAAGGCCAGCGAGGATCTCATCCGCAGCATTCTGCTTGAGGCCTGCCCGGAAGATGCGTTCCTCGGCGAGGAGAGCGGAACCAGTGGCGACGACAAGCAGGGCATCTGGGTGGTTGACCCCATCGACGGCACCACCAACTTCATCCGCAAGATTCCGCCGTATTCGATCTCTATCGCCTATATGGAGGGTGGACAGCCCCGCGCGGCGGCGGTATACGCTCCCCTGACGAACGAGATGTTCTCCGCCTATGAGGGCGGCGGCGCGTTCCTCAACGGAAAGCCCATTCACGTAACCGATACGACCGAGCCTGTCGAGTGCATTCTCGGCCTGTCCTTCGCGCATCGTCATCCCAAGGATGCACAGCTCATGTACAAGCTGATTCCCAGCCTGTCCATGCAGGTCAATGATATCCGCCGCCTGGGTTCCGCTGCGTATGACCTGTGCAGCGTGGCAGCCGGACGGTACGATGCGTTCATCGAGCGCAAGCTCTATATCTACGATATCGCTGCCGGCGTGCTGATTGCCCGCGAAGCCGGCGCGATCACCTGTGGCTGGCCGGACGGCGACGACTGCCTGATCACCGGCGATACCGTTGCCGTCACGCCCGGTCTTGAGAAGTGGCTGATGGGAGAACTCGAAAAGAACTTCTGAGTTCGACTGAGATTCCCCGCATCCCGGAATATCGATAAGCCCCAATAGAAACCGCTTACCCAAAACATCCGTCCGCCCGACGCGATCGACTCTGATTTATGGCCGATCACGTCGGGCGGACGTGTTTTATAGATGCGTTATCCCACGTCAGCGGGCACTGCCCGCCGTATACCGTGACCGCAGAAAGGAATGCTCCAGAACAAACGCCGAGCCTGCTGACCGATCTTTGTCAGCAGGCTCAGGTTATAGACGCGTCAGCTCATGTCAGCGGGCACTGCCCGCCGTATACCGTGACTGCAGAAAGGAATGCTCCAGAACAAACGCCGACCCGGACGGCCGTTCTTTGCCGTCCGGGTCGGATTATAGATGCGCCAGCTCATGCCCGTGGGGGCATCCCCACATTAGTAGCGGAGGGTGCCTTCGTTGATGCGGTCGGCGTTGCCGGTCAGCCAGACGCGCTTGCCGTCGTAGCGGACGATCAGGTCGCCGCCGCGAACCTTGACAACAACGTCGGTGTTGACTTCACAGAAGCCGTTTTCGGTCGCCGCAACAACTGCAGCGCAGGCGCCGGTACCGCAGGCCAGCGTTTCGCCGTTGCCGCGCTCCCAGACGCGCATCTTGATCGTGCGCGGGTTGACCACGCGGATGAACTCGGTGTTCACGCGCTCGGGGAAGAGCTCGTTGTGCTCAAACAGCGGACCGACGGTCTCGATGTCCACATTGTCTACGTGATCGCTGAAGACGACGCAGTGCGGGTTGCCCATCGATACGCAGCTGATGCGGTAGCGCTGGCCGCCGATCATGACCGGGTGGTTGATCACGCGGCTGCCGGGCAGCTTGACCGGGATGGAGGCGGGGGAGAGATGCGCTTCGCCCATGTCAACCTTGACCGAGCGGACGCGGCCGCCGATGGTGTACAGGGTCAGATCGCGGACGCCGACGGCGGTTTCGATCTTCATTTCATCCTTATTGACGATGCCGTTGTCGCGCAGATACTTGGCGACGCAGCGGATGAAGTTGCCGGCCATCTCGCCTTCGGAGCCGTCCTGGTTGAATACGCGCATGCTCGCGTCGGCAATGTCGCTCTTTTCGATCAGTACGATGCTGTCGCCGCCTACGCCGAAATGACGGTCGCAGCTGGTGATCGCCAGCGCCTCGGGGGCGGTGATCTGACCGTTGAAGTTGTCGAACAGGATGCCGTCGTTGCCGGATCCCTGCATCTTGGTGAAGTGCAGGCTCATGCGCTCGGTGCGCATGTGGCCGATGTCGACCAGCTCGGTGTTCTGCTGATTGAAGCGGCTGGCGATGATGTCGGCCAGAGCGTTCGCAGTGTCCAGAGAGGTCAGGCAGGAAACGCCGCGCAGCAGCGCATGGCGATGCAGGCGGATGTAGTCGGCCAGGCTGTTGTTGCGGTCTGCGCCGGTGAATACGATGTAATCGATGAAGCCGTTGTCGATCAGATCAAGCAGCTCGTCGGAATCGTGCAGGCGGTTGACTTCGTTTACGTCAATGCCCAGCTGACGGATGACCGCCGCGGTGCCCTTGGTCGCATAGATGGACAGGCCCAGATCGGACAGCTTCTTGGCCAGCTGAATGATTTCGAACTTGTCCTCGTCGCTGACGGTAATGTAGATGCCGCCCTGATGGGACTGCTGCGTGCGCTCAACCTTGAAGCCGGCGGCGATCAGGCCCTTCAGAAGCGCCTCTTCCAGAGAACGGCCGAGGCCCAGAACTTCGCCGGTGGACTTCATTTCCGGACCGAGCGCGGAGTTGACGTCGTTCAGCTTCTCGAAGGAGAATACCGGAACCTTGACGGCGAAATAGGGCGGAGTCTTGTAAAGGCCCTCGCCGTAGCCCAGATCAAGCAGCTTTTCGCCGACCATGACGCGGGTAGCCAGCTCGACCATCGGAACGCCGGTCACCTTGGAGATGTAGGGGATGGTACGGGAAGCGCGCGGATTGACCTCGATGACATACAGCTCGCCCTGATAGATCAGGTACTGGATGTTGGTCAGTCCCTTGGTGCCCATGGCCAGCGTCAACTTGGTGGAGCAGTCGATGACCTGATGGATCAGCACGTCGTTGATGGTTACGGGCGGATATACGGCGATGGAGTCGCCGCTGTGAACGCCGGCGCGCTCGATGTGCTCCATGATGCCAGGAATCAGGACGTTTTCGCCGTCGGAGATAACGTCGACTTCCAGCTCGGTGCCCATCATATATTTGTCAACCATGACCGGATTCTCGATCTTCTGCGCGAGAATCAGATCCATGTACTGGATGACGTCCTTGGGATTGTGGGCGATGGTCATGTTCTGGCCGCCGATGACATAGCTCGGACGCAGCAGAACCGGGTAGCCCAGCTTCTGGGCGGATTCCAGCGCCTCGTCCTTGGTCATGACCGTCAGGCCCTGCGGACGGCGGATGCTGAAGCGCTCAAGCAGCTTGTCGAAGCGGTCACGGTCCTCGGCCATGTCGATGCCTTCGGCAGAGGTGCCCAGAATCTGGATGCCGTGGCGGTCGAGCGTCTTGGTCAGGTTGATGGCGGTCTGTCCGCCGAATGCGACGACGACGCCGACCGGCTTCTCACAGTCGACGATGTTCAGAACGTCCTCGTCGGTCAGCGGCTCGAAGTACAGGCGGTCGGAGGTGTCGAAGTCGGTGGAAACGGTCTCGGGGTTGTTGTTGATGATGACGACCTCGTAGCCCAGCTTCTTCAGCGTCCATACGCAGTGGACGGAGGAGTAGTCGAACTCAATGCCCTGGCCGATGCGGATGGGGCCGCTGCCCAGAACGATGATCTTCTTCTTGCCGCTGGACGGCAGCTCGCGGGATTCGCAGACGTCGTCGTAGGTGGCGTAGAAGTAAGGCGTGGCGGCGGAGAACTCGGCGGCGCAGGTATCGACCATCTTATAGACGGCCTTGCGCGGATTTTCAACCTTGCAGCCGGAGATGCGTTCGAGCGCTTCATCGGTGTAGCCCAGCTTCTTGCCGGCGAGATATTTCTCGTCGTTCAGGCCGTTCTTCTCGATGTCCAGCTCAAACTCGGCCAGATGGCGCAGCTTATCGATGAACCAGCGGTCGATGCGGGTCTTTTCGTAGATTTCGTCGTCGGAGATACCGGCCTTGATGGCGGCAAAGATGGTGAACAGGCGGATGTCGTCGACGTCCTTGAGCTTCTCGTGCAGGTCCACGCCGTCCAGAAGCTTGGGCGCGTTCAGCGTATCCAGCTTGATGGCGGCGCCGCGGACGGCCTTCATGATGGCGGCCTCGAAGGAGCTGCCGATGGCCATGACCTCGCCGGTCGCTTTCATCTGAGTGCCCAGCTTGCGGCTGGCGCCGACGAACTTGTCAAACGGCCACTTGGGCAGCTTGACGACGGCGTAGTCGATGGTCGGCTCGAAGCAGGCGCAGGTCTTGCCGGTGACGTCGTTGGTGATTTCGTCGAGCGTGTAGCCCAGCGCGATTTTGGTGGTTACCTTGGCGATGGGATAGCCGGTCGCCTTGGAGGCCAGCGCGGAGGAGCGGGAAACGCGCGGGTTAACCTCGATGACGGCGTATTCGAAGCTGTCCGGATTGAGCGCGAACTGGCAGTTGCAGCCGCCCTCGATGCCCAGCGCGTTGATGATGTTCAGGGAAGCGTCGTGCAGCATCGAATACTCCCTGGGGGAGAGGGATACTGCGGGCGCGAGAACGATCGAGTCGCCGGTATGAACGCCGACCGGGTCGAAGTTCTCCATCGAGCAGATGGCGATGGCGTTGCCCACGCTGTCGCGCATGACTTCGAACTCGATTTCCTTCCAGCCGTAGATGTATTTCTCGATCAGAACCTGATTGATGGGGGACAGCATCAGGCCGTTGCGCGCGATGACGGTAAGGTCTTCCGGATTGTAGGCATAGCCGCCGCCCGCGCCGCCCAGCGTGAACGCGGGACGGACGATGACCGGATAACCGATCTCGTCGGCGATGGTCAGAACCTCTTCCAGCGTGTTCGCGATGCCGGAGGGGATGACAGGCTCGCCGATCTCAAGCATGGTTTCCTTGAACAGCTCGCGGTCTTCGGCCTTGTCGATGGCTTCGGCGTTGGTGCCGATCAGCTTTACGTTGTGGGTCTGCAGGAAGCCTTCCTTGTTCAGCTGCATGGCGATGGTCAGACCGGTCTGTCCGCCCAGTCCGGCCAGCAGGCTGTCAGGCTTCTCTTTCTCGATGATGCGCTTGACGGTTTCGGCGGTCAGCGGCTCGAGATAGATTTCGTCTGCCATGGCCTTGTCGGTCATGATGGTGGCAGGGTTGGAGTTGACCAGAATGACGTCGAGACCGGCTTCCTTCAGCACGCGGCAGGCCTGCGTGCCGGCGTAGTCGAACTCGGCGGCCTGACCGATAACGATCGGGCCGGAGCCAATAACCATGACTTTTTTGATTCCAGGATTCAACGGCATAGCAAATCCCTCATTTTCTTAAATATCGTTTGACGCAGAGACGGCCACCGACAGATTTTGCCGGTGGCTGACCCGATTTGTTACTGTTTGCCGGCGGTTTCCATCAGCGCGATGAAGGAATCATACAGGAACGTGGTGTCCTGCGGGCCCTTGCAGGCGATCGGATGGAACTGTACGGAGAACGCCTTCTTCCAGGCATACTCCGCGCCTTCGCAGGTGTTATCGTTGGCGTTGACATAGCTGAGGGCCGCGCCTTCGGGCAGCGAATCGGCAGCTACGGCATAGCCGTGATTCTGGGTGGTGATATAAGTGCGTCCGTCAGCGATGCGCTTGACCGGCTGATTGCCGCCGCGGTGGCCGTAAGTCAGCTTATAGGTCTTAGCGCCGGCGGCCAGCGCCAGCAGCTGATGGCCCAGACCAACCGCGAACAGCGGCTTGGCGCCGAAGAGCTTTTTGACTTCTTCGATAGCGGCAGCGTTGTCCTCGGGATTGCCCGGGCCGTCAGACAGCAGAACGCCGTCCGGATTGGCCGAGAGAATTTCCTCGGCCGAAGTGCAGTAGGGGAATACGCAGACCTCGCAGCCGCGCTCGTTCAGCTGCGTGATCAGATTGCCCGTCGTGCCGAAGTTGATCAGCGCAACGGTATGCTTCTTTTCGCCCTTCGCCGGGAATACTGCCTTTTCCTTGCAGGCTACGGCTTCGACAGCGCCCTTGACGGCATACTCAGCCAGCCCGGCAGCTGCGTTTTCGCCGATTTCATCCACGATCTTCGCGGCCATGACGCCGTTGTCGCGGATGATGCGGGTGATTTCGCGGGTGTCAATGCCGCAGATGCCGGCGACGCCCTGCGCCTTCAGATACGTGTCCAGATCGCCCTTGCAGCGGAAGTTGCTGGGTGCGTCGCACCATTCGCGGACGACATAGCCGGACAGATGCGCCTTTTTGCCTTCCAGATCCTCCGGGATGATGCCGTAGTTGCCGATCATCGGGAAGGTCTGCAGAACGATCTGACCGTAGTTGTTGGGATCGGTCAGATTCGCTTCATAGCCGACAACACCGGTGTTGAACACCAGCTCGCCCATGGCATTGCTCTCTGCGCCGAAACGGGTACCCTCGAAGATGTGGCCGTCTGCCAGTACAAGATAGCACTTTTTCATGAGAAATCAGCCTTTCATCAATTTGACCAGCACGGCCTTCTGAGCGTGCAGGCGGTTCTCGGCCTCGTCAAAGATTTCGTTGGCATGCGCTTCAAAGACGGAATCGGTGATCTCCTCGCCGCGGTGCGCGGGCAGGCAGTGCATGACCATGCAGCCTGCGTTGGCCACGGCCATGACCTCGTCGTTCACCTGATAGACGCCCTCGAAAGCCTTGCGGCGCTCGGCCGCTTCGCCTTCCTGACCCATGGAGGCCCAAACGTCGGTGTAGATCGCGTCGGCGCCCTTCGCAGCTTCCATTACGTCGCTGGTGCAGGTGAAATCGCCGTTTTCCCTGGCCCACTTCATGATCTCCGCATCCGGCTGATAATTGTCCGGGCAGGCGATGGCCACCTTCATGCCCATCTTGATGCCGCCGACGATCAGGGAGTTGGCCATATTGTTGCCGTCGCCGATGAAGCAGAGCTTCAGGCCCTTGAGCGTTTTCTTATGCTCGCGGATGGTCATCAGGTCGGCCAGTACCTGACAGGGGTGCGCATAGTCTGTCAGGCCGTTGATGATCGGGATAGAGCCGTATTTGGCCAGATCCTCGACTTCCTTCTGCTCAAAGGTGCGGATCATGATGCCGTCCAGATACCGGGAGAGCACGCGGGCGGTGTCCTGAACGGGCTCGCCGCGGCCAATCTGCAGATCGCGGTTGGAGAGGAACAGCGCGTAGCCGCCCAGCTCATACATGCCAACCTCGAAGGAAACGCGCGTGCGGGTGGAAGACTTCTGGAAGATCATGCCCAGGGTCTTGCCCTTCAGAGGCTGAGAGGCGAAGCCGTGCGCCTTTTCGTACTTGAGCTGATCGGCCAGATTCAGGATATCGGTGATTTCCTGAGGGGTCAGATCGCCCAGCTTCAGAAGATGTTTCATGCTTCGATGACCTCCTTGATGACGGACAGCGCCTGTTCGATCTGTTCGTCGGTAATTACCAGCGGCGGGAGCAGCCTGACCTTGGTTTTGGCGGTCAGCAGCAATACGCCGCGCTTCATGCATTCGTTTACGATTTCGCCCGCCGGCTTTTCGGTTTCGACGCCCAGCATCAGGCCCATACCGGCGACCGACTTAACGCCCTTGATGGACGTGAGGCCCTTGACGAATTTTTCGGATTTTCTCTGAACCTCGGCCAGGAATTTGTCGTCGATGCGGGAGAGGATATTGACCGCGCCCGCCGTGGCGACCGGGTTTCCGCCGAAGGTAGAGCCGTGGGAGGAGGGAGTCAGGGTATCCTGGACCTTCTCGCCCATCAGGCACGCGCCCAGCGGCAGGCCGCCGCCGATGCCCTTGGCCGTGGATACGACGTCCGGCTGAATGCCGAACTGCTCGTAGGCGAACAGCGTGCCGGTGCGGCCGTTGCCGGTCTGCACCTCGTCAACGATCAGGATGACGTCGCGCTCATCGCACAGCTTTGCCACTGCCTGAACATATTCCTTGTCCAGAGGATTCACGCCGCCCTCGCCCTGTACCATTTCCAGCATGACGCCGCATACCGGATGGTATTCGAGCGCCTCCTGCATGGCGGTCAGGTCGTTGGCGGGAACGTGCATGAAGCCTGCGGTGAACGGGCCGAAGCTGTGATGGAACACATCCTGACCGGTTGCGGCCAGCGTGGTGATGGTGCGTCCGTGGAAGCTGTTCTCAAGCGTTACGATCATCGGGCGGCTCATTTCTCCGTATTTGTCGGAGGCGTATTTGCGGGCCACCTTGATGGCGCATTCGTTGGCTTCAGCGCCGGAGTTGCCGAAGAAGACGCGCTTCATTCCGGTGCGGGTGCACAGAATCTCGGCCAGCTCGGTCTGCGGAGCGGTGTAGTAGAGGTTGGAAGCGTGGGAGATGCGGTTCAGCTGAGCGATGACCGCATTCTTCCATTCTTCATCGTTAACGCCGAATACGTTGACCGCGATACCGCTGCCCAGATCGATGTATTTCTTTCCGGTATCGTCGATCAGCTCAGCGCCCTGTCCGCCGACCAGCTCGACGGGAAAGCGCTTATAAGTGGAAGCGATATATTCCGCATCCCTTGCTTTAACGTCCATTTGGATAGTTCCTCCCAAGTTGAATCAGATAAACATGGTGCCGATGCCTTCATCGGTCAGGATTTCCATGAGGATGGCGTGCGGCACACGGCCGTCGATGATGAAGACCTTCTTGACGCCGCGGCGGATGGCTTCAATGCAGCATTCCACCTTCGGAATCATGCCGCCGGAGATGATGCCCTCGGCGACCAGCTGAGGCGCTTCGGAAACCTGAACGACCGGAATGAGCGAGGAGGGATCGTCCTTATCGCGCAAGAGACCTGCGATATCGGTCATGGAGATCATACATTCCGCATGCAGCTTGCCGGCGATGCGGGCGGCTGCGGTATCGGCATTGATGTTGTATACATGGCCTTCCTTGTCGAAGCCGACGGTGGAGACGACCGGGATGTAGCCCTTGTCGAGGATGTCCAGAATGGTCTGCTCCTCGATATGGGTGATCTCGCCGACATAGCCCAGCTGCTCATCCAGCATCTTCGCTTCGATCAGGCTGCCGTCCATGCCGGTCAGGCCGATGGCCTTGCCGCCGATGGACTCGATCAGGCCGACCAGGCTCTTGTTGACCTTGCCCGCCAGCACCATCTGAACGATATCGGCCGTTTCGGCGTCGGTCACGCGCAGGCCGTTGACAAATTCGCTCTTTTTGCCGATCTTTTTCAGCATATCGCTGATTTCGGGCCCGCCGCCGTGAACCAGCACCACGCGGATGCCGATCAGGGAGAGCAGCGCAACGTCGCGCATGACCGCCTGCTTGAGCTCTTCGTCGATCATGGCGTTTCCGCCGTATTTGACTACGATGATCTTGCCGTTATACTGCTGAATGTAGGGAAGCGCATGCGCCAGAACCTGTGCGCGATCGGTATTGCTGATCATTTGCGTCGTCCTCCTTATATATCGGGTATATCAGGTGCGGTAGTCGCCGTTGATCTTTACATAGTCATACGTCAGGTCGCAGCCCCAGGCAGTGGCGGATACCTCGCCGCTCTTGAGCTCGATGGCGATGATGATTTCGTCCTCGGTCAGGATCTTCTTGGCCTCTTCCTCGGAGAAGGGGACGCCGGCGCCGTCCACGCAGACGGTGATAGAACCGGCCTTGGATTCGAAGGTGACGTCGATCTTCGTGACGTCGACGTCTGCGCCGCTGTAGCCGATGGCGCACAGCACGCGGCCCCAGTTGGCGTCCGCGCCGAACATCGCCGCCTTGAACAGGCTGGAGCAGATGACGGACTTGGCAACCGTTCTGGCGGTCTCCCAGTTCTTCGCTCCGTTTACGCGGCACTCGAGCAGCTTGGTCGCGCCCTCGCCGTCCTTGGCAATCGCGCGGCACAGCGTGCGGGTGACCATGGCGAGCGCCTGAGTGAAGATCTCATAGTCGGCGTTTGCTTCGGTGATTTCGTCGTTGCCGGCAAGGCCGTTGGCCATGACGGTCAGGGTGTCGTTGGTGGAGGTGTCGCCGTCGACGGAGATCATGTTGAAGGAAGTCTGAACGTCCGCCTGCAGGGCCTTGTTCAGCATTTCGGGCGAGATGGCCGCGTCCGTGGTGACGAAGACCAGCATGGTGGCCATGTTCGGATGAATCATGCCCGAACCCTTGGCGATGCCGCCGATGCGGCAGGTCTTGCCGGAAAGCTCGAATTCGACCGCGATTTCCTTCTTGGTGGTATCGGTGGTCATGATGCCCTGAGCGGCGTCGTCGCTGCCGTTGTAATTCAGGGAGGAGACCAGTTCCTCCATGCCGCCCGCGATGGGCTCGAGGGAGAGAGGCTGGCCGATGACGCCGGTGGAGGCGACGATGACGTCGTTTGCCTTGATGCCGGTGTGCTTTTCAACCAGAGCGCACATGCCCTCAGCGATTTCGATGCCGTCGGCGTTGCAGGTGTTGGCGTTGCCGCTGTTGCAGATGACCGCCTGCGCAATGCCGTTTTCGATGTTCTTCTTGGTGACCAGAATGGGCGCGCCCTTGACCAGATTCAGCGTGTATACGCCCGCCGCGGAAGCGGGAACATCGGAAACGATCAGGGCCAGATCCTTCTTGGTCTTGTTCTTGCGGATGCCGCAGTGTACGCCGGAAGCTTTATATCCCTTGGCGGCACACACGCCGCCTTCGATGAATTTCATTTTATTATACCCCTCGATTCAGTTCTCAGATAACCAGGCCGGTGGTTTCGTCCAGACCCAGAGTGATATTCATGCACTGTACCGCAGCGCCGGATGCGCCCTTGCCCAGGTTGTCGAACCGGGAGGTCAGCAGCACGCGGTCGTCGTTGCCGGTGATCAGGATTTCCATAATATCACGGCCGGCGAGATTGTTCGCGCCGAGGAAGCCGGGCGCTTCGTCGCCTTCGATGACCTTGACCATCTTCTGGCCCGCATAGTGCGCGGCAAACATGCCGCGGATGTCGCTGAGCGTGGGCTTCCCCTTGAGCAGGCTCGTGAACACCGGAACGGTCACGACCATGCCCGCGTAGTAGTCGGCGACGATGGGATTGAAGATCGGCTCCATGGCGAGGCCCGGAACAGCCTTCATCTCCTTCAGATGCTTGTGCATCTGCGTCAGGCCGTACTGGCGGGGGCTGGAAAGCTCTTCTTCGCGGTTTTCGTCCTGATACTGAGCGATCATTTTCTTTCCGCCGCCGGAGTAGCCGGTTACGGAATGGCAGGTCACCGGATAATCCGCAGCCATCAGGCCGCTTGCGATCATCGGGTAGACCAGAGAGTTGAAGCCGCTCGCATGGCAGCCGGGAACGGCGATGCGGTTTCCGGTTTCAATGGCGCTTCTGTGCGCGGCGGACAGCTCGGCGAAGCCGTATGCCCATCCGGGCAGTGTGCGGTGCGCGGTGGATGCGTCGATGATCTTTACGCGATCATCCGCCATTTCGACGGCTTCTTTTGCCGCCGCGTCCGGCAGACAGAGGAATGTGATATCCGACTGATTGATCATTTCACGGCGCGCGTCGGCATTTTTCCGGAGCGCTTCATCGATCAGCAGCAGCTCAATATCGTTTCGGGCGCTCAGACGTTCCATGATTCTGAGGCCGGTTGTTCCTTCCCGTCCGTCAATGAATACTTTCGTCATCGATTCGGACCTCCCTGTTGAATGAATATGTATACATTATAGGGTGAATATATATGCGCGTCAAGCACGTCCCCAACATTTTACAGGGGATGGAAGGGCGCGATAAAATAGAGGTCTTGCCGAAAACGCTGTTTTTCTACAAATCCTCTGAGCCATCCTTTATTATATACCATTTCAGCGCAGGATGCAATTTATTTGCTCGTTATGAATCGCTGTAATTTGAGTTTTTCTCGCCGAAATCACTCTGAAACGGAAGGGGAGAGGCCGGAGCAGCCGTGCTGGTACGCCCGAATGCAGAAAGACAGCGCGGCAAATTCAGGGGAAGAAGGAGCCAATCCGGCATCCCCGGACCGGATAATCCGGATCCGGTACAGGACGGTCTGCCTGTTTGAAAGAAATTCAGGCTTGAATATCCATGCGCCGGAGGGGCAGGACGGAATGATGATAGATAAAAACCCCGGGGAAAGCGGGAAGCCTTCCTCGGGGAAATGCATATTTACGCATAATATACGTGATGCGCTGTATGCTGTCAGGAAATGACGAAGCTGGCCGTCCATTCGGCGCTGATCTGCCCGTTCTGAACCGCAACGGCGCGGATACTGTGTGTTCCGCGGGTCAGCGTGATCGGACCGGTGTAAAGGAGCGAGGAGAGGCCCGGCGTCGTTCCGTCCAGCGTGTAGCGGATTTCGCCGCTTTCGGCGCTCAGGGTGAGCGTTACGGAGCCGGCATATGCGCCGCCCTGATGAGAACCGGTCGGTGCGGAGGGGATGGGCGCGGTCGGCGGGTTGTAACCGGGCTGATGCTCGGCGCGGTAGAGAAGCAGCGATTCATACTGCGCGGTCTTTCCCTGACGGATCAAAAGCGCCATCAGCCGGTCATACGGCTCGTCCGCCTGCGGATAGTTCTCGATCATGAAGGTGTACAGCTGCTCGGCGCGGAGATAATCCGCGCAGTTTTCGAAGCCTTCGCCGACGGTCAGCGCCAGATCATAATTCTTCTGCTCCAGCTTGAACGCGTTGTAATAGGAAGCGGAGGCATCCGAAAGGCTATGCTGGTCAAGCTGCCAGTCGGCCAGCAGGATGTAATCTTCTGCCTTGCTGCTCAGCCCGACGGAAGCGCGCAGGCGGTGTCCGACGGTCGTGCCATACATGAAGGAAATGATGCCGACGATCAGCAGGATGACCGTGAGCACCGAGATGATGCTTACAAAGATCTTGCCGCCGCGGGGTTCGTCGTCCTCCTCATAGAGGTCTTCATCCTCGTCGTCGTCCTCGTATTCGGCAAACTCGTCGTAGTCGTCGTCATATTCGGGTTCGGGATCGGACTTTCGGGAAGCGGCCTTGCGTGCGTCCTCTTCTTCCTGCTCTTCATCGAACAGAAATACCCGCTTTGCCGGCGGTTTGATGATCTGCCTCGGGCCGGAGGCCGTTTTGCTCGGCAGCGGCACCTCGGCGGACGCCGGTTCCGCCTCCTCTGTCTTCGCTTCAGGCTTTGCAGGCGGAATGACCGGAGGCCGGGGCGGCATATAGGGATTGGCGTTCAGAGGACGGGCGGTTTGGCGGGACGCGGAAGCAGCGGGCGCTTCCTGTTCGGGCGCCTTCTCCTCGGCAGGCGATTCGGAGGTCATCCTCGCGCCGCAGAAGGCGCAGAACAGGGCGTTCTGTACATTTTCTTTTCCGCACGCGATGCATTTCATGGGGACATACCTCCTGATCGGCGTTTATTTCATCTTCTTGAGCGATTCGTAATACGGGTCGCCGTTGAACTCGCGCTCGGTATCGGCCTCGCCGCCCAGCGCTTCGATGGCGTTGGCGATTTCGATATAATCGAGATAGCTGATGTCGCTCATCTTGAGCGCCTTGCCGAGCGGTTCGATGGCGCGGTCATCTCCCAGCTTTCCAAGGTAGGAGGCGTACAGCGCGCGGCGGTCGTAGCGGCGGTTGAAAGCATTCACTGTATATGTATAGATGCGTTCATCGCCCGGAAAGTTGCATAGTACGTCCAAAAAACAATCTTCAGCCGTTCTGGAGGCGCCCTCCATGCGGGCCAGCACCGGCTCGACGACGGAATCGCCCAGGCCGTTGAGCAGCTCGGCGGCGACGTCGGTCAGCTCGTTCTGTCCGTCGGCGGAGGAGATGATGTCCAGGCACATCTCCATCGGCTCGCTGCTGCCCAGCTCGATCAGAAGATTCAGCGCGGAAATCGCGAGGCCGCGGTTTTTGCTGTATTCCTTCACCAGCTGCATGAGCGGCGCGACGGCGTCCTCGCCCAGATCGGTCATCCGCTCCAGCAGCGGGTCGGGCAGATTGATCTTCTGCTCGTTGTATTCGCGCATCAGAGCGACCAGCTCGCCCGCGTCGCTGTACTGCTGGAACCATTCGCCGGGCGTCTTGCCGTCCAGCCAGTCGGCGGGTGCATTCAGCCAGCGGAGATATACCTCGGGAATCTGCTCTTCGAGCAGGTCCATGTTCTTATACTTGGAGCGGTTGGCCGCAATCCATTTTTCGGCATAGAGACCGAATTTCTCGTCAAAATCGATGCACTTGGGCATATGGCGTTCCTCCCTGATCGGATGATTTTTTATTTTCTGGCCTGCTCAAGCAGCGTCACCAGCTGCTTTTCGGTGAAGCGGAAGGTGCGGTTGCAGAAATGGCAGCTGAGCTCCGCGCCGTGATCCTCGTTGATGAGGGTGGTCAGTTCGTCTGCGCCGAGGGAAATCAGGCCGCGCTCGAAGCGGTCTCTGGAGCAGTCGCACAGATAGCGGGGGCGGGCCTTGCCGATGATTTCGGGCTCCAGATGGGAGAGCAGCTGCTGATAGGCGCCGTTGAGGCCGTATTCCTGAATGGTCTGGCTGATGTTTACAAACATCGGCGCGCTGTATTCGATGGACTTGAGCGCGATGTCGGAGCAGCCGGGCATAATCTGGATGATCAGGCCGCCGGCGGCGACGACCGAGTTGTTGGTCAGTACGCCGACCGATACGAGGGAGGGCGTCTGCTCGGACGCGGTGAAATACATCGCCAGATCCTCGCCGATTTCGCCGGAGCGCAGGTTGACCATGCCGACATAGGGCTCCTTCAGGCCCATATCCTTGATGACCGTCAGCTGGCCGTTCTTGCCGACCGCCTTGCCGACGTCCAGCTTGCCGTCGCCGCGCAGGGGAAGCTCGAGGTCCGGATTGTCGACATAGCCCTTGACTGTTCCGTCCGCGCGGGCTACAGCCATCAGCGTGCCCAGAGGACCGCCGCCCTTGATGGTCGCGGTCAGGCTGTCGCGCTCGTCCTTGAGCATGTGGCCCATGATCGAAGCGCCGGTGAGCAGACGACCCAGCGCAGCGGTTGCAACGCGCGACAGATTGTGCACTCTGCGCGCTTCCTCGACCATGCGGGTGCTGTCGATGAGGAACGCGCGGGCCTGTCCGCCCATCAGGGATACTCTGAGAATTCCATCCAGATTGATTGTCTGATCCATCATATATCACTTATCTCCCATTGGTTTCTTTGCTATGAAGTGTATGCGCTCGCTGTCCGGCAGCGGAGCGTCAAAGGTGCGGTCTCCGAAAACGGCGGCCTGTTCAAAGCCGCATTCAGATAACCAGAGAAGGATTTCTTCAGCGGTATGGGCGCGCTGCTCATGCTGTTCGGTAAAGCGCTCGTACAGGTCGTCGTCGCGGCGGACGAAGAAGGTCAGATCCATGCGGATGACGTTTTCCGCCTCGTCATACTGGTTCTGCCAGAGATAGGCGACTTCGTCGCGTTCCTCGCCGAAGAAGGCGTTGCCCATTTTATCCCGGAGCTTGTATCGGCTCGACAGGTCAAAGGCCAGCACGCCGCCCGGGCGCAGCGCACGGTGTGCAGCGCGGAAGAAGGCCTTGACGTCCTCTTCGCTTGTCAGATAGTTGACCCCGTCGCAGCAGCACAGGACCGCTTCTGCCGGCCGGTGGCTGGACAGCTCGCGCATGTCCTGACAGACAAAGGGGATCATGACGCCGTTTCTGCGCGCCTTTTCCTGCGCGGCCTGCAGCATGTCCTCGGACAGGTCGGACGCGACCAGTCTGATGCGCCGCTTGGCAAATTCCACCGACATGGAGCCCGTTCCGCAGCCGCATTCGAGCATGCTTTTGGGCTTTACGCCGTACCGCGCCAGCAGAGCGAGATAGTAATCCGCCCATGCGGGATAATCGAAATCATCCATCAGCCGGTCATACAGAGCGGCAAATTGTTCGTACATGAGTAAAACTCCGTTTCATGGAAGATCAGGCGTGCCCTGTAAACAGAACACGCCTGACAGTCGTCGTTGGATGTGAGCGTCAGGACAGGCGGCGCATCTTCTGCGCGACCAGCCCGCCGATTCTTCCGGTTTCTCCGGCGGTCAGTCCGCCCCAGCCCACTTTCAGCAGGCGATCGATCAGTCCCAGCTCTGTCGCCGCTTCATATTTCAGTTTTTCCTGTTCCGTCATCGGACGGAGAGCGTCTGCGTTCATCCCGGTTCCTCCTGAAATGATCTACGCAGACAGTATGTCCGGATTACAGGTTTTTGATGTCCTCTTCGGTGACTTCGACTTCTTCCTCGGCCAGATTGGGATCGCGCAGACCCATGTTGACCGGCGCGCCTTCGATGCGCGGGTTGAGGAAGCGGTCGAAGCAGCTGTTGGCATAGGAAGCATATACGAAGTAGGTCAGCGAGAAGCCGATGACCGCATAGAAGATGCCGACGATGACGATGCCGTAGGGAACGTAGAGCAGGCAGACCAGCGGAATGAGGACGGACAGGCCCCAGAACAGCAAGGACCAGGGCAGACGGCCGACGACCATGATGATGCTGTTGCGCACGAGGGTCTTGAAGTTCATTTCATAGGTGACCATCATGGGCATGATCAGCATGTTTGCCATCCACCATACGCAGCAGAGGATGACGACCAGCATCTGGGGAATATACCAGAACATGCCGCTCTGAGAAGCCATCACACCGTAGTAGGTGTAGCAGATGTAGGTGATCAGCAGGGAGAAGCCGTTGATCAGGCCGACCAGAAGACCGCCCTTCCAGTTTTCCTTCAGGGCGTCCTTATAGTCGCTGACGGTGAAGGTGTGCTGGTCGCGGGACCAGTTGCGCATGATGTAGGCGACGCCGGTGTTGAGAACGCTGGTGAGCACCAGACAGGGAATCATGAACAGAAGATAGGTGATGATCCGGCCGGACAGCATCGCGGAGGCGGCTTCCGGATTGGTTTCGATGTCCATCAGGATGACCTGATAGGTCAGGATGGACCAGATGATTGCCGGAAGGGAGGTCAGCAGGCAGAACAGATTGACGCCGCACAGGCCGCCCAGACGGATGCGGAACATTTCAAGGAACAGCGCCATGCGGTTTGCGGGCAGCTGATCAGGGGTGAAGTCGGCCTTGCCGGCCTTGCCGTAGAGATAGTTGTTCATCAATGCGGACATGAATATTGCCTCCTAAATATGTTGCCGGGGACGGCGTCATCCGCGGCATGCGTACTCGTTCCTCTTATGATACCACAAATAATCCCGTTTGCCAACCGAATCTTTGACAATGTTCTGAAGGAAATTCGGCTTCATCATGAACTGTGTGAAAACATGCGTCAGGCCAGCAGTTCAATGACGGCGTTGAGCACATCCATGCCGCGTTCGGTGAGAATCAGCCGATCGCCTCTGACGAAGGCCAGCGATTCGAGGACGAGCCGGTCGATATGCCGCTGCTTTCCCGGAAAATCGCTTCCGGCAAGCGCGCGGTATTCGCAAAGATCCATACCTTCCGCCGTGCGCAGGGACAGCATGACGGTTTCCTCCAGCGCGTCGGTCGCAGTGAGCGGTTCGTATGAATCCATGCGGACGCCGGAGAGATACTCGTCAAGCGAGGCGGTATTCGAGAAGCGCGCGCTGTCCATCAGCGAGTGCGCCGCGCAGCCCAGCCCGAGGTATTCGCCTCTGCGCCAGTACACGAGATTGTGACGGCATTCAAAGCCTGGTCTGGCATAGTTGGAGATTTCATAGCGGGTCAGCCCGTGCTGCGCCGCGATTCTTGCCGCGGTATGCTGCATGATCAGCGTTTCCTCGTCGCCGGGAACTTCTTCGCCCTGTTCGACGCGGCGATAAAGCGGCGTTCCTTCCTCGACGATCAGGCTGTACATGGAAAGATGCGTCACGGGCAGCGAGAGCGCCTGATGAAGCGTATCGGTGAAATCGTCGATGCTCTGCCCGGGCAGGCCGTACATGAGATCAATGTTGATGTTCTCAAAACCCGCGTCCTTCGCCATGCGGACAGCCTCGGCGGCTTCGTTCCGCGTGTGGATGCGGCCGATGGCGTGAAGCAGCCGGTCGTTCATCGCCTGCACGCCGATAGAGAGGCGGTTGATTCCGGCTTCGCGGTATGCAGCGAGCTTGTCGGGCGTGAGCGTGCCCGGGTTGGCCTCCATGCTGATTTCCGCGTCCGGGGAGACGGAGAACGATGAAAAGACCGCGTCCGTAAGCGTCTTCATCTGTTCGCCGGTCAGGACCGAGGGGGTTCCTCCGCCGAAGAAGACTGTTTCAACGCGGCGGCCGATCCATTTCTGCCCGGCCCCGATGATTTCGCCTCTGAGCGCGTCGACATAGGCGGGAATATCCTTTTCCCGCCCCGCGTGCGAGGGAAAGTCGCAGTAGGCGCACTTGCGGACGCAGAAGGGGATGTGAAGATAGAGCGACAGCGGCTTCATCGGATGAAATTGGTGCGCCGGGGCGCTTCGCGTTCGGGGATGTTCACGCCCGCAGCCTTGCCCGCTTCGATGCACTTGATGAGCCACGCCATGTTTTTGCCCAGCGTTCGCATGATCTGCATGCCTTCCTCATCCTGCATGACCTGCTCGGGGGAATTTCCGTGCACCATGGGCCAGTACTGAGAAGAGACCAGCGGCATGCGGTTGATGGTGGGATACTTGATCAGCTGATCGAGCGTCGCAGTGGTTCCGGCTCTTCGGGCGGAGGCGATGCAGGCGCAGGGCTTGTAGGCGAGTTTCCCGGACGCGGCGTAAAACAGTCTGTCCAGAACGGATGTAATCGCGCCGCCGGCGGAGGCGTAGTGAACGGGGGAGCCGATCACGAGGCCGTCGATATCGTCGGCCTTTTCGATCAGGCGGTTGACGATGTCGTCGTCAAAGGCGCACTTTGCCTGCTTACTGCAGCCGCCGCAGGCGATGCAGCCGCGGATGGGCGCGGTGCCGATGTGGAAGATCTCGGTTTCGATGCCTTCCTGATTGAGCGCGGAGGCGACTTCGGCGAGGGCGGTATAGGTGCAGCCCTTCTCATGGGGGCTTCCGTTGACGAGCAGAACCTTCATATTATATTCCTCCTTGGATAGAATGGAGCCGGACGGCCATAAGGCAGCCCGGCAGAGTATGTATATTCAGCGGATGAACTTGATTTTCTTCCCGGTCTTTTCCTCGATGAATGCGCGGAAGTCATCGGGGGAGCCGACGGTGAAGCAGGACTTGGGCAGGATGGCCGCTCCGCTTTTGTCCCGTCTGAGCCCGAATACTGCCTTTGTTTCAACGACCTCAAAAAGATCGTCGTACTGTGCGGACTGACTGAGAGTGCCGCTGACGGCGGTGAAGCGGTCCTCAAAGAAGGTATAAACCACTGCCGTTCCGGCCTTGGGCTTGTTTCTTCTCCAATACCACCACTGGAGATACTGAGAATAGAAAACAGCCAGCAGCAAAGAGAGGACGCCGATGATTACGGGGAGGATGCTGTGAAAGCCGGAAAGGCTGGCAAGAAATAATTCAAGGCAGCCAAGAACCAGAAAAAGGATGCGGCGGAGGCGGAAAGCCCAGCGAGCAGAGCTGTATCCGGCGAAGATTTTCATCAGATCTCTGTTGATGGTGAACGGTACTTCAAACCTCGGTTCCATGCTATCCCTTCTCATATACATATTCAGCGGATGAACTTAATCTTCTTCCCGGTCTTTTCCTCGATGAACGCGCGGAAGTCGTCGGGCGTGCCGATGGTGAAATCGGACTTGCTGATGACAAAGCCGTATACATTCGTGGTCTTCAGAAAGATGATTTCGGCGGATTCCTCAATCTCGACGAGTTCGCTGTACTGGACTGTGTAAGTCACGCCCTTTGAAACGTCGACGAAGTGGCCGTCAAAGAATGTGACGACGGTAGTAGCTCCATCGTATTTCTTGTTCTGCTTCCATATGCGGCGCTCTTGCTGACGATGCATGAAGAAGGCGCGGTACAGAAGATAGAGCGTCGCAAACGGCGCCGCCAGTGTGATCAGGGTTGCCAACGGTTTTTCGGAAAAGAGATAGGGCAGAACGCCGTCCATCAGCGCCTTGATGACGATCGGATCAAAAAGGGGACGCATGATAAAGACGTATAAAGCGGCGAGGATAAGATAGACGACGCGGGTGAGACGGAATTTCAGATGCTTAAACATAAAACGTGTTTGTTTTCTGACGGATTCCCGGCTGTACAGCGATTGCACTTCAAACCTCGGTTCCATTTGTATCCCTCCTCGTAAATCTTCATCGGGAATGGCTTGGAGAGGGCCGCAGCCCTCTTCGAATACAATCACGGACGGCGGCATGTATCTCCGCCCATCACGCCTGCGGCGCGATGGGTACGCTCGGTAAATCGTCGATTTACCTTCGCTAGTCAGCTTCGCTGACCTCCATCCGGAAGTGGATTCCCCGCGAGCGGACGCGTGCGGTCGCGGGAGGGGAATCAATACCGCACCGGCAGGCGAGCGCCCGAACGGCAAAGCCGTTCAGCGAGCCGCAGGCCCATCCCCTGGGGGTGGCAGTGGCGGGGGACCGCAGTCCTCCGTCCACAAGGCGTGAAACGCCTTTTTAGTCCATCTTGAGTACCGCCATGAACGCCTCGCTCGGCACCTCGACGGAGCCGACCTGACGCATGCGCTTCTTACCTTCCTTCTGCTTCTCGAGCCGCTTCTTCTTTCTCGTGATATCGCCGCCGTAGCACTTGGCCAGAACGTCTTTACGGAGCGCCTTGACCGTCTCGCGGGCGATGACCTTGCCGCCGATGGCCGCCTGAATCGGGATTTCGAACAGCTGCCTCGGGATGGCGTCCTTCAGCTTTTCGGCGATGGAGCGTCCGCGGGCATAGGCGCGGTCGCGGTGTACGATGATACTGAGCGCGTCGCAGGTGTCGCCGTTTAAGAGCATGTCGAGCTTCACCAGATCGCTCTGCACATAGCCCTTGAGCTCGTAGTCAAAGGAGGCATAGCCGCGGGTACGGCTCTTGAGCTGATCGAAGAAGTCGTAGATGACTTCGTTCAGCGGCAGGTCGTACAAAAGACGCACGCGTCCGCCCTCGATGTACTTCATGTCGCGGAACGTGCCGCGCTTCTCCTGACACAGCTCCATGATCGCGCCGGTGTAATCCTGCGGGGTGATGACCTCGGCGTCTACGTAGGGCTCTTCCATGAAATCAATCTCCGGAATGGGCGGGAGGTTGGTCGGGTTGTCGATGGCGATCTTCTCGCCGTTGGTCTTGGTGACATGGTAGACGACGCTGGGGGCGGTGGTGACCAGATCAAGGTCGAACTCACGCTCCAATCGCTCCTGAATGATCTCCATGTGCAGAAGGCCCAGGAAGCCGCAGCGGAAGCCGTAGCCGAGAGCCACGGAGGTTTCCGGCTCGAAGGAGAGCGCCGCGTCGTTCAGGCGCAGGCGGGTGAGCGCGTCCTTCAGGGATTCGTAGTCCGCGCCGTCGGCCGGATAGATGCCGCAGTAAACCATGGGCAGAACCGGCTTGTAGCCGGGCAGCGGCTCGTCGGCGGGATCGGTGGCCAGCGTGATGGTGTCGCCGACATGGATATCTGCGATGTCCTTGATGGAGGCGGCGATGTAGCCGACCTCGCCGGCGGTGAGCGTTTCGGTGGCGTAGTAGCCGCCGCCGGGCAGGAACGCGCCCACCTCGGTGACGTCAAACTCGCGCTTGCCGGCCATCATGCGGATGCGGTCGCCCACGCGGACGGTGCCCTGCATGACGCGGACGGAGGAAATCGCGCCGCGGT
>JAFQQU010000193.1 GCA_017410445.1 Clostridia bacterium | reverse complement strand
GCATCATCAAGAAGATTGAAGATGGCGTCAAGATCCTGGGCAACGGCGAACTGACCAAGAAACTCACTGTTCAGGCGGCTAAATTCACTGCGACCGCTAAGGAAAAGATCGAGGCGGTAGGCGGGAAAGCCGAGGTGATCTGACATGCTTGAAACCCTGCGTAACGCATGGAAGATCGCTGACCTTCGCAAGAAGATCCTGTACACCCTGGGCATGCTGCTGCTCTACCGCGTCCTGTGCTTCATCCCGACCCCCGGCGTAAACGTCGCGGCGGTCGCGGAAGCTATGGCGGGTATGAGCCTGCTGGAGTTCATGAACACCATGACCGGTGCGAACCTGCAGAACTTCACCATCATGGCCATGGGCATCACCCCGTACATTAACGCGTCGATTATCATGCAGCTGCTCTGCGTCGCCATTCCGAAGCTCGAAGAGCTCCAGAAGGAAGGCGAAGAGGGCCGCAAGAAGATCGCGCAGATCACCCGTTATGTTACCATCGCTCTGGGCTTCGTTCAGGCTGTGGCTCTGTCCGTCGGTCTGGGCGCGACCAGCGGCGCCTGGTACAACTACATCACCATCGGCATCTGCCTCGCGGCCGGTACCGCCCTGGCGATGTGGATCGGCGAGCGCATCAACGAGAACGGTATCGGCAACGGTATCTCCCTGCTGATCTTCGCCGGCATCATTTCCAACCTGGCTAACCAGATCGTCGTTTACTTCCGGAACATTTCTCTGGGCGGCGTTACGGTAGTTCAGGGCCTGGTTGTTCTGATTATCAGCCTGGTCATGATCGTTGGCGTTGTTCTGGTTGACATGGCCGAGCGCCGCATCCCGGTTCAGTATGCCAAGCGCATGGTTGGTCGCCGCATGTACGGCGGTCAGAGCACCCACATTCCGCTGAAGGTTAACTCCTCCGGCGTTCTGCCCCTGATTTTCGCCTCTGCGATCATGCAGTTCCCGGCGATGATCATCGGCATGTTCCCCAACAGCGGCGTTTACGCCTGGTGGCAGAACTTCTACGGAGCGAGCTGGGGTTACACGATTGTGTTCGCCCTGCTCATCCTGGGCTTCACGTTCTTCTACAATTCGATCTCCTTCAATCCGATCGAGATCAGCAAGAATATGCAGCAGAACGGCGGCATGATCCCCGGCATCCGCCAGGGCAAGCCGACCAGCGATTTCATCTCCAAGATCAGCAGCAGGATCACGCTCTTCGGCGCTCTGTTCCTCGCTCTGCTGGCTACCCTGCCCACCATTTTCTGGAACCTGGTCGGCGTGAGCCTGCCCCTCGTGGCCAGCTCTCTGCTGATTGCGGTTAGCGTAGCGATCGAGACCATGCGTCAGCTGGAATCCCAGATGACCATGCGTCATTATAAGGGCTTCCTGAAGTAATAGGGAGGAACGGCTTATGAATCTCGTTTTTCTTGGCCCTCCCGGTGCGGGCAAGGGCACCCAGGCTGCAGTAGTTAGTCAGACCTTGAAGATTCCGCACATCTCTACAGGAGACATGTTCCGCAAGGCCATGCGCGAAGGTACGCCGACCGGTCTCAAGGCCAAGGCGTACATCGATAACGGCCAGCTGGTTCCTGATTCCGTGACGATCGAGATGGTCGCCGAGCGACTGGCCGAGGCCGATTGCGCCAATGGCTATCTGCTGGACGGCTTCCCGAGAAATCTGGATCAGGCCAAGGCACTGGAAGGCATCTCTAAGCTCACTGCGGTGGTTGACATCGCAGTGGCTGACGAGAAGCTGATCGCGCGGCTGTCGGGCCGCCGGGTTTGCCCCAAGTGCGGCGGTACCTATCACATCACGAAGCTCGCTGATGAGAAGGTATGCCCGGACTGCGGCGGCGAGCTGATCCAGCGCGACGACGACAATCCCGCCACCATCGCGAACCGTCTGAGCGTATATCACGCACAGACCAGCCCCCTGACCGAGTATTACGCGGGCAAGGGCATCCTCAAGCAGGTGGACGGTGCGCTTCAGATGGAAGAGGTTACCTCCCAGATCCTGAACGCGCTGGCGGAGTAAAGCATGATTACGATCAAATCTACCGAAGAAGTCGGCAAGATGCGAAAAGCGGGTGCGCTTCTTCACCAGGTGCATGAGCATCTGAGGACGCTGATTGAGCCCGGTATCACGACTGCTTATCTCGACCAGGTCGCAGAGAAGCTGATTCGGGATGCCGGAGCCATCCCCTCCTTCAAGGGGTATCAGGGGTTCCCTTTCACGCTCTGTACGTCGGTGGATGATGAGGTTGTGCACGGCTTCCCGTCGAACAAGCCCCTGAAGGAAGGTCAGCTGCTGTCTGTTGACTGCGGACTGATTCTGGACGGATGGCAGTCGGACAGCGCGTTTTCCGCGCCGGTCGGCAAGGCGGATGAAGAAACGCTGAGACTGATTCGCGTTACCGAGGAATGTTTCTGGCTGGCGGCCAACCAGGCCCGCGAGGGCAACAGGCTGGGCGACATCAGCCACGCAGTTCAGGAGCACGCCGAGAAGAATGGATACGGCGTGATTCGGGATATGTGCGGACACGGCATCGGAATGGAGATGCACGAGGATCCGAACGTTCCGAACTTTGGACCGGCAGGGCGGGGCGTGAGGCTGAAGGCCGGCATGACGCTGGCAATCGAGCCGATGATCGCCCGAGGACGCTGGCCGATCTACATCGACGACAATGGGTGGACTGCAATCACCCGAGACCACAGCTGGTGTTCTCATTATGAGCACACTGTAGCCGTGACTACCGGCGAGCCGGAGATCCTCTCCTTCCCGGGAGCAGACGTTCGGAGGTTCCTATGAAAAAGGAAAGACCGATCGTCCCCGGAACGGTGGTAAGATCGAAGGCCGGGAGAGACGAAGGAAGATTCTTCATGGTGCTCTCTCTTGAGGGAGAAGAGTTTGCGTATGTTGCCGACGGCGACCTTCGCAAGGTGGAGAAACCGAAGCTCAAGCGGATCAAGCATTTGTATGTCACGGAAGAACTGGTATCCAGTTTGCAAAATAAGCTTCTGGCCGGCGAACGAGTGGAAAACCATGAGATTCGAAAGAGCCTGGAAGCATTCAAGCAAAAGGAGGGGTGAGCGCCATGTCCAAGGATGATGTCATCGAGGTGGAAGGCGTTGTAACGGAAGCTTATCCCAACGCCGTATTTGAGGTCGAGCTGCCCAACGGGCACAAGGTACTGGCCCATGTCTCCGGCAAGATGAGAATGAACTACATTCGAATCTATCCGGGCGACAAGGTAACGATTGAACTGTCACCCTATGATCTGACCAGGGGCAGAATCACCTGGCGGAGCAAGTCTTAACCGACCGAACAGCAAGGAGGAAACTCAGAATGAAAGTGAGACCCTCGGTCAAGCCCATTTGCGAAAAGTGCAAGATCATCAAGCGCAAGGGCCGCGTGATGGTTATCTGCGAGAACCCCAAGCACAAGCAGAAGCAGGGCTGATTGCAGTTCAACACAGGATGGGCGGAGCGGCTGCCGACCATCTTTGAGATAGAAACCCTTAGTAAGAAGGCTCCCCGAAAGGAGCCGCCGGCACGAGAGCCCGCCGGGCTCTGCGTGTGATTTAATGGAGGTGCTGAAACACATGGCACGTATCGCAGGCGTCGACCTTCCCCGTGAAAAGCGAATCGAGATCGCCCTGACGTACATCTACGGCATTGGCGTCAATGTTGCCAAGGACATCATCGAGGCGACCGGCGTTAATCCCGATACCCGCGTCAAGGATCTGACCGAATCCGAAGTTGGTAAGCTGCGCGACTACATCGACCGCAACCTGAAGGTTGAAGGTGACCTGAAGCGCGAAGTTTCCCTGAACATCAAGCGCCTGATGGAGATCGGCTGCTACCGCGGCCTGCGCCATCGCCGTGGCCTGCCCGTTCGCGGACAGAATACTAAGCAGAACGCTCGTACCCGTAAGGGCCCGAAGAAGCAGGTTGCCGGCAAGAAGAAGGCCGCCAAGTAATCGATCGAATTAGGAGGAAATATCATCATGGCTAAGCCGAAGCTGAAGAGGGTTGTTCGCAAGCGCCGCGAGAAGAAGCTTGTAGAGCGCGGTGCAGCCCATATCCGCTCCTCGTTCAACAATACGATCGTTACCATCACCGACACCGCCGGCAACGCTCTGTCCTGGGCGTCTGCGGGTGGCCTGGGCTTCCGCGGAAGCAAGAAGTCCACTCCCTTCGCTGCTCAGACTGCGGCTGAGACCGCTGCCAAGGCTGCGATGGAGTTCGGTCTGAAGTCGGTTGATGTGTACGTCAAGGGCCCGGGCGCCGGCCGCGAAGCCGCCATCCGTTCCCTGCAGGCCGCTGGTCTGGACGTCAGCATGATCAAGGACGTTACGCCGATTCCCCATAACGGCTGCCGTCCTCCCAAGCGTCGTCGAGTCTAATCGAGGAGGTAACTATTCATGGCTAGATATACCGGTTCGGTTTGCCGTCTGTGCCGCCGCGAGGGTACTAAGCTGTTCCTGAAGGGCGACCGTTGCTACGGCCCGAAGTGCGCTGTTGCTGCCCGTCCGAACACCATCCCTGGTGAGCATGCTCAGGCCCGTCAGCGCAAGCAGTCTGAGTACGGCATGCAGCTGCGTGAGAAGCAGAAGGCAAAGCGTGCTTACGGTGTGCTGGAGACCCAGTTCCACCGTTACTTTGAAACCGCCGAGCGCCAGAAGGGCATCACTGGTGAGAACCTGCTGATCCTGCTGGAGCGCCGTCTGGACAACGTTGTGTACCGCATGGGCTTTGGCGCCAGCCGTCCTCAGGCTCGCCAGATCGTCCGTCACGGCCACATCCTGGTCAACGGCAAGAAGGTGGATATCCCCAGCTATCTGGTGGATGTTAACGACGTGATTACCGTTCGCGAGAAGAGCGCTGAAGCGGATCATTTCAAGGCCCTGCGTGAAGGCACCGGCCGCGTGATCCCGAAGTGGCTGACCGTGGACAATGCGAATCTGAAGGCGACCGTTGCGGCCATGCCGGCACGCGAGGATGTCGATCTGACGCTGCAGGAGCAGCTGATCGTCGAGCTGTACTCCCGCTGATGAGAAGCTGGAACTCAATAACCCATCAACGGGTCTCCGCGTGATAGAGGAGGGATTGCTGAATGATCGAAATCGAAAAGCCCAGGATCGAACGTTTGGAGAAAGGCGACGCGCGCTACGGCAAGTTCGTTGTAGAGCCGCTGGAGCGTGGCTTCGGCCAGACTCTGGGCAACTCGCTTCGCCGCGTGCTGCTCAACTCGCTGCCCGGTGTGGCGGTTACCAATGTTCGCATCGAGGGCGTGCAGCATGAGTTCTCCACGGTGCCTGGCGTAAAGGAAGATGTGACGGAGATCATTCTGAATCTGAAGAATATCTCCGCCAAGCTGTTCACTGATCAGCCCAAGATCGTCAGCATCGACGCTCATGGCGAATGTGAAGTGACTGCGGGCGACATCAAGTGCGACGACGAGGTCGAGATTGTCAATAAAAATCTTCACCTGGCTACCCTGTCGGAGGGCGCTCATCTGCAGATGCAGCTGACGCTGGAAAAGGGACGCGGCTATGTGTCTGCCGACCGCAACAAGTCGCAGGGCATGCCTATCGGCGTGATTCCGATTGACTCGATCTTCACTCCGATTCGCAAGGTAAGCTATTCCGTCGAGGATACGCGCGTGGGTCAGGTAACCGACTACGACAAGCTGATTCTCGAGGTGTGGACCAACGGCAGCATCCTGCCCGACGAGGCCACCGGCCTGGCCGCGCAGATCCTGACCGATCACTTGACGCTCTTTGTCAACCTGACCGAAAATGTCGTGCCTGGCGTTGATTTCAATGAGCCTGAAGACGACAAGAGGGAAAAGGTTCTC
>JAFQQU010000192.1 GCA_017410445.1 Clostridia bacterium | reverse complement strand
TCCTTGAGCGCTTCCTTGGCCTCGTCCTGTCCGGCAACGTCGTCGAAGGTCTTGCCGGTCTGCGCCTCGACGTACACCTTGGCATTGGACTTGCCGAACTGCATCGCGCCCGGTCCGCCGCCCTTCTTCTGCATCATATTGGTCAGAAGACGGCCCAGACCGATGAAGATGATCAGCGGGAAGATCCAGCTGGTCAGAAACGAGATGATGGGCGAGCTCTCCGTCGGAATGACCTTGGCATAGCTCACGCCGGCCTCATACAGCCGGTCGTTGAGGCCCGGGTCGTCGACGAGGCCGGTCTTGAAGATGCCCTCGCGCGTCTCGCCGTCCATGGTCTCAACGTCCGCGACAAAGGCGACGTAATCATCGCCGATCTCGACCGCCTTGACTTTTCCATCCTCCACCAGCTGGCGGAAGTTATTGTATCCGACCTCGGTGACGCTCATGTTCATCATCGCCGGGAAGACGAACGCATTGAGCAGCGTCATGATCACCATGACGATCAGGTAGTAGAATATCAGCGGCTTTCTCGGGTTCTTGCCCTGTTTCATGGTATAACTCCTCCTCCTTACCCTCTGACATCAAGTATACACTCATGATTTGGCAGAATATTCATTCTTTTTTGACAGAGTGGAAAAGGGAAGATGACAAAGTTGTGAAAACGTGCGTTCGGCGATTTCAAAAACAAAACGCACCGGAATCAGTCCGATGCGCCTGCCGCATTATTCAGTTTCTTTCCGTTGGTTTTTCTTGATTTCATCCATCTCGGCGATCAGCTCATCGAGCGGCCGCCATTCTCCGCCCCACCATTCAAACGCATGCATGCCCTCCTCTTCCAGGACGGACTCAATCAGCTTCATCCGGATGCCCAGCTGCATGAGCAGTCCTTCCCGGTCCACGGGCACATAGTCAAAAGGAAGGAGCCTGCAGAACGCCCGATAGGAAACGCCGCACACCACCGTCTGTATGCCCAGCGACGCAATCGCGCCGAGGCACCGCTCGCACGGCGCGCAGCTGGTAAACAGCACCGATTCTCTCAGGACGTCGTCGGAATACCGGTTTGCACATTTGTTCACCAGATTGAATTCCGCATGACCGAAGATTCCCTTTTCGTAATCGGCGGTGTTTTCCGCTTCCTCAAGAATCTTTCCGTCATGAGCGAGCAGCGCGCCGAAGGTATCATGTCCCTTCCTGCCCGCGCTGACCGCCAGCTCATAGCAGCGCCTCATCAGACGTTCCTTATCCGTATCCAGCCAGTTCACAAAATTTCCTCCTCACAGCCCAAACGCCTCTTTGATCCTCCGCGCCGCCTCAGAAGGCTCCATATCGGTATTGTCGATCCTCAGATAATGCTCCTTCTGCACCTCGCCGGGCAGGGAATTGAGCCGATACTTATCCTCGATCCTTCTGAACAGCGCCTCGCTCTTCTCAATATCCCGCTTGGTGGACTTGTGCAGCAGGCGGTTTTCGGTCTTGTTCCGCTCAATGCGCAGGTCGTAATCGGCTTCCAGCTCGACGAAGTACGCCTCAGCCCCGTGCTTCGCAAACAAATCCTCGACATGCTGAATATAGTCCCAGTCTGCCTTGGAATCAAACGCCCACATGAAGGTGAAGATCATGCCGTATTCATCGCTCTTCGCATACGCCTTGAACACTTCCTCCCGGAAGAGAGCAGTCAGGCGGCCGCGCTCCTCCGGCATGTTCTCAAACAGCCCGGACACGCAGTCGATCGTCATGTGATTGTGAAAGAGCTTAAGCCCCGTGATTTTCGCCAGCTCCTGCCCGACCGTCATTTTGCCCACCGCGTGCGGGCCGGTGATGATGACCAGCTTCATTCCTCTTCCTCCCCTTCTTCCCGCCTGATCGAATACCATATCTGATCCGCATATTCTCCGCTGCTCAGCCGAACGCTCATCTCAGTGCGTGCTTCTGCCTTCATGCCGATTTTCTCCATCACCCGCGCAGACGCCCTGTTCTCCGCCGCGCACCAGCCGGTGATCATCAAAAAACCGAGTTCGTTCAGCGCATGCTTGACCGCCGCGCCCGCCGCCTCGGTCATGATGCCCCTGTTCCACCAGTTTGAACCGATGGAGAACCCGATTCCGCACTTCCCGGCCGCGCGGTCGATATCGTGCAGGTTGACCGTCCCGATCACCTGCCCCCCGAACTCCACCGCCCACAGGAAGAAATCATCCGTTTCATACAGATCAATCCAGCGGCCAGCCAGCGCCTTCGTTATCTCCGGATCGGCGCACGCGCCGCGCGCAAGATACTTCACGACCGCCTCGTCGCTCGAGCAGTTCTCATGCAGCTGCTTTGAGTCCTCCGGGCGCAGCCTCCTCAGAATCAGCCGCTCCGTCCGAATGGTTTCCGTCCGCATCCGCGCGCCTCCCTTCCGGATTTTTCCGTGATTATAACATGTCCCGCCCGGCCCGTCAATGTCCTGCCGGGCTACAGCGCGCCCCGCCCGATTGACAATCCGCTTCATCCTGATATAATAAAACCATAACCTCATACATCATCTTCGGGAGGGATATATCATGAAATTCAACCTCGGCCACTGGATGATCAAGCCCAATATTCAGCCGGTTTACGCCGTCGAATACTATGAATCCTACCGCAAGGGCGACGAGCTTCATATCCTCGCCCCCGGCTCCCATGTCGAAAACCGCGGCGGCACGCTGACCAATGCGCTCTTCATCACCCTCTCCTCCCCGCGGGAGGGAATCATCGGCGTGACGATCGCCCATCACAAAGGACAGGCGAAACACGACCCGCGTTTCGAGCTGAACAGAGAGCCCGTGTCCGTCGAAATCACCGAGACCGACGGATATATCGACTATATCTCCGGCCCGCTCACCGCCCGCGTGAAGAAGGGCGGCTGGAACTGGGGCATTGAATTCATTCAGGACGGAAAGGTCCTCACCTCGACCGGCTTCCGCGCCATGGCGCACTTCACCGATACCGCTTCCGGCAAGAAATACATTCAGGAGGCGCTCGAGCTGGGCGTGGGCGAATGCGTATACGGCCTCGGCGAACGCTTCACCCCGTTCGTCCGCAACGGTCAGGCCATCGACATGTGGCAAGGCGACGGCGGCAGCTGCTCCGAGATGGCGTATAAGAACATCCCCTTTTACCTGACCAACCGCGGCTACGGCGTGTTCGTAGACAGCCCGGGCGAAGTCATGTATGAGGTCGGCAGCGAGAACGTCGAGCGCGTTCAGTTCGCCGTCGAGGACGAATCCATGATCTATTACCTCATCTCCGGCCCCGCGCCCGCGGACGTCGTATCCCGCTACACTGCGCTCACCGGACGGCCCGCCATGCCGCCGGAATGGTCGTTCGGGCTGTGGCTCTCCACCTCCTTCACCACCAACTACGACGAGAAAACCGTCACCTCGTTCATCGAGGGCATGGAGCAGCGCGATATCCCGCTTTCCGTATTCCATTTTGACTGCTGCTGGATGAAGCCCTTCCACTGGTGCGATTTCGAATGGGACGGCGCGGTCTTTCCGGACCCCGAGGGCATGCTGAAGCGATACAAGGAGCGGGGGCTGCATATCTGCGTGTGGATCAACCCGTACATCGCGCAGGCCTCCTCCCTGTTCGACGAGGCGGCTGAAAACGGCTATCTCGTCCGAAAGACCGACGGCTCCGTCTGGCAGACCGACCTGTGGCAGGCCGGCATGGGCATTGTGGACTTCACCAACCCCGCCGCCTGCGAATGGTACAAATCCCACCTGCGCAGGCTGGTAGCGCAGGGCGTCGACTGCTTCAAGACCGACTTCGGCGAGCGCATCCCGGTAAAGGACATCGCCTGGCACGACGGCAGCGACCCCATCCGCATGCACAATTACTACACCCAGCTCTACAACGAGGTGGTCTTCTCCTTGCTCGAGGAGGAGCGCGGCAAGGGCGAGGCCGTGGTCTTTGCCCGCAGCGCGACCGCCGGCGGCCAGAAGATGCCCGTACACTGGGGCGGCGACAACTCGGCGACCTACGTATCCATGGCCGAGACCCTGCGCGCCGGGCTTTCGCTCTCGGCCTCGGGCTTCGGCTTCTGGAGCCACGATATCAGCGGCTTCGAATCGACCGCGCCGGCGGACGTATACAAGAGATGGTGCGCCTTCGGCCTCATGTCCACGCACAGCCGCCTGCACGGCTCGTCCTCCTACCGCGTGCCGTGGCTGTTCGACGAAGAAGCTGTTGACGTTCTGCGCTTCTTCGTAAAGCTCAAGCAGAAGATGATGCCCTATCTCATGAAGATGGCGCGCATTGCCCATGAAGAGGGCGTTCCCATGGTGCGGCCGATGTTCATGGCCTTCCCGGACGACCCGGCCTGCGATTATCTCGACCGGCAGTATATGCTGGGCGACAGCTTGCTGGTCGCGCCGGTCTTCAATAAAGAAGGAGACGTATCCTACTACCTGCCCGAGGGCAAATGGACGCATCTCCTGGACGGCCGCACCGTTCAGGGCGGCAGGTGGATGAAGGATACCTGCAATTTCTTCGAGATGCCGCTGTGGGTAAAGGACGGGGCGAAGGTGATTGACTAAAGAAAGGGCACATCCGCCATGAAGAACCTGAAAACCATCAGCCTCGTTACACAAAACGTCCTCTTTGCCCTGTACATCCCGCTGTCGATTCTCAGCTGGCTCATGGGCATGGCCCCGGAAAGCGCCATCGGCGCGACGAACAGCCTGTATATCTTCATTGTAAGCCTCGTTGGCTGGCTGAGCGTTCCCGTTGCTCTGTTTTTCTTCGCCGGGATGATCCAGTCGCTGATTCTGCGCAGCAAGGGCGAGTACGGCCGGGCGATGGTCTGGCAGTTTCTGCCGCTGATCTCGTTCGGGCTGCTCTGCTGTCTGTGCGTTCTTCTTGATTGGATTCCGGGGAAGGGATGACCTGATTTCACATACCGGAGAGATTCTTATGACTTACTTAGACCGGCGAAACCGGAAAATCATTGACGCAATCATTGAAAAGGCCGCCGCCGTCTGCCCCGGCTCGCTCGCGCTGATCGCGGTCGGAGGCTCGTTTGCCACCGGCGATATCCACGAAAAGTCCGATCTGGATCTTCTGATCCTCATCAACGACGAGCGCGGATACCAGCTGGCCCATACCTTCATACAGGACGACCTCGGCGTCGGCCACGATCTCTACTGCACCACATGGGACAGCCTCCGCGAAGACGCGCAGTATCCACACCCGCACATCGCCAAGCTCATGGACTCGATCGTCGTCTGGCACGCGGATGAAAAGTATCTGTCTGAGCTGGAAGCGCTGCGCGCGCGGGCCCGCACCGTTCTCACCTCTCCCCTGTCCGAAGCGGATTATGAAAAGGCCGCATCCCAGCTCCGCATGGCCGAGGGATGTCTCACGGACGCGCTGACCGCGGACAATCATTCGGATATCCTGAACGCTGCGGGCGGGGTGATCTACTACACGGAAAACGCCGTCGCCCTGCTCAACAAGCGGTATTTCCGCAAAAGCGTGCGCCGCGCCTACGACGAGCTGAACGCCATGCCCCTCCGCCCCGCTAATCTCACCGGGCTGATCGAGTCAGTCGTCTCGGCGGAATCCGACGAGGCTCTGAAGGGGACCTCTCTTCTCCTCATCCGCGAGATCCGCAGGTGCTTTCACGAAGTCCGCCGGATGTTTGCGCGCGCGAAAAGCGAACCGGACGCCGACGTACTGCGCGGCACCTATGAAGAGATGTTCTCCAACTGGCGAAACAAGATGTTCCTCGCCGCACAGGAAAACAACCGTCACCTCGCCTTCATGAGCATGATCAGCATGAACGCCATGCTCTCCGATATCTCCGAAGAAATGGAGACCGGCGGAATCGATGTTCTGGGCGGATATGACCCAAACGACCTCATGAAGACGGCGCAGTCGTTCGACGAAGCGCTCAGTCACTACCGCCGCCTGTATGAGCAGGCCGCTCTGACCGAAAACCGATATCCCGATATCGACGCATTCATCGAAACATACAGACAATAACAAACCCGGAACCGGCTCCCCCATACATCAGGGAAACCGGTTCCGGGTCTTTTCATGTTCTCAATACGGGCTGTCCGAGGAAACGTGGCTAACGCGGAAGGTCTTGTTCTGCCGAACGCGGCCCTGACCGTACCAGTCGCCGCCCACGCCGCTGGTGATCATCCAGAATCGGTCGCCATCCGAGCCGTAGGCGTAGCTGCCGTCATGTTTGGGCAGTCCGCCGCTGGAGCCGATATAGGCCGAATCAATCCCGCGCCAGCGGCCGGAGAGGTCCTTGACGCGGACATTGCAGACCGCCATCGTGCGCACCTCGCCGGAATACTCGTTGTCGAAATTCTCGAGGAAGAAGCAGAGCGGGCCCCGGAAGGTTGAATCCGGGATGCCGGTGTCGTATCGACAAAGCATCGTCCATTCGCCGCTCTCCAGATCGCACACCCACTGCTCTACATGCGTCGTGCCGGTCTCGTGAGACGGCAGGCTCTGCAGCAGCATGCGGTACCACTTGTCTTCCTGCCATTCATACGGAACCAGCGTATGCGCGCCCTCGCCCTCGCCGGTGAAGGAATCGTTCCCGCCCTCCTCCGGATAGATCCTCTTTGCGCGCAGGGTCTGCTGCCGGCCGGACGAATCGGTGTAGTAGATATCCCAGAAGGAGAGAATAGACACCTTGTCCGTCCAGCGGCGCTGGAAGCCGGCGTACATGTTGACGTATTCATATTCGGTATGGACGTTCGAATAGCGCTTTTTGAGCGGCGTCAGGTCCATGCGCATGTTGGCAAGGCACAGATACGTCGCCTTGGGCAGCATGTCCGCCCGGAAATCGACGGAATACTCGGTAAACCGGTCCTCATCGTCCAGCCCGACCCAGGCGTGCAGATAGGGAGAGCGCATGGCCGACTGCCGGTTATGCTGAGAAATCTCAGCGTTGGACGGCGCCGGGAACACTTCGTCCCAGTCCATTTCCTCGCTCAGCCGGAAGGACTCCCTGTGGATTTCCTGCCCGTCGATGTACCACGCGACGGTGTGCTCGCCCTCGGTCTGCCGGATTTTCATGTTGGAATAATAGACGTGCAGCCGGATATACGTGTTCGGCTCGAGGGTGAAATCCTTCCAGCCCCACTTTTCGCTGCCGTCCACCGAAACCTGCATGTTCCGGATGCTGACAGTCTCCTTGCCATTGTTGCGCAGGGTGAAGAAATACGTGTAATACTCGTCTCCCGACAAATCAGACAGGGAGGCGGTCTTTCCGCAGGTGCGGACCAGCTTTTCGCTCGTGCTGCTGAACACGGCGATTTCCGCAGATACTTCCAGCGAATCGACGCCCGCTGCCCGTGCAGCTCCGCCCGGAAGGATCATCATCGCCATCATGCATGCCAAAGTAAGATACGAAGCAAACCGCTTCATGCTTCCCGCTCCTCTTTCTGCTTATTTCGCCAAACGCCTCCCCGGCTGTCCGTGCCGGAGAGGCGCTCTTTTTGCTCCTGCGTATGCCACCGATTATCTCAATCCCAGTTCCTTCAGATACTGAATCGTCTGAATGGGATCATCCGTCGTGACCAGCTTCGCGCCGTTGTCCGCGGCCAGCTTCAGCTGTTCCTTGGTCTTAACGCTCGCGCCCACCCACGGCTCGACGCCGCCTTCGATCAGATCGGTATACAGCTGCCTGTTCTCCAGCGAGCCCGCGCCCCACAGGCAGGCGCAGAACAGATACTCCATCGGGTTTCCGTCGCACTCGCCGAGGATGTGATACGGATAGAAGCCGTGCAGCCTGAACCGGTGATCATACTCTGCGTCCACCTTCTCCAGCAGCTTTCCGCTGAAGGAATTGATGACGCACCTGTCCTCCAGGCCGTACTTCTTCACCAGCTCGATGGTCTTTCTCATCGATTCCCAGGCCCACTCCTCGCCGTCCGCCGGATAATCCTTGAGCTCGAAGTTGTAGGTCATCTCCGGATAGTCCTTCATGCCCTCGAGGAACTCCTCAAGCGTCGGCACTTCCGGGGCAATCGCCTTGATTTCGGCGCAGGTCTTTTCCCTGATGAGGCCGGTGCCGGAGGTGGTCCGGTCGATGGTGTGATCGTGCATCAGGATGATCACGCCGTCCTTGGTCATGTGGGTATCGGTCTCGATCATGTCAGCGCCCGCCTTCGCCGCAATCAGGAAGGCCTCCATCGTGTTTTCCGGCGCGCCCACGCGCACGCCCCTGTGTCCCGCTACCAGCATTTTTACTTCCTCCTGTCTCTATTTCTCACCGCAGAGAATGGCTCATTCATACCATTCGATCTTCTCGGTCAGGAAATCGTTCATATTGTGCATCTGTCCGTACAGAAATTCGTCCCACCGCCGTCCGCTGACCTCGTTCAGTATCTCCAGAAGGTCGGCGGCGGTCGCGTTTTTGAAATGCATCCGCTCCACATAGAGCTTCAGCGCGCTCAGGAACTTCTCATAGCCCATCGAGCTCTGAATGTCGTGCAGCACCACGCAGCCCCGGTCGATCACCACCAGCTCAAACTCCATCCGCGAGGTGAACCGCTCGGTACTGCTGTCCGGGGTCACGTCGCCGGGGATGGTAATCTGAAGAGAGGGGAGAATCTGCCGGTTGAAGCGCTTAAGATACCGCTCGTTGTTTCCGTCCCGGTCCATGTAGCTGAGCAGGGCCATGTAGGAGCTGAGCGTCTCGCTGAGCCATGCGGCGCTTCCCCGGCTGTTTCCGACGATCCCGGAAAAATACTGATGCGCCACCAGATTGTATATGAGATCGTGAAGCGCGTCCGCGTCTCCCTTCAGCGCATCACTCGACACCTGAATCACGCCCGGATAAGACGCGCCCTCATACAGATACTCGGTTTCAATGAGCGTCAGCGTCGGCCACGGATACGCGCCCAGCACATGCTCCATCCACGAAAGCGCGTCCGCTGCGAGAGACTTCATCTTTTCCGCGTTCTGGCGGGTGTTTCCGAGCGCGCGCACGGTCACGCCGCTGTCAAGCGTCTCTGTCCGGTCGGTCGTCTTCCGGCTGAAGATGAGCGCCAGCTCGCGCACGCCCTCCGCCTGAATATCATAATGGACCATGCCGCTCTGATCCGTCGTCGCGCGGACATCGCCCGGCGCGGCCAGATGATAGGTCTCCGGCAGCGAGATGGTCGCGTGATAATCCGCCGCGTCCGAAAAGAGCGGCTCGGTCATGGCGGTATAGCCGTTCAGCGGAAAGTCCTGAAGATACTCGTCCCACACCGCCGCAACCGGATAGAAGTTGGTCAGCCGCCATGTGAGGTCGCCTATGCCCATCGCGCCCGAATACACCGGGAGCAATACGTAAAAATCGAACCGGAACAGCGCAGTTTCCCCGGGCTCAAGATGGCACTCCACCCTCAGAAAGCTCTCGCTGCTGCCCTGAACGCCCCATTCCGCCGCCTCGCCGTTCACCTGAACGCTCATAAAATCAACGCCTCCCGGGGCGTATCCCTCCGGAAAGGCGCAGCTGAACAAGTCGGCCTCTACCGGAACGGAAGTCTGCCGCCTGAGCGTATTTGCATAGACGCAGAACATCATGCCGTTCAGCTCTGCGCCGGTTCTGTTGGTGTATTCAAGAGTTTCGGTCACGCGGACCAGCTGCTCGGCGAGGGAAACCTCAATGGCCAGATCGTATTTATCCCGGCCCGTCTCCTCCTCCGCCTGCGCGCGGGCCGGAAGACACGCGCCCAGCGCAAGCAGCACGCAAAGCGCCAGCGCGCACAGACGCGCCATCCGGGATTTACTCATGGCTTTCCTGCCTTTCCTGCAGTCTGTCCGCATACTCCAGAAGCACGCGGTTCATCTCGTCCAGCGTGTTGATCTTTCCCAGCTGTTCGCGCACGCGCGCGCAGCCCTTCATGCCCTGCAGATACCAGATCAGGTGCTTGCGCATTTCGCGCGCCGCACCCGATTCGCCGATGTATTCGGCCTGCATTCTGCCGTGGCGGATGGCCGCTTCCACCTTCTCGCGAAAGGCGGGCTTTTCATAGGGCCTGCCCTCGATGCGGGCTTTGATTTCCGCAAAGATCCACGGGTTTCCCTGCGCGCCCCGGCCGATGGCGACCGCGTCGCAGCCGGTCTCCCGGATCATGCGCTCGTATTCGTCCGCGGAGGTCACGTCTCCGTTTCCGATGACCGGGATATGCACCCGCTCCTTCACCCTGCGGATGATCTCCCAGTCCGAATGGCCGGAATACTGCTGCACCCGGGTGCGGGGGTGAATGGTGAGCGCGGCCGCGCCCGCCTGCTCCGCGATTTCCGACAGCTCGACGGCGTTGATGCACGTCTCGTCCCACCCGGCCCGCATTTTGACCGTCACAGGCACGGAAGACGCCTTCACCGTCGCCTCGATGATTCTTCCGGCCAGATCAGGCGTCTTCATCAGCGCCGATCCCTCGCCGTTTCCGACAATCCGGTGCGCCGGACAGCCCATATTGATGTCGATGAAGGCAAATCCCTGTCCGGAGAGCTTCGCCGCCGCCTCCGCCATGAATTCCGGCTCCTTGCCGAATAGCTGAAGCCCCAGCGGGCCCTCTGCGGGGTCGCGCCGGAGCAGCTCTTCGATGGCCCGGGTGTTCTCGGGCGCATAGAGGTATCCTTTGGCGCTGATCATCTCCGTCACCGCCCACGCGGCGCCCTGCTCAAAGCAGAGGATGCGCATGGGCATGTCCGTTACGCCCGCCATGGGCGCCAGCGCCGCGCCGGCCGGCATGGCCAGCTGACCGATCTGCATAGCTATTTCTCCTCATTCCGTGCGCGCTTATTTGGGCTGCGAAGGAACGGCCGTCGGCTCGATGATCAGCTGAGTCTGTCTCAGACCCGCGATCTTCCACTGGCCGCCGATTCGCTGCAGCGTGACGGTGTATCGTCCGCCGTACCACGGCGGCGGGGTGGCCGAAATCAGCCCGGCCTTGAGCAGGGACTGGCTGTTCGTGCGCACAGAGCCTACGATGCGCGGAACCTTCTCGACGATGGTGGCCGTCGCCGTGTTGTCCCACGGCCAGGCCCACATGCTTTCCATGCTCAGCTCATAATTGAACGAATCGATCCTGTAATCCACATAGGGCGACTGCTCCGACAGGCCGATGGCCAGCGTCTCGTCGTCCAGCAGGAATTCGTCGGTAAAGAAGCTGGGCATTTCCTCGGCGTTGTCGCGCGTGAGGATGACCTCGGCGCGCAGCTTCATGCCGTCGCTCAGCAAAAGATAGATATTCGCCGTGTTCATCGCCAGATAGAACACCAGCGTAAGCAGCCCGACGACCGCGCTGATCATCACCAGCCGCGTCGCCACAAACCACAAAAGTCTTCGGATATACTTCACTTACTCAACGCCCCATTCCTCGAACAGCCGGTTCAGCGCCTCTTTGTCTGCCTGCGGGCTGATCTCGCCCGCTCTGCGCCGGATGGCCTTCCGCATTTCCTTCGGGTTCAGCTTTTCCGATTCGGCCAGCGCCTCCGGCGCCCAGTCCTCCACCCGGGTGAACTCCATCGACGGCCAGCCGACCGGCCTGAAATCCACCGACAGCTTCTGCACCTCGCCGGAAATCGTGATATACATTTCCCGCTGAAGCACGTTAAGCCCTTTCGTAACCTCCGATTTGGTGAATCGGGCGCTCAGCTCATGCTTGGCCAGCGCATGCTTCTCCTCAAACAGGTTCCGCATCCGCCACACCGCCGCGCTCACCATTCCGGCCTCATACCGCTCGTCCAGGGTATCGCAGTCCCGGTAGGCCGCCAGAAACGCCGGATACCACTTCCACGAGATCAGGAAGGTCTGTCCGCCCAGCACGCGGGCGTATACTCCGTCCTTCCGCTCGCACAGCATTTCCCGCCAGTGCCACGGGTCGTCCTCGCCGCCGCGAAACCATGCCTCCGGCTCCGTAATGTCCGAGAGCTTCAGCATGCCCGTGCTTCCGCCGCCGAAGAGGAGAAAGCCCAGCTCGTCAAGCGCCGCGAGGAATTCCCGGTATGTCTTCACCCTCATCCGTTCTGTACCCGCCACTTAAACTGATATTTGCCCGAGCCCAACTCGACCATGACGTCGTCGTCCGACTGCCACGCGCGGATAACGCCCGGCTGCGCGGTCAGCAGCTTCTCGCCCGAGCTCACCTGATACAAGTCCGCCTGCTCCAGCACCAGAACCGCCGTCGTTCCCGCCGGAACGGTGCAGTGCACGCTGTGCAGCCCGCCCTCGATGCGCCATTCGCAGCGCACCTTGCCGTAGGGCGTCTTCTGCCAGGCCGATACGAAGGAAAGCTCCTCGATGGGTCTGGGATGCAGCAGAATCTCGCCGTATGCCGGCTTGATCATGTCGATGCCGGCCAGCGCGCGCATCATCCATTCGCCGATCGCGCCGTAGGCATAGTGGTTATACGAGTTCATATCCCGGCTCCAGAAGCTGCCGTCCGGCTTGATGCCGTCCCAGTGCTCCCACATGGTGGTCGCGCCCTTGGTGATCGGATACAGCCAAGAGGGATAATCGCTCTTCATCAGCAGCTGACCCGCAACGTCGTGCGCGCCGGCCGCAGTCAGCGCCAGACACAGATACGGCGTTCCGACAAAGCCGGTGGACAGGTGTCCGCCGCGCTCCGCAATCAGCTCGACCAGCTCCCTCGCCATGCGCGGGCGGTCGGCCTCCTCGGCCAGATCGAAATACAGCGTCAGTACATACGCCGTCTGCGTGCGGACGGCCAGCCGTCCGTTCGGCGTAATGAATTCGCGCCGGTATGCGCGGATGATTTTCTTGAGCAGCTGCGAAAGCTCCTGCTTGTCCTTCTCGTAGCCCAGCACCTCGGCAGCCTGCATGGTCAGCCGGGTGGAATAGGCAGAGAAGGCGGTTGCGATCAGCGCCTTATCGGTCGCGCCGACATAGCTGCCCTCATAGGCGTCCAGCGCCAGCCAGTCGCCGAAATGCTTTCCGCTGTCCCACAGATACGCGGTGGACTGGGAATCGATATAGTCCAGCCAGCGGCGCATGCTGGGATACTGACGGCGCAGCAGGTCCTTGTCGCCGTAGCACTGATACAGCGTCCACGGAACGATGGTTGCCGCGTCGCCCCATGCGGCCGAGCCGAAATTCTGGGGCTTGCTGAACACGCGCGGCACAATATGCGGAATGCCGCCGTCCGCCGCCTGATCGATCGCCAGATCGCCCAGCCACTTGGCCAGCACCAGATGCGAATCCATATTGATGCACGCGGTGCGCGCAAAGGCCTGACAGTCGCCCGTCCAGCCGACGCGCTCGTCGCGCTGCGGGCAGTCGGTCGGGATGTCTACGAAATTGCCCCTCTGGCCCCACTGAATGTTGGAGAACAGCTGATTGACGCGCTCGTCCGAACACTCAAAGCCCGAGGTGATCTCCATATCCGAGCAGACGACAACGCCCTCGAAGTCCTCCGCGCGGACCTCGCACGGCCAGTCGATCAGCTTCGCATAGCGGAAGCCGAAGAAGGTATGCATCGGCTCAAAGGTTTCGCTTTCCTCGCCCCTGAGGGTGTAGATGATCTCGCTTTTGGCGTCGCGGTAGTTGTCGTTGTAGAAATTGCCGTCCTTGTCCAGCACCTCGCCGTGATGCACAGTGACCGTGTGTCCAGCCGCGCCGCGGACGGTGAACTTCAGCCAGCCCACCATGTTCTGGCCCATGTCCAGCACCGTTTCGCCCTTGGGCGTGGTGATGATGCGGATGGGCTTGAGCGCCATCTGGCGGCGGACGGGCTGGGAGAGCTGCGCCGTCAGGACGGATTTGCTGTGGGTCAGGCAGACGGCCTTCTGCCAGGCGGAATCGTCGAAGCCGGCGTCGTTCCAGCCGTCCTGCTCCTTGCGCGCGTCGTAGCAGACGCCCATGTAGATATCGGAATAGCGGATGGGGCTGTCCTCATACGCCTTCCAGCTGTCGTCGGTGCGGATGACGGTCTCCGTGCCGTCGCTCGACATGATGTGCATCTGGCAGATCAGGCCGAGGCGCTGGCCGTAGCGGTTCCTGCCGGTTCCGCCGCCGCCCAGATAGCTCCGGTACCAGCCGTCGCCGACGGACGCGGCCACCGCGTTTTCGCCGGTCTTCAGAAGATCGGTGACGTCCCACGTCTGATACTGGATGCGGTTGTTGTAACTGGTGTAGCCGGGGCTGAGCAGATCCTCGCTGACCGGCTTTCCGTTGATATAGAGGGTATACACGCCCAGCGCCGAGGCATACATCCGGGCGCGGACGATATCTTTCTTGATTTCAAACTTTTTCCTGAACATCGGGACCGGCTGCATCACGCTGATATCGCCCTTGTTGGGGTTGCTGATCCAGCTGGCCTGGAAGCCGCTGCTCTTCATCAGGCCGGTTTCCCACCACGCGCGCTCGCTCCATCCGGAGTCGCGGCCCTTCTGGTCCCACACGCGCACCTGCCAGAAATACCGGGTCTGGGCGCGCAGCGCCGGGCCCTCGTAGGGAATGAGCACGCTGGCGCGTCCGCTGATTCGGCCGCTGTCCCAGCACGGCTTTTCTTCGCCTTCCGGATACACCTGAATGCGGTAGGCGCTCTGCAGCGTGTTGTATTCTTTTGAAGTAATCCGCCAGCTGAACCGCGGCGTGGTGATATCCAGTCCCAGCGGATTGATCTGGGATTCACAGGTCAGATTGATTGCCTGAAGCATAGCGCGCCTCCCGCTTTAATTCATTTCCATATTTTTGAGCACGTCCAGCATCTCTGTTACCATGTCCTCGTCGTTCAGGCGGAACTTGATGACAACGCGGCGCGAAGCGGACATATCAATCGTGCCGTCCTCTTTGTAGATGGGATCGCTGTACGCGCGTCCGTTTGCCGTAACGACCTCGGAGAGCCGTTCCTTCTCCGCCCGGGTGATGCCGGTGAATTCGTCGCTCATGATGTATCTCAATACGCCCAGCGCACGGTCCTGAGAGAGCTCTACGTTGGTCAGGAAGCTGCCGGTGGTATCGGTATGGCCCTCGATGATGATCTGGCTGACGTTTTTTGCATACTCGTCGCTCATCAGAACGCGCAGGTAGTTGGGCAGGAACCGGTTGAGGAAGTCCTTGCCGGTGTTGTTGAGCTTGCTGGAGCCGGTGGAGAACATCATCTCGCTGCTGAATACGATCGCGCCGGAAGCGTCTACGTTCGCACCGGTGATGTTGGACTGCATCAGCGCTTCCATCAGGTCCTCGATGATCTCCGTGCGCACGCCGACCAGCTTATCGAGCTTCTCCTGCTGGGCGTTGAGCAGCGCCTGCTGGGCCTGCTGGCTCTGAAGTGCCTCGTCCAGGCTGATCTGCGCGCTGCTGAGCGCCGCCTCCTGCTCCTCCAGCTTTTCCTGAAGGGCCTGAAGCGTCTGCTCCTGCAGAAGCATCTGCGCCTGCTGGGCGAGAATGGCGGTCTCCTGCGCGGTCAGCTTGTCGCTCTGCTCCGTCAGCTGGGCGTTCTTTTCATCCAGCTGCGCGGTCTGCTCCTCGAGGCGGGCGTTTTTTTCGTCCAGCTGCGCAGCCTGCTCGTCCAGCGTCGCCTGCTGGGCGTTGAGCTGTGCTTCCTTTTCCTTCAGTTCCGCCTGAGAGAGCGTCAGCTGCGCGGCCTGCTGATCCAGAATGCCGCTCTGCCTCAGCAGCTCGGCGGTTTTGACCTCCAGCATGTCGAAATACTGATATACGCTGTAGAACATGACCAGAACGAACACCAGCATCAGCGCGCTCATCAGATCGGAGAAACAGATCCAGAAGCTGCTGTCGCCGTTGCCTGCTCTGTTCTTCCCCTTTCGTCCGTAACGCATTACTGTGCTCCTCCGTACATATTCATCCGGTTCAGGGCGTTGTCCAGCATCTTGCGGGTTTCCTTCATGTACTCAATGAGCTGGGCCATCTGCTCGGCATACTCCGCGGAAGCCTCGCCCATGTACTGAGGAATGTCCGCCATGCCCTCGCCGATGGCGGAGATGGTCTTGTTCATGCGCTCCAGCGTCTCGCCGACGCCCGCGTCGAACTCGCCGAACGCCTGCTGCAGCTCCTGATGAACGCCCTTGGCGAAGGCCTCGTGGGAGGCGATCAGCTGATCTCCGCCCTTCTTCATGTCCTCGCCGCTCTTGCGGAGCTCGGCCGCCACCTTCTGAAGCGCGCCGGTGGACAGGTTGGTATTCTCTACATACGCCTTGATGAAGCTGTCCATGCGGGTCTGGAAGGAATTGACCTCGCGCATGAAGTCGGCCTGCATCTGGCCGATCTGAGCGATATAATTGGCCTGCTGGCGGGAAACCAGCTCCATGTTCTTGATGTTTGCGGCGACCTTTCCGTAGCCGTCCTCAACCTGCTGCTGCGCCGCGCCCAGATGGTTCAGATACCCGTCGAAACGGGAAGTCAGCGATTCGGACATCTGCTGAATCTCGATGATATCGCGGCTCATGCGGGTGATGCCGTCCACTGCGGCGCGCAGGGTCTCCTGCGTCTGGCGATACCACACGCAGTTCTCCTGCAGCACAATGCCCAGCGCCTGGAACTGGCCGCTCAGGGACTCGTCCATCCGCTGAACGAATTTCTGAACGATCAGGTCGACGCCCTTGAGCTGCTCCTGCGTGGTGGCCATGATGAAGTTGTCGAGGCTCTCGCGCATGGGCGTGAGCGCCATATCAAGCGTCTTGCCCAGCCGGTCGGCCATGTGCAGGGTCACCTCCTCGGCGATGGCCTGCAGCTGCGCGGTCTGCTCCTGCTGATAAATCGTAATCTGAGTCAGCGGGTCGACGGTGACGACGCGCGCCTCGGTGCGCATGGCGTCCTGGAAGGCGGTCAGCGCGTGACCGGTGCTGTTCTGCACCCAGCGCTGAAGCACCTGAAACATCAGCGACGCGACGACGCCGACGATCGAGGTCCAGAAGGCATACTTCATGCCGCCGATCATGCTGGAGATGGCGGCCAGCGTCGTGTCCGCGTTGGACAGGTCAATGCCGGCCAGACCCTGAACGATACCCAGCATCGTTCCGAGGAAGCCCAGCGAGACCATCAGGCTCGGCAGGCTGTCGCCCAGCTTCGCAAAGCCCGGCTCGTAAATGGCGGTGTCCTCGTTGATGTAGTCGTCCAGCGGGGAAGCGTTGTGGTATTCGTCGTTGGCGAAGAGGCGGCTGTTGAGGTATGCGCTCCAGTGAACAGTCAATACACTCTTCTTGCCCAGAAACGCCTTGTCCTGCCAGATATCGCGGTCCTCGCTGTGGCGCAGCCTGCGCGTCGCCTTTCTCAGGGAAGCGCGGCTGTTCAGAACCGGAAGAATGCACTTGATCAGACCGACAATAAAGATCACAACAATGATAAAATAGACAGAGAACTCGCCCAGATTGCTGAGGATTGCCTGTCCGTATTCCGTCCAGAATTCAGCCAAAACGCATCCACCTTTCTTTCAGTCAGTATATCGTTAGACGCATCCATATACCGATCAGTTCATTTCAAAAACCTTTCCGGTTTTATTATATCATGCTCATGTTAACAAGGCTAGATGCGCCCGGTTGAGTCCTGAAAACGCCCGGATATTGCCCGCCGTGCGCCGCGTGAATACATCGTGACAAACGCTTATGCTCATGCTATAATGGAAGGAAAGGCGGTGAAACAAATGAGCATTACCTTTGAACAGGTCAAAAACAACGAAGAAATCAAAACCTATATCCGCAAAGCGGACGAGTCGCTGAAGGTCATCGGCTACACCGAGCATTCCTTCGCGCACGTCGTGAAGACCGCGCAGCAGGCGGCGGACATCCTCGATAAGCTGGGCTATCCGGCCCGCACGGTCGAGCTGGCGCGCATTGCCGGATACATGCACGACATCGGAAACGTCATCAACCGCAAGGACCACGCGCAGAGCGGCGCTGTCATGAGCTTCCGCATCCTCGACAAAATGGGCATGCCCGCAGACGAGCTGGCCACCGTTATCTGCGCCATCGGAAACCACGACGAAGGCACTGCGGCTCCGGTCAACGAAGTAGCCGCCGCGCTGATTCTGGCCGACAAGAGCGACGTAAGAAGAAGCCGCGTCCGGCAGGACGAGCAGCCCCCCAAGGGCGATATCCACGACCGGGTGAACTATTCGGTCGATAACGCCCGCCTCGAAATGGACGTCCCCGGCAGGCAGATTACCCTGCGGCTCACCATCGACACCGGGTTCTGCGCAGTGATGGACTATTTCGAGATTTTCCTCGGGCGCATGCTGCTCTGCAGACGGGCTGCGGAGTATCTGGGTCTTCAGTTCAGACTGGTCATCAACGAGGCCGCCATGCTGTAACGGGCGCATGCCGCGGCAGAGGAGAAAGATATGGCTCTGATTTATATCGTGGAGGACGACGAGAGCATCGGCATGCTGATTCAGGCCGCGCTGGGCTCGGCTGCGCATGAAACGCGCCTCCTGCATGACGCTTCCGAGCTGGAACGCGCCATCGAGGAGGAAGCGCCGGGGCTCCTGATGCTGGATATCATGCTGCCGGGCAAGGACGGCTGGACCATCCTCGCCGAGTGGAAGGCGCGCGCAAAGACTGCGGGCGTCCCTGTGATCATTCTGTCCGCCCGAAGCGAGGAGCTGGACAAGGTGCGCGGGCTGGAAAGCGGCGCGGAGGACTATATCACCAAGCCCTTCGGCGTTCTGGAGCTGCAGGCGCGGGTGAAAACCGTGCTCCGCCGCTCCGGCGCGGAACCGGTCTCCCTCTACCGGCTGGACGATCTCACCCTCGACGTCCTCAAAAAGGAGGTGCGGCGGGGCGAGGAGGAAATCCGGCTGACCCGGCGCGAGCTGGAGCTGCTTGAATACCTGTTCCGCCATCAGGGGCAGGTAATCAGCCGCGAACAGCTGCTCGAATCGGTCTGGGATTACCGCCACGAGGCCGAAACCACCCGCACCGTCGATTATCACGTCGCCTCCCTCCGCCAGAAGCTGGGCGAAGCGCAGAACCGATACATCGAAACCGTGCGCGGCTTCGGCTACCGGATGAAGAAGGAGTGATCTCCCTTGAAGCGGTATCTGAGACGGATTTTCATCGGCGGCGTGATCGTCGTGATGATTCTCAACATGCTGGTCAGCTCGCTGGTGTTCATGCACATTCTCCGGCAGAACGCCCGGACCAGCCTCAAAACAGTCATCGACGCCTTCTTCCTGCTGGAAACGCCCTCCGAGGACGCCTGTCAGGCGATTGCCGATCAGATATCCGGCACGGACAATGATCTGGAAGCCGCCTTCCTGAGAGAGGACGGCGTGCTCATCGCCTCCGCGCCCGACAGAGGCGGAACCGGCCGCAGCTGCGCGTCCGACGCGGACGTCAGGCAGGCGCTGACCGGGACATGGGGCGAGGCCATCCGCCCAAGCAGAGAGAGCGGCGTCTACACCCTGTATGTGACCCGGCTCATCGGCGACGGGCTGATGCTGCGCCTGGGCTATCCGCTGACGGCCATCACCACCTTCCTTCTGGTGATGCTGGCGACCGGCGCGGCGGTGTGCGTGTTTCTGATTATTCTCCTGCGAATGCTGTCGGACAGACTGTGCGAGCGGCTGCTCCGGCCGCTGCGCCTGGTCAACGATCTGCTGCATTCGACCCACGAATCCATCCCCGCCCCGCCGCAGGGCGAGGTGTTTGAGGAAGTCGTTCCGCTGATGGACAACATCTCCGCGATGATCCGCAAGCTCCATTACGACTTCGAGGAAATCAAGCGCACCCAGCAGATGCGCAGGGACTTCGTCGCCAACGCCTCCCATGAGCTGAAATCGCCCCTCACCTCGATCAAGGGCTTCGCCGAGCTCATTCAGGCGGGCATGGTGCCGTCGGATAAGCAGAGGCAGGAATACATCGGCCGGATTGTCCGCGAGAGCAACCGGCTGCTGGCCATCATCGAGGACATTCTCCTGCTCAACCGCGCCGAATCGGGCCGGCCTGAAAACGTGACCCTCGTAGACATGCGCGCGGTCGCAGACGAAGCCGTTCAGGCGCTTGAATCGATCGCGGAGAAGAAGAGCATCCGCCTGAGCGTCGCAGGCCACGGCCACATGACCGCGAACGCGCAGGAAATGTGGGAGCTGATCTACAATCTGGTGGACAACGGCGTCCGATACGGCAAGGCCGGCGGCTTCGTCCGCGTCCGGATCGACCCGGACGGGCTGACCGTCGCGGACAACGGCATCGGCATGGCGCAGGACCAGCTGCCGCGCATCTTTGAGAGATTCTACCGGGTGGACAAATCCCACTCCCGCGCCGGCGCGGACGGCATGCCGGGCGGAACCGGCCTCGGCCTGTCGATCGTCCGCCACATCGCGCTCAAATACGGCGGCGACGTATCGGTCACCAGCGCGCCGGGTGAGGGAACCACCTTCTCCGTCCGCCTGACGGACGCGCAGGAGCAGCCGGAAAACCGGTAAGATACGCGCATTTCCCGATCAAAAACCATGCAAAAGCCCGCCCGGTTTTCACACGCCGGACGGGCCGTTTTTATATCATTTTATCACACCCACAGTTCGCGGATCCATCCGCGCAGATAATCGCGGACGGCGCGGCTGTTGGTCTCGACGGGGCAATGGCCGGAGGCGGCGAGCACATGGTATTCCGCGCTCTTGAAATCCTGTCCCTTCAGCCGCATGGGAACCGAGCTGCCCAGAATGGCGTCCCGTCCGCCCCAGATGACCATCGCGGGCATGAACAGGCCGTTGAGCCGGGCGGTATCCACCCGGTATCCGTCCACCAGCATCCGCTGAATCAGCTCCTCGTGGCCTTCCAGCCGGAGCATATTGTCGTGCAGCACGGTCAGCTGCGGCGTGGCCAGCGGGCGTCCGTACACCCATGCCGCAATCTTCTCAAATTTCTTGATCGGAACAATATACTTCCGGAAGAATGCGCCCAGCAGCTTCCTGAATCCGGGCCGGGCAATCAGCTTCATCAGAGGACCCGGCAGCGGCGGATAGAGCGCGGGGCAGATCATCATGAGGGATGCGGCGCTGTCCGGCTGCAGCATCGCCATGGTCGCGATGGTTCCGCAGGCCGAGCCGTGCGCCATCAGGTGCCAGCAGTTGAGCCGGCTGCCCGTCTCCAGGTCCAGCGCGTCCAAGAGGCCCCAGAGGAACTGCGCGCGCGTCTCATGATCCTGAGGGACGTCGTCCCGGCACTCGCTCAGGCCGAAGCCCGGCAGGTCGCACAATACGCACTGACATCCGGCTTCCGTCAGCTCGGGAACGATATTCCGCCAGCTGTGCGTGGACTGGCCGGGAGAAGCAACCAGCAGCACGCGGTGGCGCACCGTACCGGCAGGCATGACCACGCGGAAATGAAGCTGCAGCCCGCGGATGGTGATATACCGGCTGTCCGGATACATGCCCGTCCCCCTCCCTTCGGAAATCGATTGTTTCCATACTTCCTTATATTTTACCACATATTCTCACGATTCGGAAGGGCCCCGCCTGCTTTTTTCCATTATTTTGGCATAAACCTTCCACCGGGAGGCCCGAATCGCCCGAAAATCCATCTCTTTCAGGGACGGGCGCACATTCTGCCCCTCATCGTTCACGATTTATTCAGATTTTCCGGTATCAGACACACTCAGGATATGATATAATATAAAAGAATATGTGAACCGGAGGAGATTTGCCTGTGAAAAAGATGCTTCGAATCACCGCCTGCCTGCTGGCGCTCCTGATTGCGCTGTGCGGCGCGGGATATGCCCGCGAAAAGGACACGACCGGCCTGCTGGCGACCATCAACGGAAAAGACGTGCCGATTGACGACGCGCTCACCGAATATTCCTACTACGCCATGATGTACGGCATGTACGGCATGACCAGTCAGCTGGAAACCCTCAAGGAGGAGATCGCCGAGTATTACATCAAGCTCGAGCTGGTTTACGCGAAGTTCGACGAGCTGGGCCTTGAGGTCAGCGAGGAGTTCGTCCGCGAAAACGCAGACAGCGAGTATCAGTCCGCCGTCGAAAGCTACAAGACCTACGTTCAGAAGGACGGCAAGACCGAGGAGCAGATTCGAAAGGAAGCCGAAAACCTGCTGATCGGGGACGGCTACGATATCGGATACTTCGAGGACTACGCCCGCAACGCCTTCCGCCTCGACGCCGTGCTCAAGCACTTCACCGGCGACATCTCCGTCACCGAAGAGGACGTCCGCGCGTATTTCGACGATCTGGTCGCCTCCGACCGCGAGCTGTACGAAAGCAACATCGCCTATTACGAGCAGGCCTCCCAGTACGGCGAGCGCATCGTGTACACGCCCGAGGGCTTCCGCCGCGTGAAGCACATTCTGGTGCTGCTGAGCGAGGAAGATCAGGATAAGATGTATGATCTCGAAAAGCAGCTGGCCTCCGAATCCGCCGACAAGGCCGCGCTGCAGGCGCAGATCGACGAAATCTTCGCCACCATCGAGCCCAAAGCGCAGGAAATCATGGACAAGCTGACCGCCGGCGAGGACTTCATCGCCCTGATGGAGACCTACGGCGAGGATCCTGGCATGAAGGCAGAGCCCAACAAGACCGAGGGCTATCTGGTGCATCCTCAGTCCACCCAGTGGGTCACCGCCTTCCGCGACGCCGCCGTCGCGCTGGAGAAGCCCGGCGACGTCAGCCAGCCCGTGCGCACCTCCTACGGCCTGCACATCATCCGCTATGAGAGCGAAGTGCCCGCCGGTCCCGCGGATTACGAGGCCATCAAGGACAGCCTGCGCGCCGAGGTGCTGGATACCGTCATGAACAACTACTACAACGACATCATCGACGAGTGGTACGCCGCCGCCGACATCACCGTGTATCTCGAGAACTTCGTCGTCGCCGAATAACATGCGCCGGCCGCTCCGCACGCGCTGCGGGGCGGCTGTTTTACTCCACCTCACACGCACAAACCCGCCTCCGGACTGAACCGGAAGCGGGTTTTGTCTGTATGTCAGTTCTGCGCGGAAGCCGCCTTGGGCAGGATGTACTTGCGCTTGGTCGCGCGGTAGAGCGCGGTGAAGTCGCTTTCCTTCTCCATTTTCATGGCGTACTCATGCGCGTTGTATTCGCCCTGAGCGATCTCGATGACGCAGATGGCCAGGTTGGAGCAGTGGTCGGCCACGCGCTCATAGTTGGCCAGCAGATCGTTGAAGATGAAGCCCATCTCAACCGTGCAGCGGCCGGCCTGCAGGCGCTCAATGTGGCGCAGCTTGAGCTCGCGGATCATGTCGTCGATGACCTCCTCCAGCGGCTCGACCCACTTGGCCAGCGGAACGTCGCCGGTCTCGAAGGAACGGATGGCCAGATCCAGAATCTCGCGGACCGCCAGCGTCAGCACGTTCAGCTCGGCCTGCGCATCCTCGGAGAAGGTGATCTTTTTGTCGTACAGCTCCTGAGCGACCTCCATGACGTTGACCGCATGGTCGGAAAGGCGCTCCAGGTCGCCGATGCCATGCAGAATCTTGCTGGCCTCGCGGCTCTCCTCATTTGAGAGATTGTTGGCCGACAGCTTGACCAGGAAGGAGCCCAGCTTATCCTCGTATACGTCCACCTTGTTCTCCCCGGCGATGATCCTCTGCGCGTCCTCCGGGCTGAAGTTATCGATCAGGTCGATCGCGCCGAGCAGCGTCTTATTGGACAGCTCGGCCATTTCGGCAGTCAGCTCCTTGCAGCGGGCGATGGCGAAGGCGGAAGCGGTCAGCAGACGGTCGTCCAGCAGAACGGTTTCCTCATCCTTCGCGGTGTTGCGGTCGCGGATGGTCATGCAGGCCAGCTTCTCCAGCATCTTCGGGAAGGGCAGCAGCATGAGCGTGGAGGCGATATTGAACACGGAGTGGACAACGGCGATGCCCGCCGCGTTGATGTCCTCGGCAAAAATCGGAAGATCAAAGATGCTGCGGCCGATGGCATAGAGAATCAAAAACATGACCGTGCCGATGATGTTGAAATACAGATGCACCATCGCGGCGCGCTGCGCGTTCTTGTTGGCGCCGATACAGGAGATCAGCGCAGTCACGCAGGTACCGATGTTCTGGCCCATGATGATCGGAATGGCCATGCCGTAGCTGATGTGGCCGCTGAGCGCCAGCATCTGAAGGATACCGACGGAGGCCGCCGAGCTCTGGATGACGCCGGTCAGCACCGCGCCGGTCAGGACGCCCAGAATCGGGTTTTCGAACATGGTCAGGATGCTCTGGAACTTGGGATCGCCGGACAGGGGTTCCATGGCGTCGCCCATCATGTCCATGCCGTACATCATGACCGCAAAGCCCAGGAAGATGCCGCCCACCATCTTTTTCTTCTCGCTCTTGGCAAACATGTTCATGGCCGCGCCGATGATCGCCAGAATCGGAGAGAAGGAGGTCGGCTTGAGCAGCTGAATGAAGAAGTTGCTGCTCTCAATGCCGACAAGGCTCAGAATCCACGAGGTGATCGTGGTGCCGATGTTCGAGCCCATGATGATCGGAATCGCCTGACCCAGCTTCATGACGCCCGAGTTGACGAAGCCGACGACCGTTACCGTCGTCGCGGAGGAGGACTGAATGATTGCCGTGACCGCCGCGCCCAGCACGACGCCCTTCATCAGGCCGAGCCACTTAATGCGGCTGGTGGTCATCTTCTCCAGAAGAGATTCCAGTTTTCCGCTGGATGCGCGCTCAAGGCCGTCGCCCATCTGGCTCATTCCGAACAGGAACAGCGCCAGGCCGCCCAGCATGGTCAGAAAGTGAAAGAAGCTGAAAGTTTCCATCCCTGTCTGCACTCCTTTTATGTGAAAATTAGTCCTTGATGGCTTATTACATCATAAATCATATCATATAAACGTTTGATCCCGCACAGCGTTTTGTAAGATGTTTGTTAGAACAGAGTCTGAAGACAGCCTTAACGCCCCTTCGCACCCAATTCCGCCGGACGCATAGTATGCAGTGCGGGCTGAAAAAAACGGCGCCGCAGAAACGCTCAGGAGGTATGAACATGTCGTTTTTCAGCTACAAAAATGGCAATGCCGAACTGTCGCCCGGCTGCATCACCGGAAATCCCTGTCAGGGCCTGACCGAGCGGGTGTGCATTCAGGTCAAGAACGTTTACGATTCCTGTCTCCAGCAGGAGCAGCTCGACGATCAGATCGTCACCGTCACCGGCATCGTGCCCGTATTGCCGGACGCGTCCTGCCGCCCGGTAACCTCCCGCCCCTGCGCCTGCGAATGCGACGGCTGCAGCTGCAGCTGTACCTGCCGGGGCTGCGGCAATTCCCTTACTTATAATGAGGCCATCGAAAACGCGGAGAACAGCGCCTGCCATCCGCAGCCCTGCGGCGCGTGGACCTTCGAGAGCTGCCGCTCCTCCACCACCTGCGGAACCATCAGCAATCTCTCCATCGACCGCCTGTGCGACCGGCCCCAGTTCGCCCGGGTGCGCGGTCAGGTCAGCATTCCCATCGACGTGCTCTTCGTCGATCAGAACTGCCAGGAATGGATGGGCCGCGCCAGCGTGACCGTCGATAAGGACGTTCTTCTGGCCATTCCGGACGAATCCATCGTGCCCTTCACGCTGGAGAGCATGGTCAGCGCCATCTGCGTATCGGGCAAATATCTGGGCAACTGCCAGTTCAGCATCACCATCTGCGTAACGGTCGTATTGAAGATTCTGGCCGAGGTCGAGCTGATGGTGCCCTCCTACGGCTTCTGCGCCATCCCGCCCTGTGAGGAATTCGCGGAAAACGTATGCGACGAGTTCTTCTCGCTGCCGCTGTTCCCGCAGTCTGCCTGCACGGCGGAGCATGCCTCTTCCGCGTCCTCGACATCCACCGCATCCGCCTCTTCCTGCAGCTGCACCATGTACAACGGCTCCTGCGTGAGCTCCCTCGGGCAGACCTGCTCCACCTGCTCCTCCTGCGGAACCACCTGCGCCGGATGCTCGGGCCAGTGTCCCCGCTGCGGCAGCGCCATGACCCAGACCACCCTGTAATTCTCTCCGGGCGCGCATTCTCCGCCGCCCGGCTCCCTTCGCCCGTCCCGCCCAACGGGGCGTTCATATAAAAAGCAGGCCCGCCGCACGGATTTGATCCATGCTGCGGGCCTGCTTATCTGTCTTTTAGCGGCTTGCCGCCTTCTTGACCGCGGCCTGATGATCCGGGTCCACTCTGTCGGTGCCGTGGGTACGGCTGTTGAGGAAGTGGGCGCAGAAATGGCCGTCGAAGTTGTTGTTGGAAATGGAGCCGGAGCCGTGGGGCATGCCGTTGATGGAGGCCGCCAGGGAGATTCCGTTCTCCAGGGTGATATACACCGCGTGGCGCTTCCAGGTCCATTCCTCGTCGTAAATCTGATACATGACCCAGGTGTCGTAGGCCGTCAGCGGCTCCATGTCGGCATGGTTGTAGCCGCCGCCGCGCTTGGCGCGGAAGGACAGGCCGCTGTCCACATCGGTGATGATGACCACCGCGCCGTCGCACATCGCGCCGGTCCGGCGGTTATAGTAACGGTCGCCCTCGCTGGAGAACCAGTCGATATTGAGCACCGTGCCGATGGAAACCTCGATCTTCTCGCCTTCCACCTCTTCCGGTTCGCCGGAGGACACGTTGTCCTTCATGCCCTCGTCGGCGGACATGGCGGATTTGCTGTAGAGCGTCTTGAGCGTCTTGGGGCCCGCGATGCCGTCCGAATCCAGCAGGTTGGTGTTCTGGAACCACTTGACCGCGTCATGGACGTCCGAATCGTAGTAGGTCGGCTTGGTATCGGTCAGATAGCCCAGCTCGGTCAGACGCATGATCAGCAGATTGACCTGCTCGCCCTTGTCGCCCTTGCTCAGGAGAGTATCGGTCTGAGCATTCTGATACTTATCGGGATCATATTCAGGCGTTCCGTTGCTCGGCGGAACAACGCCGCCGTTGGCAATCAGCGCATCCAGATCGCCGGTGTAATACAGATAGGCCAGCGTCAGGGAGGAGGCTTCCTTGCCGTTGACGGGCAGCTTGGCATAGGTCTGGAACGAGGCGACCGCCTTGCGGGTGGCGTCGTAATAGCCGCCGGTCGGGCTGCCGCTGAAGAAGCCGCGCTCCTTGAGCTTTTTCTGCATCATGCGGACCAGATCGCTGTTCTCCATGCCGTATTTAAGCGCCTGATAGCTGGTATCCAGCGCCGGCAGATCGGAGCCGCCGCTGCTGCCGCCGTCCTCGGGAGGCAGTACGCCGCCGTCCGCCGTCGGAGCATCGGCGCTGAAGAGCAGCGCCTGCATCTCGGGCGATACGGCGTCGCCGTTGATCGGCAGGCCGGCCGCCAGCTGGAACGCTTCAACCGCTCTGGCCGTCAGGCTGTAGTAATTGCCGGTGGCGGATTCGTTGAAATAACCCAGCGCGCGCAGGCGGGCCTGCATGGCCTTGACGCCCGCGTTTTTCTCCATGCCGTAGGTCAGAGTTTCATAGAGAACGGTCTCGTCCTCGCCGGGCTCGTCCTCCTCGGGCTGCTTCTCCTGATAGAGCAAAGCAAGCATCTGAGCGGTCATGGTCTTTCCGTCGCCGCTCAGGCCCTGATCCTTCAAAAAGGCCTTGACCGCAGTCACGGTCATGGACCAGTAGCCGCCGGTGGGCGAGGTGTTGAGGTAGCCCAGCTCGCGCAGGCGGACCTGCATGGCGTATACCTCGTCGTCCGCGCTCATGCCGTATTTCAGCTCCCGGTAGGGCGCCTTGGTCGGCTCCACGGTAGGCACGGGCGTGGCCGTGGGCTCAGGCGTGACCGTGGGCGCGGACGTAGCCGTGGGCTCAGGCGTCTCCGTGGGACGCAGCGTCGCCTCGGGCCGGTCGGGATCATACTTCGGCGCGTTTTCGGAATACAGGATTTCCAGCATCTCGACGCTGGCGATATAGCCCCGTACGGGCAGGCCGACCGCTTTCTGGAACTCCGCGACTGCATCGGAGGTCTTCAGATAGTAGCTGCCGGTGGATACATCGCTGAAATAGCCCAGCTCGCGCAGCCTGTCCTGCATGTCGCGTACCTGAAGATCGCCGGATACGCCGAAATACAGCGGCATCAGCTGATTGACTTCCTCTTTCCAGTCCGGGCCGACAGGCGCATCGTTCGAGAACAGCTTCTCCAGCGTATACGTATCGGCCACGCGTCCGTTGACCGGCAGGCCGGCCGCCAGCTGGAACGCTGCAACCGCCTTCTCGGTAATGGACCAGTAGCCGCCGGTTGCGGTGCTCGTCAGGAAGCCCAGTTCCTTCAGGCGCAGCTGCATTTCGATGACCGCATCGCCGCTGCTGCTGCCGTAGAACAGCGCGGGGCGGGGCGTCGCGTTGGGCACGGTGGTATAGACCGGTCTGGGCGTCGCCGTGGGCATGGGCGTAGCCGTCGCGGAGGGAGACCAGTTTGCCGCGGGCGCGGACTCGGAGAAGAGCAGCTCCATGGTCTTCGAATCGATCACCTTGCCGTTGACCTCGAGGCCCGCCTTCGCCTGGAAAGCCTCTACCGCAACGCGGGTGACGTCAAAATAATTGCCGGTGACGTTGCTGGCAAAATAGCCGAGCTCGGCAAGACGCTTCTGCACCTGACGCACCTTTTCGTTGTTCTTGAGTCCATAGGACAGAACGACGTCGGGCGTAGCCGTGGGAACGGGCGCCGCGGTCGGCTGAGCGCCATCCGCCAGAGGAGCGTCGTCGGAGAAGAGCAGCGCCAGCATTTCGCCGGAGGCCAGCTTGCGGTTGACCTCAAGGCCGGCCGCCTTCTGGAATTCGCGCACGGCGTCCGCCGTCACTCCGTAGTAGCCGCCGGTGATTCCGGCGTCGAAAAAGCCCAGCTCCTTGAGGCGCTCCTGCATGGCGCGCACCTCGTCGCTGTCCTTCGTCTCATACTTAAGCGGCTGATAGACCGCATCTTTTCCGGTATAGGTTTCAGCGAAAACGACCGAGCTCAGCATCAGGGCGATACAGAGCATCAGGCAGATCAGCCGCTTCATATTGGATTCAGGCAATTTCTGCACCTTCTTTCATTCATTGCATGCCATTGTCTTCCAGAATCCAGTATATGACAAAGCCAAAACCTTGTCAAGCAAACGAGCAATAACTTATCTTCCGATACCCCAAAAATGATCTTTTATGACGAAAAAATGTTATTTTGCTCCTGCCTTTTACGCCTTCTCCATATATTGAAGGAAAACTCCGCTCCGCCGCCGAACATTTATTTCACACACTCAAAACAGGGAGGAACCCATACATGCTCACATTCATCATCGGCGCGCTGCTCATCCTGAACCTCATCTCCTTCCTTATGATGGGCGTCGACAAGCGCAAGGCCGTCCGCGATGCATGGCGCATTCCCGAGCGCACGCTGCTGCTCGCCTGCGTCCCCTTCGCCGCGCTCGGCGGCCTGATCGGCATGCACGTATTCCACCATAAAACCCGCAAGCTCAAGTTCAGCATCGGCGTTCCGGCCATGCTGATCGTTCAGGCGGCGGCCGCTTACTGGCTGCTCACGCTCATTCTGTAATTTCCGGGCGGACCCCCCGCCGCATCGAAAGGAGAATCATCCATGCTGAAACCGTCCGATATCCGTGTCAACCGGCAGAGAATGGGCCATTATGACCGCGAGCACATCGCCGAGGGCGGCGAGATGGTGTTTTCGTGGGCGCTTGATACCGACCGGCCCGAAGCAAATCAGGCCGCATACCGGGTGATTGTGTCCGACCGGCGGCTCAACGACCTCTTCGACAGCGGCTGGGTCGAAACCGCGCGGCAGGAATGCCGCCTGACCGAATCCGGCTGGCCGCGCGGCGAAGCGCTGACCGTCTGCGTCATTCTGCGCGACAGCCTGGGCCGCGAGGGCGAAGAAGAGGAATATTTCTACCTCGGCGATATCGAATGGGACGCCGAATGGATCACAGCCGATGAGGACGCCGGCGAGGCGGCCGTCTATCTGAGAAAGGAATTCACCATCGACAAGCCCGTTCGCTCGGCGGCGGTATACGCCTGCGGCCTCGGCTATCAGGAGCTGTACTTAAACGGCCATACGCTGGACGAAACGCTGCTCGATCCGCCTACGACCGACTATACCCGCCTCTGCCAGTATGCCGTCTGCGTGGACCGGGAGCATCGGCTCCATGACGGCCCCAACTGCATCGGCGTCGTTCTCGGCGGCGGCTGGCGGCGCACCAGAATCAACACCGCAAGCTACGCCAAGCCCCGCTTCTTTGGCGGCAAGCAGCTCATTCTGATGCTGAAAATCGCCTATGAGGACGGCACGGAGGAAACCATCGCCACCGACGAAAGCTGGACATGGACCTATGGCCCCATCACATCCTGCTCGGTCTTTGACGGCACGGCCTACGACGCCCGGCAGGAAATCTTCGGCTGGAACATGCCGGATTACGGCGAGGACTTGAATCCCGTCCGTCTGGCGGACGCCCCGGGCGGCGAGCTGAAGCCCATGCTCATCCCTTCCATCCGCGAGCTGCGCCTGTTCCCGCCGCTCAGCATTTCCCAGCCCGTTCCCGGCAAGTGGATCGTCGATTTCGGCCAGAACATCGCGGGCGTCGTCCGGCTGGACATTCCCGAGCTGCCCAAGGGAACCGAGGTCACCATCCGCCACGCCGAATTCCTCGACGAGGACGGCACGCTCTACACCGCACCGCTCAGAAAGGCTGAATGCACCGATACCTACATCTCCTGCGGCGACGCGGACTGCTATCAGCCGCCCTTCACCTATCACGGCTTCCGCTATGCCGAAATCACCGGCTTCAAGCCCGGCAGGGACGACATTTATGCCGTTCAGATGTACACAAACATCGACAAGAAAACCGCCTTCCGCTCGGGCAGCGCGCTCATCAACGCCATTCACCAGAATGTGCTCATGACAGAGCGCGACAATATGCACTCGATCCTCACCGACTGCCCGCAGCGCGACGAGCGCATGGGCTGGATGAACGACGCCACCGTGCGCTTTGAGGAAACGCCCTTCAACTTCGAAACCGGCGCGATGTTCCGGAAGATCGTCCGCGATATCCGGGCCGGCCAGCGGGAGGACGGCGCGATTTCCTGCACCGTGCCCTATGCGGTGTTCGGCTCCTTCCCTGCGGACCCGGTCTGCTCGAGCTATCTGGTCGCCGCATGGCAGAACTACCTGCACAACGGAGACCTTGAAACCATCAGGGAAAACTTCGACGGCTTCGCCGCGTGGGAAAACTGCCTGCTTGCCAACAGCGACGACTATATCGTAAACTACTCCTACTACGGCGACTGGGCCGGCCCGGCCTACGCCTGCGAAGGAAACGACGGCGCGAAATCGGTCGTCACGCCCGGCGTATTCATGTCCACCGGCTATTCCTACTACAACTGCACGCTGCTGGCGAAATTTGCGCGCCTGCTGGGCAGAGAGGAAGCCGCACGGGAATACGATACGCTGGCCGGAAAGATCAAGGCCGCCATGCTTAAAAAATGGTACGACCCCGCCTCTGCGAGGATGGCGACCGGCTCGCAGGCCTGTCAGGCGTTCGCGCTGTGGCTTAAGATCATCCCCGAGGGCGACCGGCAGCGGGCCGCAAAGCTCATGCGCGACGACCTCGTATCCCGCGGCTACCGCTTCACCACCGGCAACCTCTGCACCCGCTACATGCTGGACATGCTCTCCGAATACGGCTACATCGACGACGCCTATGCCCTCATGACCCGCGAGGAATATCCCTCCTTCGGATACATGATTCAGCAGGAGGCCACCACCGTCTGGGAGCGCTTCGAGCTCAAGAAGCAGCCGGGCATGAATTCCCACAACCACCCGATGTACGGCGCGGCGGACAGCTGGCTGTATACCTCTCTTCTGGGCGTCAGGCCGACCGGCGCGGGCTTTGAGACGCTCGAAATCGCACCGAAGATGCCTGAAAAGCTCATGAGCGCGCAGGGAAATCTCGATACCTGCAAGGGCCCGCTGAACGTGAAGTGGGTCAAACGCTACGGCGGCGTGCATCTCTACATCGACCTGCCCGCCGGCGTAACGGCCACAGTCACCCTCGGCCGCGAGACGAAAACAATTTCCGGCGGCACGCATTATTTTTCCATGCCGCAGGACGAATGCAGATAAACCGCATATCCATATACGCCGAAACCCTCCCGCCGTCATTCCGGCAGGAGGGTTTCTTCATGTTTTCTTTTCAGCGCCCGAGAATCGTATTGATGATGTCCTGATGACCCCAGTAGTCCGCGTCGAAATTCTTCGCAAATTCCGGAACATGGTCGTAGCCGTAGGCCCGGTTCATGATCACCGTACATTCCATATAGACATGCGGAATGTCGGATTCGATTTCGGCGTATCCGTCGCCGTCCTTATCCTTCGCGAAGCCGACCAGATACGCAAACCGGGTAAATTCGTTGCCGGGGGTCAGCACGGTGCGGTAATTCACGCGCAGTTCGCCGTAGCCGATGACCGTGCAGCCCTCGGAGTTCTTTCCCAGCTTTTCGGTAGACTTGGCATGGATGTTGATGCCGCCATTTTCCACGGTATCGATGGAGTATTTCGATCCGTTGACCCGGCAAAGCACGGGATCCTTCACCTTCAGCGCGGGATAGTTGAATTCTCCGACCCTCTTGGACAGATGATTGACCGCAAACGCCCCGTATTTGCCGTCGACAACCGTCGGAATGGCCCTGCCCCCGTTCTGCGAAGCGTCGGTCGGGTAATCGGGATAAGTGGCGCAGTTATCCGCAGCGAAGATGATCTCCTGATTCTTCCATACCACGCACAGCGCGCTGGAGCGGGCAAACCGTCCGTCTTCACAGTCCGGATACTCGCCGTAGCCCTCGGCCAGACAAATGATGATTCCGGCCAACTCCTCGTCGGTGAAGGTGTAGCCGTTCATGATCTCCTCAACGGCCGCCTCGCGCGTCTCGTTTCCCTTCATGTCGGAGACGTCGCTCTCCCAGGCGGTCGGCGAATAGACAATCCATTTCAGGATGCCGAGCACTGCGGCCGGGATGGGATAGTCCATGCCCTCATCCAGCACCCAGATTTCCTCAAAGTCCAGCGCCGGGAAGGATTCCTTCTTTTTCGCCTCCTCCATGGAGACCATAACCGTCTGCCCGGGCATCGTCATCTGATCAAGCGCATTTCCCCGGATGTAGCAGCCGGTGATGTTTGCGCTGCGGACGTCCGGATGAATGCCGCAAGGCTGCGCGCCGGTCAGCCTGCCGACGTTTACGCAGGTGGTCACGGCGCAGCCGCCGCCGCCCGCAATGCCGCTCACGCTGGTCTCGCCCAGCAGCGCGCCGAACAGCTCGCCCGCGTTCAGCGAATCTTTCACTTCTGCGCTGCCCGAGTCGTCGTCGCACCAGCCCAGGATGCCGCCGACCATCCGCTGCCCGGTCACCCGGCCGAAGTTCGCGCAGGATTCAATCCGCGCCGACCGGTCGCTCCGGCCCATCCGGTTGTCCGTCACGCCGACAATGCCGCCCGCGCCGTTCCAGCGGGCCTCGACCTCGCCGTCGTTGCGGCAGCCGTATACCGGCGCGTTTTCGATGGCCTTGCCGTCGTAGTTGGTGATCGATCCGACGACGCCGCCCACGTTTTCGCCGCCGCTGACATAGCCCACGTTCCGGCAGTAGGTGATGACCGCGCCCTTATCCATACCGAGGCAGCCGGCGATGCCGCCCATGCCGCCGCCCAGATGCTGATCCTCGCGTTCGATCATCGATTCATGGCAGGTGATCTGCACGTCGCTGACGCAGTTGGTGATGAGGCTGGTCCCGAAGACATAGCCCGCAATGCCGCCGACATTGGCCGTCGCGCCGTAGTAGCCGGTATCGGTCATGAAGATCTCGCCTTGCACATACAGATTCCGGATGACCGCGTCTCTGACCCATGCGAACAGGCCGAAGCCGTAGGTATCTCGGAAATTGGCGTAGCCCGTGAGCTTCAGCCCGGTTATTTTGTATCCGTTGCCGTCCAGCTCGCCCTTGAAGCCGATACCGCTCAGCTGATCGGAATTGCCCAGATCGATATCGGCCATCAGGATGAATTTGCCCGAGGGGTCTGAGATGATCTTCTCAACATCGTCCGCGGTGTAAATCGGCGTGAAGCCGTCCGGGACCTTTTTCACCTGCGCGACCGGGCGGATGAACTCGCTTTCTTCCCCGGCCGATTCCTCCGCGCGCGCCGGGAAGAGCATCGTACAGCCGATCATCACGCACATGATCATCGCCAGCAGGCGCAGCGCGGCCCTGCCCGCATTCCGCATATTTCCGTTCACAGAGATCGTTCCTTTCCCTTGCTTTTTCGTTCAGTATATTCCAATCGGCCATGTCTGTCAATCGGCAGAGACACATAAAAACGCGCCCGGACGCATCATCGCCCGGGCGCATTCTGAAATAACCTATGAAAATCAGGCCTCTTCTACGGTGACCTTCTTCATCTTCTGCTCGACAACCGGGCGATCCTGCGCGCCGGTCTGGACAGAGGCGATCTGATCGACAACCTCGATGCCCTCGATGACGCGGCCGAAGGCGGCGTAGGAGCCGTCCAGATGGGGCGCGTTCTTGTGCATGATGAAGAACTGGCTGCCGGCGGAGTTGGGCATCATGGAGCGGGCCATGGACAGAACGCCGCGCTCATGCTTGATGTTGTTGGCGACGCCGTTCAGGCGGAACTCGCCCTTGATGGTGTGGCCGGGGCCGCCCATGCCGGTGCCGGTCGGGTCGCCGCCCTGAATCATGAAGCCGGCGATGACGCGGTGGAAGATCAGGCCGTCATAGAAGCCCTGCTTGGTCAGCTTGACGAAGTTCTCAACGGTGATGGGCGCGATTTCGGGATACAGCTCGGCCTTGATGACGCCGCCGTTTTCCATTTCGATGGTGATGATCGGATTAGCCATGGGAATCATACCTCCTGAAAATAATTATTCCGTGATTCTGACAGGATCATAGTCATAACCGTGCGTTTCTACCGTGATGGTCCTGATGCGCCATTCGGTCAGCGGCTTGTCGTTGGAATCGGTCTTGGTGGTGGCGATCTGATCGACCACGGCCATGGATTCCTCGTCGGTTACGCGGCCGAAGGCGGCAAACAGACCGTCCAGATGGGACGCAGCCTGATGCATGATGAAGAACTGGCTGCCGGCGGTGTTGTAGCCGGTGCTCTTGCGGGCCATGGAGATGACGCCGCGCTCATGATGGATGTCGTTCTTCACGCCGTTGGCGGCAAACTCGCCCTTGATGGTGAAGCCGGGGCCGCCCATGCCGGTGCCATTGGGGTCGCCGCCCTGAATCATGAAGCCAGGGATGACGCGGTGGAAGATCAGGCCGTCATAAAAGCCTTCCTGCGCGAGGGCGACAAAGTTCGCAACCGTGTTCGGCGCGACGGCGGGATAGAGCTCCAGATGGATCTCGCTGCCGTTTTCCATGGTGATGGTGACGTTCGGGTTGGGCACGTCGGAATAGTCGGGCGTGGTGACCTTGACGTAGATCATTACGGCCGCGGCGCACAGACCCAGCACGAGGACGGCGGTCAGGATGAGCTTCAGCGTCTTGTTCATGTTCTTCATGGGGTGAATCTTCCTCTCTCCGTGAAAATTGGTCAGCCGTCGATCAGCGCCCGCTTGCGCTCGACCATCTCGGACACCCGGGCGATATACTGCTCGATGTTCCGGACGTTGGGCGCGCGCTCGATGCGCCGCTCGCGGGGGTAGAGCCACTTGGTGATCGCACCCGCGCCCAGCGCGAGAATCTTGGTGGTCTCCTCCATGTTATCGATATTATACAGACAGGCGTGTCCGGGCAGCGCGTAGCCCACGTTTTCCAGATTGCCCGCCATGTACTTCTGCCTGTACAGATAATACGGCCTGTAGCCCGCCTCTGTCAAGGTCTGCCGCGCAAATGTCACCATTTCGTCAGCAGCTTCCGCGCCGATCTGGGTATATCCCTGCTCATGGAGCTTGCTGCTCCGCTTGATGGCCAGCGTATGCACGGTGACGCTCTCGGGTCTGAGGTCGGTGGTGGTTCTCAGCGTCTTTTCGAACTGCTCCATCCCCTCGCCCGGCAGCGCGGCGATCAGGTCCATATTGATGTGGTTAAATCCCATCTCCCGCGCGAGGGCATAAGCCTCGAGGGTGTCCTTCGAGGTGTGCGCGCGGCCGATGATCCTGAGCGTCTCGTCCGAGAAGGTCTGGGGATTGACGGAGATGCGGGTGATTTCATGCTCGTTCATGACGGTCAGCTTGTCCCGGTCGATGGTGTCGGGCCGGCCGGCCTCCACCGTCCATTCCCGCGCGCCGGGGAAGCATTCCTGCGCCGCGGAGAGCACGCGGTCGAGCTGAAGCGCATTGAGCGCGGTGGGCGTGCCGCCGCCCATGTAGGCCGCGCGGATTTTCATGCCCCGCTCGTTCATGAGGTTCGCGCTTTCGCGGATTTCCCGGATCAGCGCCTCGATATACGGCTCGACCAGAGAGCCGCTGCCCAGCTCGCCCGAGGCGAAGGAGCAGTAGGCGCACCGCGTCGTGCAGAAGGGAATGCCGATGTAGAGATCGTATTCGTCGGCCGGGGCGTCAATGAGGCCGCGCTGCATGTGGATGATATCGCGCAGCAGGGTGGCCTTGTCGGGCGATACATAGAACCGGTCGTGAATCGCGCCCATGGCTTCCTGCTCGCTCAGGCCCTCCTCGAGCAGCTCATAGAGGATGCGGGTGGGGCGGATGCCGGTGAGCGAGCCCCACGGCGGGGTCATGCCGGTCTTTTCCTTCATCATGAGGAAGCAGCTGGTTTTCACGGCGCGCTTGAGCAGCCGCTTTTCAATGAGGCCGCCGTGCACCGCCTGCGCGGTATGGCATACCTGAACGCCGTCCATCGAGAAGCGCTCGGTCCACACGCCGTCCTCCTCCGAATGGACGTGCCGGACGATCTCCTCTCCCTCCTCGAGGGAGATGTCGACCTGCCCCAGGAAGAGGCGGATCACCTCGGAGATGTCGCCGAAGAATTCCGGCAGGTTGGTCATGAGTCTGATCATTGATATATCCTCCTAGCGGCGCCAGCGGCGGGCGATCGCGTCCATGGTATCGGCTTCGCCGTGGCCGGAGTAAACGGTCAGCCCGGCGTCCATGCAGAGCAGACGGCCGAGGGAGGCGTTCATCTCCTCGTCGCTGCCGCCGGGGAAGTCGGTCCGGCCGTAGCTGTAGGCAAAGAGCGTGTCTCCCGTGAAGAGCGCTCTGTGCTCCTCATCCAGAAGGCAGATGCTGCCGGGGGTGTGTCCGGGCGTGCGGAAGCCGGTGAAATTGATCCCGCAGACGGAAAGATGCCAGTCTGCATCACCCGACGGATAGGGTTCGTCCGCGGAAACGGATACGAAGGGCAGACGGCACCACGCGGGATTATACAGCGACGCCCCAGAGACCATGAGCATGTGCGAATCATACGGATGCACATGAATGCGCGCGCCGTATTTCTCCTTCAGCGGCGCGGCGGCCAGGATGTGATCGAAATGGCCGTGCGTGAGCAGAATGTCGGTCAGTCTCTTTCCGGAGAACTCGACGGCCCTGACAATCGAATCCAGATCGTCGCCGGGATCGATGATCAGGCAGTCGTCCCGTCCCTCGCGCCAGAGCAGATAGGCGTTTGCCTGCAGCGGCCCCAGCTCCATCTGCCGGATGGTCAAATCATTCATCATGATGTCTCCCTTCTCCAAAACAAAGAGAAAAGGCCAAGAAATATTCCTGAGCCTTTGTCTTCTTCAAGGCTCCCCTGTGCAAGGCGCGACGCGTTAAGAAAATATGCCAGCGGCATATTTTTAGCCAAAGCGGGAAGCGTCAGCGACCGGGAGAGCTGTCACCTTGAGGTCGGCGCAGCCGACTAGCGAGAGCAAATCGCAGATTT
>JAFQQU010000191.1 GCA_017410445.1 Clostridia bacterium | reverse complement strand
TGGCGGATATCCAGCCGGGGCAGCTCATGGGTGCGCATGGCGATGAGCGCGAGGGGAGCGACGTCCTCCGGGTCGATGGTCTTGCCGGACAGCCGCTGAACGCTCTCTTCGGCGGCGGTGCGGATGGCTTCGTCCTCATGCTCCAGCATATCCTGCCAGAAGGCGCGATAGAGATTGATGGGCGTGAGGTCCGGGAAGCGGTCCATGGTCTCCTTGATGAAGGGCTTGACCCTTTCTTTCGCCTCTTCGATGCGCTGATCGCGGCTGTGGTAGAGGGAAACCAGCTTCAGCCGCCGTTCTTCTGTGGGCGGCATGAGGCGGCGGATTTTCTCGGTGCGCCGGTCGGTCTCCTCCTCGAGCCATGCGGCAATCTTCTGCGCGGCGTCCTTGGTGCGAGCGGTGAGCGCTTTTTTGAATTCTGCAAGGCGGCGGCTGAGGGGGAAGGGCTTCTGCTCGACGAGCAGATGATGCCGGAGCTGTTCTTCAGTGAATACCTGCACCGGGCCGAATTTGACGCCGCCCGGCAGCGGAAAGCGTTCCTCGAAGCGGTCCATCCATGCTTCCAGCGCGTCAAGGAGACGAAGGGAGCCCTTCGTGCGCGCGACCAGCGAGAGATGCTCCCGCTCTTCGATGGGGAGATTGAGGATGTGCTCGAGGGGGTCGGCGGCCTGTACTTTGGGCAGGAGCTTGCCTAACCAGTCGGCGACGAAAAGCAGGAAGGTGGTCTGCCGAACGCGCTCGACGCCCAGATCCGGCAGAACGCCCGCGATGAAGTTCAGAAACAGCGGGTTGGGCGCGAGAATGAGCATGTGGTCAGGCTCGAGCCGCTCCTGAAAGGCGTAGAGCAGATAGGCGATGCGATGAAGCGCGATGGTGGTCTTGCCCGAGCCGGCGACGCCCTGTACGATCAGGGAAACGTCCATCGGATGACGGATGACGAAGTTCTGCTCGGCCTGAATGGAGGTGACGATTTCACGCAGGCGGTCGCCCGTGGTTGCGCCGAGCACGGACTGAAGATAGGCGTCCTGCGAGACCACGTCGGTATCGAAGATGGTCTGCAGCTCTCCGTTCTCTATGCCGAACTGCCGCTTGAGGGTGAGCTCGCCGCGCACTTCGCCGTCCGGCGCGATATAGTGCATCGGGCCGATCTGGCCGGAATAATAGAGATTGGCCACAGGAGAGCGCCAGTCGACGACCACGACGTCCTTGTAATCCGGGGTCATCAGGCCGTATTTGCCGATGTAGTAGATGTTTTTCTCGCCGCTTTCCTCGGTGAAGTTGATGCGGGTGAAATAAGGGCGCAGCATGGCCAGATCCAGATTATGGACATTCTGAACAGCGCGCGCGTACATCATTTCGCGCAGGGGAAGGTTGTCCGGGTCGTAGCGGCGGGCTTCTGCGAGCTTGGCGGTTGCGCTTGTCAGTTCCTCCTGCCCGAGCCCCTGAAGGACGGTGATGGTGGATTTGGTCTGTGTCAGGTGAAGCTGTTCCTCCCGCGCGGCGGGATGCTGGATCTCTGCCATGGTGCACCTCCGATCGGTCGATGGTAAAAATGGTGAAAGGGTATATATCATACATCGCACGAAGGTGAGGATCAAGTTAAATTATGATGAAATATAAAATATGCGCACGCGGAGAGGCCGCATGCGCAGGAAAATGAATGAGATTATACTTTGACGCCGTTTTTCCTTCCGGTGCTTCGGAAGAGCCTGTGCGCCGCGAGCATGTAGACAAACCGCGGGATGCAGGTCGGCTGAACATAGAGGTTTTGGATAGGAGTCCGTGCGGAGACGGCTCCGGCCAGCTGCTTCATACTTGCCTCGCCGCAGTTGCCGACGATGACGTCGTCTTCCCGGGTTTCCGGGGAGAGGCGGGCCCACTGTTCGGGGGTAAGGTCGTGCATGATGATTCGCATGGCCGGTATGAATTCTCCTTTGAGGATAGAATGAAGGTCATTCGGGCGGCAGACAGATGAGATGATCCCGGATGAGACCGAGCGTCCTGGTGCCGATACCGTCCACCTTGAGCAGCTCGTCGAGATTGACGAACGCGCCGTATTCCTCGCGGTATTCAACGATGCGGCGGCAGAGCGTCTCCCCGATCCCGTCGAGGCGGGAGAGTGTTTCGGCGTCCACGGCGTTGATGTTTAAAAGCAGCCTGCCGTCCTTTTCGACGGCATACTGTCCGGCGTCGCTTGATATCGGTTTATGGCTGTACGAAGGATCGGCATAATCGCCCTGCAGGTACTGCCCGGTCACGAGGATGAGCACAAGCGCGAGGGCGGTGAGGGAGAAAAGCCAGATATCTTTCATGGGTCAGCGCGCCTCGCTGCGGATTTGCTTCAGCCGCTTCATGACGTCGTTTCCGCCGCGGCCGAAAAAATCGTGAAGGGCGGCGTATTCCCGGTAGAGCCGGTCGTATACCGCGTGCGCGGCCGGATTCGGGCGATAGATCGTCTCAAGGGTTCCGCCCATTTCGCGGGCAGCGTCCTCAATGCAGTCATATCCTCCGGCAGCAGACCCGGCGGCGACTGCGCCCAGCATAGCAGCGCCGAGCGCGGGGGTCTGCGCCGAGCGGGCGATGCGGATTTCCCGTCCGAGGACGTCCGCATAGATCTGCATGAGGAAGGCGTTTTTCTGGGCGATGCCGCCGCAGGCATAGAGCGAATCTGCGACGACGCCGTGTCTTTCGAAGGTTTCGGCGATCATCCGCGTGCCGTACGCGGTGCTCTCGATGAGCGCACGATAGATTTCCTCGGGTTTGGTGGTCAGCGTCAGGCCAATGATCATGCCTGTGAGATCTGCGTCCACCAGCACGGAGCGGTTTCCGTTCCACCAGTCGAGCGCAATGAGGCCGCTTTCGCCCGGTCGCAGGAGAGCCGCCTTTTCGGTCAGCAGGCGGTGCGCGTCGAGATTGCGGCTGCGGGCTTCCTTCATATATTCTTCGGGGACGCAGCGTTCGGCAAACCAGTTGAAGCTGTCGCCCACGCAGCTCTGTCCGGCCTCGTAGCACAGGAGGCCCGGGACGACGCTGTCTTCCACGGCGCCGCACATGCCCGGAACGATATGGGACTCGTCCGACAGCATCAGGTGGCAGGTGGAGGTGCCCATGATCATCAGCATTCTCCCCGATCCGGCGATTCCGGTCGGCGGGATAGCGACATGAGCGTCAATCTGCGCGACGGCGACGGCGGTTCCGGGAAGCAGGCCGGTCATTGAAGCGCCTGTTTCGGTGAGTTCGCCTGCCCTGGAATTGACGGGGACGGGAGTGGGGCCCAGCTTGTCTCGGACGAGGGTTTTGAGCCGGGGATCGAGGGCGGCGAAGTATTCCTCCGAGGGGTATCCGGTATCCTTCTGCCAGAAGGCCTTGAAGCCTGCGATGGAGGCGGAGCGGACTTCGCGGCCTACCAGCAGGGAGACGAGCCAGTCGCCCGCGTCGATGAAGCGCGCGGCCCGGTCGTAGATTTCGGGGTCTTTATTGAGTGTTTCCCAGATTTTCGGGATCATCCATTCAGAGGAAACCTTGTTTCCGTAGCGGGCGAGGAAGGTTTCGCCGCATATCCGGGCGGTTTCGGTCATGCGGTTGGCCTCGTCCTGCCCGCCGTGATGCTTCCACAGCTTGACATAGGCGTGGGGACGGGAGGTGAACTCCGGAAGGAGGCAGAGGGGCGTAAGGTCGTCCGTGACGGGCATCACCGTGCTGGCGGTGAAGTCGACGCCGATGCCGACGACGTCTTCTGCGGAGACGCCCGCTTTTCGGAGCGCTTCCGGAACGACGGTTTTCAGGCAGAGGAGGTAGTCTCCGGGATGCTGCAGCGCCCAGTCGGGCGGAAGGGGTGCGCCGTCCGGCAGACGCTCGTCCATGACGGCGTGGGGATAGTTCATCACGGCGGAAGCCAGCTCGCGGCCCGTGCCGGTTTCTGCGACCAGCGCCCGGGCGGACAGAGTTCCGAAGTCAACGCCGACGGCGAATTTACTCATGTTCACAGCTCCTTTGCATGCTTCCGTCATGGGGGGGCCGCAGCTCGCGGAAGCCCCGAACGGGACGGAATCGGGTGTCTGAATTATAGCATGCGCTTACCGGTGGTTTCAAGAGATAAATCAGAGCAGCGTGCAAGAAACGGTACTTTTTAGGCTTTCGAAGGCTTTTCAGAAGGCTAAAAGCGTGTTATAATGACATTATGGAATCATGCCGAAGCAATGCGCGGAGGTGACAGAAATGCGAATTCCTGATATTATGCCCTCGCCGGTTTCCGTCCGGGAGGGGGAAGGCAGCTTTCATATCGGTCTGCAGGCGGAGATATGCATCGGATCCGGCTTAAGCCGGGAGCGGACAGAGGAGCTTGAATCCTTATGGAGCGGCTTTGCATGTCATGTGGGCGTGCTTTCCGTCAGGCGGAGCGAATCCCTTCGGCCGCATGAGGCGGTCATGGGGAAGGGCGCGGAGGTTTCCCTTCATGAGGGAGACGAATATGCGCTGAAGGTGACGAACGAAGGCGCGCGCGTCATCGGCTCGGATGAAACCGGGCTGCTTCACGGGCTTTATACGCTGCTTCAGATGCTCGTGCCCGTAGGCGCGGAGCAGGTCGGCTGCTTTGAGCTTCCGGCGGCGGAGATTCACGATGCGCCTCGTCTGAAAATGCGCGCCATTCACCTGTGCCTTTTCCCCGAAAACACGCTGACCGTTCTTGAAAAGGCCATCCGGCTGGCGGGAATCATGAAGTATTCCCATGTGATCATCGAATTCTGGGGCACGCTGAAATACGACTGCCTGCCCGAGCTTTCGTGGCCGGATCATTCGTGGAGCAAGGCGGAAATCGGGCGGCTGACCGCCATCGCCCGCAGGATGGGCATGGAAGTGATTCCCATGTTCAACCATCTGGGTCATGCGACGCAGTCGAGAGTAATGTACGGGCGGCATGTGGTGCTGGATCAGAATCCGGCGCGGCAGACCCTGTTTGAGCCGGACGGCTGGACGTGGTGCCTGTCGAACCCGAAGACGCACCGCCTGCTCAGAATGATCCGCGAAGAGCTGATGGATTTGTGCGGCCCGGGCGAATACTTCCATCTGGGCTGCGACGAGGCATATTCTTATGCATCCTGCCCCGAATGCAGCAAAAAGGACGGCCCGAAAATGCTGGCCGATTACCTGAACAGCCTGACAGAAGAATTGGCCCAGCGCGGAAGAAGGCCGATCATCTGGGGGGACGCGCTGCTGGACAGCACCGCATGGGAAAAGCCGACCATCGCAACATCGAGGCCCGATCAGAAGACGCATCTCGCGTTTCCCATGCTGGATAAGCGGATCATCATGGCCGACTGGCAGTATGATATAAAGGAAGCGAAGGTTCCCTCGGCGGAATATTTCATGGAAAAGGGCTTTGATACCGTGCTCTGTCTGTGGGACGGGCGGAACAACATCCGTTCCCTCGGAACGGCGGCGGACGAGCTGAACGCCGCGGGGCTCATGGTCACGACGTGGCATCATCTGCCGGAAATGCTCAGAATCCTCGATACCGGCGCGGAGTACGGATGGCGCGGAGCCAATCCCGGCCGCGAATTCAACACCACCGGCACGGCGGCGCTGCTCAGGCGCGTCATGCCTCCGCATCCCGCATATGAAGAGGCGGGATTCGGTCAGTTCGAAGTTCCTCAGCCGGACCGCTGGCTGAAGAAATAAGCATGTCAATCAAAACAGATATTATTTAAGGAGGAAACAGCCATGTTCAACATCCCCGAGGTCAAACTGGCCATCGTCGCGGTCAGCCGCGACTGCTTCCCGATCACTCTGTCTCAGCGCCGCCGCCGCGCGGTCGTGGCCGAATGCCAGAAGTTGGGCCTGAACGTTGTTGAGATCGAGACCACCATCGAGAATGAGAATCACACCATGCAGGCGCTGGCCGAGGTAAAGGCCTCCGGCGCCAACGCGCTGATGGTTTATCTGGGCAACTTCGGTCCCGAAGGCCCCGAGACCCTGCTGGCCGAGAAATTCGGAGGCCCGGTCATGTTCGCGGCGGCTGCGGAAGAGGATATCCCGGTTCTGAGCAGCGAACGCGGCGACGCATTCTGCGGCATGCTGAACGCCAGCTATAACCTCAAGCTGCGCGGCGTGAAGGCTTACATCCCCGAGTACCCGGTCGGCACCGCGCCCGAGGTCGCTCAGATGATGGCGGATTTCATCCCCGTTGCCCGCGCCCTGATCGGCGTAAGCAAGCTCAAGATCATCACTTTCGGCCCGCGTCCGTTCGACTTCCTGGCCTGCAACGCGCCCATCGCGCCGCTGTTCACCCTGGGTGTCAACATTCAGGAGAATTCCGAGCTGGATCTGCTGGCTGCATATCAGGCTCATGCGAACGACCCGCGCATTCCCGAGGTCATCGCCGACATGGAGAAGGAACTGGGCGAGGGCAACAAGATGCCCGGCGTTCTGCCGCGTCTGGCTCAGTATGAGATCACTCTGCTCGACTGGATCGAGGAGAATAAGGGCGCTGCTGAGTATATCGCTCTGGCCAACAAGTGCTGGCCGGCGTTCCAGACTCAGTTCGGCTTCGTTCCCTGCTATGTCAATTCCCGCCTGACCGCCCGCGGCATTCCGGTAGCGTGCGAGGTTGATATTTACGGCGCGCTGTCCGAGTTCATCGGCACCTGCGTCACCGGCGAATGCGTCACGCTGCTGGACATCAACAACACCGTTCCCGCCGATCTGTATGCCAAGGACATCGAGGGCAAGTTCGGCTACAATGCCAAGGAAGTATTCATGGGCTTCCACTGCGGCAATACTCCCATGTGCCGTCTGAAGAAGGGCGAGATGAAGTATCAGCTGATCATGAACCGCGGCCTCGAAGGCGGCGGCGAGCCCGACATCACCCGCGGTACGCTGGAAGGCGATATCATCCCCGGCGACATCACTTTCTTCCGTCTGCAAGGCAACAAGGACAGCAAATTGGTCAGCTACATCGCGCAGGGCGAGGTTCTGCCGGTTGACACCTGCTCCTTCGGCGGCATCGGCGTATTCGGCATCCCCGAGATGAACCGCTTCTACCGCCATGTCCTGATCGAGGGAGGCTATCCGCATCACGGCGCGGTTGCCTTCGGTAAGGCCGGCAAGGCGCTGTTCTCCGTCATGAAGCTGCTGGGCGTTGAGCAGGTTTCCTTCAACCAGCCCAAGGGCATGATGTATCCGACCGAGAATCCCTTCGCGTAAACTGATGATCAGCCCGTCCGGTCTCCGTGATCGGGCGGGCTTGCTGGTTTCAGCCTCCCCTGTGTTAGGGGAGGTGGGCGCGTGAGCGCTCGGAGGGGTTGAATGATTGCGAAAATCAGGATAATTCGGCTCAGGAGTTTGCTGAGAGAATGGAGCATGACAACCCCTCAGTCTGCTGAGCAGACAGCTCCCCTTGCACAGGGGAGCCTTAGAAAGGCGCTTGTCCGGTCTGCGTGACCGGGCGGGCTTTTTATAAGCTTCCCCTCAAGGGGAAGGCTTTGGACGCAAACTGTATGGAGGTAGAAATCTATGCCTGAATGGACGTTTGACAAATTCGGTCACGGCGGCGACTATAACCCCGATCAGTGGAGGCATATTCCGGGCATCTTCGAGGAAGATCTGCGGCTGATGAAAAAGTCGCACTGCAATCTGATGTCTGTGGGCATCTTCTCATGGGCGGCGCTGGAGCCGGAAGAGGGAAAATATGACTTTGAGTGGCTTCAGAAGGTGCTGGACGGGCTGTATGAAAACGGCGTATCCGTATTTCTGGCGACGCCCAGCGGCGCGCGTCCGGCGTGGATGAGCAGAAGCTATCCGGAGGTTCTGCGTGTGGAGGCCAACCGCGTGCGCAATCTCCACGGCGACCGCCACAACCACTGCTATACCTCGCCGACCTACCGGAAGTTCGTAAACAAGCTGAATACCGCGCTGGCCGAGCGCTTCGGAAAGCATCCTGCGGTTGTCGGCTGGCATATTTCCAACGAATACGGCGGAGAATGCCACTGCGAGCTGTGCCAGAACGCCTTCCGCGAGTTCCTCAAGAACAAATACGGCACGCTTGAAAATCTGAACCACGCCTGGTGGACCGGCTTCTGGGCCAAGACCTACACCGATTGGGGCCAGCTGGAATCCCCGGCGCCTCACGGCGAGCATGCGGTGCACGGCCTGGCGCTCGACTGGAAGCGGTTTGTCACGCATCAGACGGTCGACTTCATGGCCGCCGAAATCGAACCTCTGCGCGCCATCACGCCTGACCTGCCGGTGACCGCCAACTTCATGGGCACCTATCCGGGCCTCGACTATTTCCGTTTTCAGGATGTGCTGGACGTATCCAGCTACGATTCCTATCCCCGCTGGGGCGCGGGCGACGCGACGGACGAGGAAATTGCGCACGACGCGGGCTTCAAATACGACGTTACCCGCGGCATTCTCAGAAAGCCGTGGATTCTGATGGAATCGACGCCCTCTCAGGTCAACTGGCAGAATATCTGCCGCCCGAAGAAGCCGGGCATGCATCTGCTTTCCTCCATGCAGGCGGTTGCGCACGGCGCGGACAGCGTACAGTATTTCCAGTGGCGCAAGAGCCGCGGCTCGAGCGAAAAGCTGCACGGCGCGGTGGTGGACCATGTGGGCAATGAGAACACCCGCGTTTTCCGCGACGTCACCGAGGTCGGCGAGTGGCTGGAGAAGATTCAGCCCGTTCTGCATGCCGACGTGCCCGCCGAAACCGCGGTCATCTTCGACTGGAACAACCGCTGGGCGCTGGAAGAGGCGCAGGGTCCGCGCAAGGACAAGAAATATGAGGAGCAGGTGAAGGAGCATTACGCGGCCATCCGCCGTCTGGGCGCGGACGTGGATGTGATCGACATGGAGCAGGACTTCTCGCCCTATAAGCTGATCGTCGCGCCCATGCTGTACATGATCAAGCCGGGCGTGGGCGAAAAGATTGAAAAATTCGTGGAAAACGGCGGCACCTTCGTCACCACGCACTATACCGGCTATGTTGACGAGAACGACCTGTGCTTCCTCGGCGGATTCCCCGGCCCGATCAGGAAGGTCATGGGCATCTGGGCGGAGGAGATCGACGCGCTGTATCCCGGCCAGAAGAACGGCATCCGCATGAACGACGGCAGGGAATATGAGTGCGGCTTCATGTGCGAGCTGATTCACTCCGAGGGCGCGGAGGTCAAGGCGGTCTATACCGACGACTTCTATGCGGGCAGGCCGGTTCTGACCAAAAACAGCTTCGGAAAGGGCGAGGCGTGGTATGTGGCCAGCCGCGCGGATCAGGCGTTCCTCGATGATTTCTATAAGGAAATCACGGCGTCCGCCGGCGTCAGCCTGCCGGGCGAACAGACCGCGGGCGTGCTGATGAGCCGCCGCGTGAAGGACGGAAAGACCTTCCTGTTTGTTCAGAATTTCTCCGGCTGTGCGAAGGAGGCGGCCATCCCCGCGGGCGTTGACCTGATCACCGGCGAGGAAGTCGGCGGAAAAACGGAAATGAAGGTCAACGAAGTGAAAATTATTGAACTGAAATAGCTAAAACGCAACACATAGTTTACGGAAAAGCGGCGCGGCGTGTGATACAATGAAACACACATCGCGCCGCATGTTTATACCCGGCGGGCGAGAAAAAATGCAGTTTTACGGAAGCACGGAAGGATGAACGGTATGGTTATCGACGTACACGCGCATATTTTCCCGGACGCCATCGCGGAAAAGGCGTCGGTCAGCATTGCGAAATTCTATGATATTCCCGTCGAGCAAGGCGGCAGCGTGGACAGGCTGCTGAAGCTGGGAGACGAGGCGGGGATCGATAAATTCGTCGTTCACTCGGTTGCGATGACGCCCGCGCACGTTCAGAGCGTGCTGAAGTTCATTACCGCGTCCGTCAAGGCGCATCCGGACCGGTTCATCGGCTTCGGTTCGCTGCATCCGGATATGGAAAACGCCGGGGATGCGGTGAAGCAGATGATGGACGCGGGTCTTCGCGGCGTGAAGCTGCATCCGGATATGCAGCTGTTTGCGCTTGATGAGGACCGGGCGTACCGGATGTTTGAAAGCTTCGCGGGCAAGCTGCCGCTTCTGGTGCACGCGGGCGACAAGCGCTATCAGTTCTCCAACCCGCACCGCATCGCG
>JAFQQU010000190.1 GCA_017410445.1 Clostridia bacterium | reverse complement strand
GGTCTGGCAGGCGAACGCTTCTGCGTGCGCAATTCCGGTGCAACCGCCGTTGTGGAAGGCGTGGGCGATCACGGCTGCGAATACATGACCGGCGGTCGGGCGGTGATCCTTGGCCCTGTTGGAGATAATTTCGCTGCAGGCATGTCCGGTGGAATCGCCTATGTGCTGGATGAAAACGATGAACTGGCGAGCCGCATCAATCCCGGGCTGGTTGAAATCGAAACGGTATCCGATGCGCAAGCCTCTGAACTTCAATCGATACTCGAAAAGCATGAGCAGGGAACTCAATCGCCCAAGGCGATGCGTATTTTGAATCACTGGGACGAATCGCTGCCACTGTTCAAAACGGTCATTCCCACTGAGTACAAGCGCATCATCGAAGGAAGGTGAAATCATGGGAAAGGCAACCGGCTTTATGGAATACGCCCGCAGGGAGAACCCTTTCCGCCCGGAAGACGCGCGTCTGAAGGATTTTGACGATCTTCATGTTCGCCTGTCCGATGATGCGCGCAAAGAACAGGCGTCCCGCTGCATGAACTGCGGCGTGCCGTATTGTCAGTCGGATTACGGATGTCCGCTACACAATCTGATTCCTGAATGGAACGACTTGCTGTGCAGCGGACAGGTTGAGGAAGCGTTGATGCGGCTGATCAAGACAGCACCGTTTCCCGAATTTACCGGCAGAGTATGTCCCGGTCTTTGCGAAAAGGCGTGCATGATGGCTGACAATGCCACGACCAACCGGGATAACGAACTGTATCTCATAGAAGAAGGCTTCCGAAACGGATGGATCAAACCGAGAATTCCAGTAAAGCGAACGGACAGGACGATTGCCGTCGTAGGAAGCGGTCCTTCCGGTCTCGCTACGGCGGATATGCTGAATCGCTTCGGTCATCGCGTGACGGTCATTGACCGGGCAGACCGTCCGGGCGGACTGCTGATGTACGGCATCCCTAATATGAAGCTGCCCAAGGGGATTGTATCCCGGCGAATCGGCTTGATGAAAGCGGAAGGCGTGGAATTTTGCATGAACACGGAAGCCCATGCCGACCTGCTGAAGGAATTCGATGCTGTCGTTCTCTGCGGCGGAGCGCGGCGTGCACGCAGGCTGAACGTACCGGGCGAAGAATCGGAAGGAGTCGTTCTTGCCGTTGACTATTTAACGGAAGCGACCCGCGCGCTGCTCGACGGTCATCCCGCAACTTTTTCGGCAAAAGGTAAGGATGTCATCGTCGTGGGAGGCGGCGATACAGGCAACGACTGCGTTGGCACCTGTCTGAGGCAGGGATGCAGGTCCGTAACTCAGCTGGAGCTGATGCCCGCCGCGCCCGCTGAACGCACGAGAGACAATCCCTGGCCGGAATGGCCCCGCACGCTTCGCACAGACTATGGACAAATTGAAGCCATCGCCGTGCAGGGCGCAGACCCGCGCCAGTTTGAAACCACCGTTCAGCGCATCATTCCCGATGAAAGCGGAAGGATCAGCGAAATTGAAGTGGTCAGCGTTTCCCGCAGCGCGGATGGCAGAATGCTTCCCGTTGACGGAACGCAGCGCAGGTTGTCCTGTCAGCTGCTGCTCATTGCGGCGGGATTTGTCGGGTGCGAGCAGGAAACTGCCGATCTATTCAATGTAAACCTCAACCGGCGCGGCGTTCCCGATATTTATGTCGGGACACACAGGATCGCTCCCGGACTGTTTACTGCAGGTGATATGCGCAGCGGCCAGTCGCTGGTAGTGCGCGCTATAGCAGACGGCAGGGCTGCGGCAATCGAAGTCAATCAACATTTGATGGGGTGCTGAACATGAAAAAGTATATTTTCGTCACCGGCGGCGTGGTTTCCGGGCTGGGCAAGGGTATTACGGCAGCTTCCCTCGGACGGCTGCTGAAGGCAAGAGGGCTGAAGGTCGCCGCGCAGAAGCTGGATCCCTACATCAATGTAGATCCCGGCACCATGAGTCCCTACCAGCACGGCGAGGTCTATGTCACCGAGGATGGCGCGGAGACTGACCTTGACCTCGGCCATTACGAGCGATTCATCGACGAAGACCTGAACAAATTCTCCAACCTGACCACAGGCAAAGTGTATTCCAATGTCATTTCCCGGGAGCGTCAGGGCGGATACCTGGGGTCTACGGTGCAAACTATCCCGCATATCACCGACGAGATCAAGCGTTTCATCTATTCCGTAGGCGAAAAGACGGAGGCCGACGTGGTGATCACTGAGATCGGCGGCACCATCGGCGATATCGAAAGCCAGCCCTTCATCGATGCCATCCGTCAGGTGGGGCGGGAGGTGGACAAGGACAATTCACTGTACATCCATGTAACGCTGGTTCCATATCTCAAAGCCTCCGGTGAACACAAGTCCAAGCCCACGCAGCATTCCGTAAAGGAACTTCAGGGCATGGGCATCTCCCCGGACATCATCGTGCTTCGCGCCGACGAAAAGATTACCGATGAAAGCATCTTCCAGAAGATCGCCAGCTTCTGCAATGTGGCGCAGGATTGTGTGATCGAAAATCTGACGCTGCCCATTCTCTATGAAGCGCCACTGATGCTTGAACAAGCCAACCTTTCCGGTATCGTCTGCCGCGAACTGCATATCGATGCGCCAGAACCTGATCTTACAGAGTGGAAATCCATGGTGGAGCGCGTGCGGCATCAGAGCAAGTCTGTCACCATCGGCCTTGTCGGAAAGTATGTACAGTTGCATGATGCATACCTGTCGGTGGCCGAGGCACTGCGCCATGCGGGTTATGCACTGGATGCGAAGGTCAACATCGAATGGATTGATTCTGAAACGCTGACAGAAACTGGTTATGAGGAAATTCTCTCCAAGGTGGATGGCATTATTGTACCGGGCGGCTTCGGTTCCCGCGGCATTGAAGGCATGATTCTGGCAGCGAAGTATGCCCGTGAACAGCATGTGCCTTATTTCGGCATTTGTCTGGGCATGCAGATTGCGGTGATCGAATACGCGCGTCACACTGCCGGATTGGACAAAGCCAATTCCCATGAATTCGATGAATGCACGCCACATCCGGTGATCGACTTCATGCCCGGTCAGAGCGATGAAATCGACAAGGGCGGCACGCTGCGCCTGGGCAGCTATCCCTGCGAAATTCAATCCGGCAGTACAATGCAGCGCTG
>JAFQQU010000189.1 GCA_017410445.1 Clostridia bacterium | reverse complement strand
GCAGCATGGATAAAGCGGCGGCATAAGGCTGAAGGGTGATGATGAAGAGAAGAACAGAGCATCCGCTCAGCAACAGTGAAATAAGATCATAATGCTGAATTGGTGGAATTGAAGATCTTTTGTGAGAGATAAGAGTCAGCGCGCCGCAAAGAACGGTCAGAAAAATCAGAAGAAGAGCGGGGAGTGTGATATACATTCGTGAGGGGAGAAACAGAAGAGGAACCGAGCGGATCGTTTCACCTGTCCGGTCAGCAAAGAGAGGGAAAACAAGCAACAGGATCGAACTGCAGTCCATCCAGCCCCAGTTGATCGGGCGGAAAGCAGAGCGTTCTTTGTCGGGATGCTCCTTCACGGTGAGCACATCCGGCTTGTCGGCTGAGATCAGGTCGTCAATCGATACCGAAAAGAGTTTTGAAATGGCTTTGAGGGAGTCGATTCCGGGATATCCGCGTCCGGATTCCCATTTTGAGACGGCTGAACGGGATACGAATAGTTGAGAGGCTAATTCTTCCTGTGTCAGGCATTTTTGCTTGCGCAGCGCCTGCAGTTTTTCATGAAATTCCATAAGTACCTCAGTAAAAACAGTTCGAAACAAGGCGCTGCCGGAGAATATCCTCTCGGGCAGCGCCTTGTCAGTTCGTTTATCAGCGGTCGAATACCGGCTTGAGCGCGGGATAGAGCGCGCTGTAACGCTCAAACGCCTCGCGGTATGCGGCCTGATTGGCCGGATTGGGCAGCGTTTCGGTTTCGACGTGCAGAATGGAGGTGGCTTCCTTCAGGTTCTTCCATACGCCGGCGCCGACGCCCGCGACCATGACTGCGCCGTATGCGCCGCCTTCGCTGGCTGCGGACATGGTGTAAACCGGCAGATCAAAGATATCGGCCTGCATCTGACGCCACAGTGCGGAGGCAGCGCCGCCGCCGGAGGTATATACCTTTTCGGCGGGAGCAAAGCCGCCGATCAGGTCAACGACCTGCTTAAGGCTGTAGGTAACGCCTTCCATGACGGAGCGGGTGATGTCAGCGCGGGTGGATGCGAGCGACAGGCCGTAGAACGCGCCGCGGGCGTTCGGATCCGGGTAGGGGCAGCGCTCGCCGGTCAGATAGGGCAGGAAGGTGACGCCGTTCGCGCCCGGTACGGACTGCTCGGCAGCCTGGCCCATCAGATCATATACGTTCATACCGGATTCGGCAGCCTTGCGGATGTCCGCTTCGCACAGGGTGTCGCGGTACCAGCGGTATGCGCCGCCTGCGGTCAGCGTGCAGCCGAAAGCGTGCCACAGACCAGGTTCGTTGTTGCAGAACATCTGAAGCGCGCCGCCGGGGTTATCGGTGTAGCTGCTCAGACCCATGGATACGTTGCCGGCAGTACCTATGACAACGCCCAGAATGCCGGGAGCGATCAGACCTGCGCCGGTGGTCTGGATGACGGCGTCGCCGCCGCCGGCGTATACGGGCAGGCCCTCAGGCAGACCGGTCAGCTCGCTGGCGCGCTTGGTGACTCGTCCGGCCAGATCGGTGGATTCGAGGCATACGGGGAAGATGGACTTCTCGAGCCCGGCGATAGCGATCAGCTCGTCGCTCCAGCAGCGCTTCTTCGTGTTGAAGAAGCCGGTACCGGAGGCGTCGGATACATCAATGGCGATTTCGCCGGTCAGCTGATAGCGGATATAGTCCTTCGGGCAGAAGAATACATCCATTTTCTCGAAATTCTCGGGTTCTTCGTCGCGCAGCCAGAGAATCTTGCCGCCGGTATAGCCGGTCAGCATGCGATTGTTGGTCAGCTTCAGAAGTCCGCCGATACCGCCGGCTTTTTCGGTGATCCAGTCGCACTGCTTCTGAGTGCGCTGGTCGCACCACAGGATGGCGGGCCGGATGACGCTTCTTTCCTTGTCAAGCGCTACTAGGCCGTGCATCTGACCGGACAGGGAAACGCCGACAATGTCGGTCAGCGCAACGCCGCTCTTGGCCAGAATCTTTTTAGAACCCTCGGCGACGGCTTCCCACCAGTCAATCGGGTTTTGTTCGGCCCAGCCGGGCTGAGGCGTATAGAGCGGATACTCGATGGTGGCGGAAGCGGCGACGCGGCCCAGTTCGTCCGCGATGATGCACTTCGCGCCGGAGGTGCCGATGTCAAGACCGATCAGATAACGCATGGTAAGTCCTCCTTTTCTTTGTCGAGCAATATTACTTGATCAGATTGCGGAAGTTCTTTACGCGATGGAAAGTCTGATAGTTTGCGTCGTGGAAGTTATGCGCCTGATTCATGGCGGTGCGGCTGAGGTAGATCAGATCGTCGCCGTCAAACATGAAATCGATATACTGGAAGCCGACGTCCTGCGCAGACGCGATATCACGATGATCAAGAAGATCGGTAACGAGCGACCAGTTCATGAGGTCTTTCGAGCTCATAAGAGAGGCCAGACGCCGGTCGTTGCCGGGATTGCCTTCGGTCAAACGGCAGATGATGGCGAAAAACAGACCGGATTCCGGGTCTTTGTGGATACCAAACTTAGTGTTGTTGCCCATCAGCGGGATCGAATGGGAGAAAGTGAGCGGCGCGTCTGGATCGTCGGTATTGACTTTGTAGGCGAGAACCAGACCGCGGTCTGGAGTGGTTTTGCTCATATCATACCGCATGATATTGTAGAGTTCTCCGTCCGGAGCAATGGCGAGAGCGCCTTCGATATTTCCGGAGCTGGGACCCTTTGCGACGCCCGGCCATTCGGGATTGTACTTGACAGGAGGAGTAATGCTCCAGCTGTCTGCTTTCAGAAGATCGCTGTCAACGGGGGCGGAGATGACCATCGGTGCGTGGTAGCCGCAGGCCCATGCACCCCATTCGCAAGTATTCCAGAGACGCCCTTTGTATTCGACGACGGGCTGTGGATTCTTGTGAACGCCGGGAGCATTGCATTTGCAGCCGCCGCGAAGAAGCACGGTCGGCGCGGTAAACGTTTTGCCCTCGTCGGTACTCTTGCCGATCAGGAGATCGCCGTATTCGGTCGAGCAGGAGAGCATATAGAGTTCGCCTTTATGAACGAACATTTTGCCCCAGAAGCAGGGAAAGAGCTCGCTCACATAATGCCATGTTTCGCCGTTGTCATCCGACCGGAAGATGAGCGTCAGGTTCTGCGGGGCATTGCCGGCGAAAAGATCCATGGAGGAGAGCAGCGCGCCGCCCGGCAGGCGGACCATGGACGGAGAGCACAGATACTGTCCGGAGAAGGAATAAGCCTTGTCACGCGGATGAAGGTAATTGACGACCGTTCCGACGGCCTCGCCGGTGCGGGCCAGACGGACTCGGCTCTTCAGATCGCCGTGCTGAACATAGAACTCATAGTCCCGGTATTCATCCAGCCCGGTCAGAGTCGCCTCGGCGCCGGTTACGGAGGCGGCTTTGATGAAATCGCCTTCATTTTCGGGTCGCATCCATACGTCATACGTACAATCCGGATCGCCCAGCCACTCGATATGGATGAAATCCTTTCCGGGAGCGATGCGGCAGACATAAATATCTCCGGATTCAAACAGGAACGGCTTG
>JAFQQU010000188.1 GCA_017410445.1 Clostridia bacterium | reverse complement strand
TATTCATTCACTGTCCAATATCATTGACAAACCAACAAAACCACAAAAAACCTGCCGCGAGGAACGGTGCTCGTTCCCAGCGGCGGGTTCATATTCTTTATTCGGCGTCCTGCTTCAGGGTGATTACCACGCGGCGGTAGGGCTCTTCGCCTTCGCTGTGAGTGGTAACATAAGCATTGTTCTGCAGAGCGGAGTGCAGCACGCGGCGCTCATAGGGGTTCATGGGCTCCAGCGTAACCTTGCGTCCGGTCTTGCGGGCGCGGGCAGCCATGCGCATCGCCAGCTTGGTCAGCGCCTCTTCGCGCTTCTGGCGATAGTTCTCGGTGTCGAGGGATACGCGCATGTATCCGTCGCGATGCTTGTTCACCTGCAGGCTGGTCAGATACTGAAGCGCGTCCAGCGTATCGCCGCGGCGGCCGATCAGGATGCCCAGGGTATCGCCCATCATGGAGACGGACAGATGATCCTCAGCCTCGACCACGCGGATGCCGACGGTGACGCCCATCTTCTCGGTGACGTTCTTCAGGAAATCGTAAGCCAGCTTGCCGGCCTCGCCCAGCTTCTCGGGATCAGAGGGCTCGAAGGGCTCTTCGTCCTTCTTGACGGGCGCGGGGCGCTCGGTCTTTTCGGGCTTGTCTTCCGCCTTGCGGGGCTTGCGGGCGGGGCGCTCGCTCTTCTCGCGGACGGGCTTGCTCTCGGCCTCGGGCTTTTCTTCCCTGACGGGAGCAGCGGGCTTTTCAGCCTTTTCTTCCTCGGCCTTGGGGGCTTCCTTCGCGGGCTCCTCAGCCTTGGGCGCCTCAGCCTTCGCGGGCTCGGCGGGTTTCGGTTCGGCCTTCTTCTCCTCAGCCTTGCGCTCGGGCTTGGCCTTGGGGGCCTTGCCGGGCTTGAGGCTCAGGCTGATATCGGAGAGGTCGAAGTCCAGAGCCGGGTCTTCTTCCTTGACGGTCAGACGTACCTTGGCGAGCTTGCCGAACATGCCGAACAGTCCGGGGCTGCCCATATGGAGCACGTCAATGGTGACGTCGGAGGAATCGCACCCCAGCTCCCTGAGACCAGCCTTGACGGCATCTTCAACCGTCTTGCCGGTCATCTCGATGGATCTCATTACTTGCCAGCCTCCTCAATGAGCTTCTTCTTGGAATCAGTATAGCTGATCCACTTGTTGATCGCGATCTGCTGGAATACCTGGATGATGTTGGCGAATACCCAGTACAGGGCGAAGCCGGCGTTGGACGTCGCGCAGATCCACAGCGAGAAGAGCGGGAAGAACCACTTCATCATCTGCTGGGTGCTGTTCTGCTGGCTGTTGCTGGGCGTGGGGTTGGTGGTGTTCATCAGCTGGGACGCAACGAACTGCGTGACTGCGGAGAGTACGGGCAGCAGGAACCAGCCGTTGAAGTTCTTCGGGATGGAGATCGTCCACATCAGCATGGGCGCGCTGTAGACGGTCGAGTTGCCATAGGCGGCGGCCCATTCGGCATATTCGGGGGTCAGCAGGAAGGCCTTGGCCTCGTCGATCATCTCCTGAGTCAGCGCGCCGAACGCAGTGACGCCCATCATCGCCTGCTCGTTCGCGGCGGGAACGACGGTGGACATGAAGGAATCGGGCTGGAAGACGTTCTTGATCCACAGGAAGCCTTCAAGAACGGGCTGATACTCGGTGTTGCCGGCGGTCAGCGCAGCCTTGATGTTCAGGATCATTTCAACGGTCTTCTCGTTGGCAACCTCGCGCATAACCGCGAACATGGCAAACAGAATCGGGAAGGTCAGAAGCATCGGAAGGCAGCCGGACATGGGGCTGATCTTTTCCTTCTTGTACAGGTCCGACATCTTCTGGTTCAGGCGTTCCTTGTCGTTGGCGTACTTCTTGTTCAGCTCGTCAATCTTGGGCTGGAACTCCTGCATGCGCTTCATTCCGCGGCGGCTCTTGACCTCCAGCGGCATGATGCAGACGCGGATTATCAAAACGAAAATCAGAATGGCGACGCCATAATTGGGGACGATACTGTAAATCAAATCCAGCAGCCAGCGAAGAATATCGCCGATAAAACCAAAACGCATGGAAGCTCCTCCTTAGATGTCCCGATTACGGCACAGGATCATAGCCGCCCGGGTGAAATGGATGGCACTTGAGAATCCTCTTAAGCGCCAGAAATCCGCCCTTGAGCGCGCCGTACTTCTCCACCGCCTCCAGCGCATATGCGGAGCAGGTCGGGGTAAAGCGGCAGCAAGGCGGAAACATCGGGCTGATGTGCCGCCTGTAAAAACGGATCGCTCCCATAAGCGCCCGCTTCGGGAAAGCACGCATCACGCGTCTCCTCCCTCGTTATTGAACAGCTTGGCTCTCTTCAAAAGAGACTTCATTTCGGCCGCCATCGCGGGATACGGCGCCTCGGCTGCGCCGGTTCGTGCGATAAAGATGTACTTGCCGGGGACGAGGGACGGACGGAGCAGGCGGAAGTCCTCCTTCATGCGTCTCCTGACCCGGTTTCGCGTCACACTGTTTCCCACTTTGGCAGACACGGAAAAGCCCACCTTCAGCTCCCGGGCCCGAAGGTAAATCAGCACCATGCGACGGCTTGGAAAGGATTTCCCGCGCCGGTATACATAGGTAAACTGCTTATTTCGGCCCAGCGAGAAGGCGCGCCCTAACCGGTAATTATGCGTGGAAGCCCGCGCCCCACTCGGCGGGACGGGGCTTCCAACTCCCTTTTTCATCTGACCATCCACGTCAAATTACGCAGACAGAACCTTGCGGCCGCGCAGACGGCGGGCCTTCAGTACGTTACGGCCGTTCTTGGTCTTCATGCGGGCACGGAAGCCGTGCACCTTGGAGCGCTGACGCTTCTTGGGCTGATAAGTACGGAACATGGTTCATTACACCCCTTCATGTTATGTGTCTTAAGACACGTATTCAACAAAACAACCACTTAAGTATATTGAAATCTGTTTCGTCTGTCAAGGGGATTTATGAAAACCTCAAAAGAAAATTCTTTGGGAATTCAAGTTTTAACGCCGCGCATATGCCATGCCGCTTCCTGCGGGACATATATCTCCCCCCGACCGCATACATATGAACAGCCGTCCCGCGCCGGGGCGAATACAAACTGCTCCCGGAAACGGGCAGATGAGGAGGAGTTCCCGATTGGCACAGTTCCTTGGCATGTATCATTCGAATAAACCGCGCGCCCTGCAGGGCTATTACGACGCGCCCTACGTCATGATGGGCCGGAACGTCCTCTGCGGGCAGGGCCATGCGGCCGGCGACGGCGTGTGCGCGCTGATCTCCGGCTGGATCCGAAACGCCGATACCCTGCGCGCCGAAATCCGCGCGGCCGGCCGGGCCGTGAGCACGGATTCGCGGCCCGCTGCGCTGCTCATGAGCGCTTATCTTCTCTGGGGCGACCGGGCCGCGGAAAAAATCGAGGGGCCGGCTGTCTTGGTGGTGATCGATCAGAACCGCGACCGCCTCATGATCGCCTCCGACCGCATGGGCGAGGCCGGGCCGGTGTTCTGGGCCGACAAAGGCGGCTTCATCGCCTTTTCGGATCATCCCGCGCCGCTTCTTGAGCTTTCCGAGGTCAGCCGCGCCGTGAATGCGGACGGCTGGCGCGAGGTGTTCGCGCTGGGCCCGGCCAGAACGCCCGGAACCACCCCCTTTAAGGACGTCCGCGCCCTGCCGCCCGGACACATTCTGACCGCGGACGGGGACGGCGTGTCCGTAAGGCGGTATTTTTCCCTCGCCGCCGCGCCGCATGAGGACGATGAGAAGGCGACCGTCGAACGGGTGCGCGCGCTCGCCGGTCAGGCAGTCAGGGACGCCGCGCGCTTCAATCCGGTCTCCATGCTCTCCGGCGGGCTGGATTCGACCGTGCTCACCGCGCTGCTGGCCAGACACGCCCATCTGCCCGTCCGGACCTTCTCCGTCGATTATGAGGGCAACGACCGCCATTTCTCCGGCGGCAGCTATCAGCCGGAGCAGGACGCGCCGTTCGTGGAGAAGGCAGTGCGCTTCATCGGAACCTCGCACACGCGCGTCGTTCTCAGCATCGAGTCCCTTATAAGCGCGCTGGACGGAGCCGCCGCCGCCCGCGGCTTCCCGGGCATGGCGGACGTGGACAGCTCGCTCCTGCTCTTCTCCCGGCGGATTGCGGGCGAGGCGAAGCATGTCGTCTCCGGCGAATGCGGCGACGAGGTGTTCGGGGGCTACCCGTGGTTTCACCGGGAAGAGCTGCTCGCGCGGGACGGCTTTCCGTGGTCCGGGTCGCTTCAGCTGAGGGAATCCATCCTCACCGAGGACGCCCGCCGCGCGCTGCGCCTGTCCGAATACGCCGCCGACCGCTGGCGCGATTCCCTCGCCCGTCAGCCGCGCCTGTCCGGAGAAAGCGCGCAGTCCGCCCGCCTCCGAGCGCTTCAGGGCGTGTGCTTCGAGTATTTCATGGCAAATCTTCAGGAGCGGGCCGCAGCGATGGGCGCAGCCGCCGGGCTGACCGTGCTCACGCCCTACTGCGACGACCGGCTGGTTCAGTATGTGTACAACGTCCCGTGGGAGATGAAGTCGATGGGCGGGCAGGAAAAGGGGCTGCTGCGCGCGGCCATGCAGGGGCTGCTGCCGGACGATTTGCTCTATCGGAAAAAGAGTCCCTACCCCAAGACCTATCATCCGCTGTATGCGAAGCTGGCGACCGGCGTCCTGCGCGATATCCTGTCCGATTCCGGCTCGCCCATCCTTCAGCTCGTCGACCGGGAGGCCGTCCTGCGCCTCATGGACGGCGACCTCTCGCCCTCGGCGACGCCGTGGTTCGGTCAGCTGATGTCCGGGCCGCAGATGCTGGCCTATCTCATTCAGATCAATCAGTGGATGCTGCGTTCGCGGGTCGAGGTTGCGCTGTAAGCAGGACTTTCCGGTATGCCTTGAGGAGGTGGTTCCATGCAGACGGTGCTGCTCATCCGGTCGAATGAAGCAGGCATGGTGTATCTGAACGGCCGTCTGGCCGGAGAAACGGACGGAGAGCGTCCGCTCGCCCTGCCCGTATCGCCCTTCGGCGCGCTCTTTGTGGAGCTGCGCCCCTATTCGCCGGGCTTTCTGCCGCTCGCCGTGCGCCTGCCGCTCTCGCGCGGAGCGCCGGTGATTGCGGAGCCCGATCCGAGGATGTGCGCCGCGCTCTGGCCGGACGGCGTCGTGGAGCTGGAGCTGACGCCGCAGGCTCTGCCCTCGCCTCATGCCCCCGAGCCCATAGGAAGGACGGGAGAGATTTCCTTCCTCTATACCGACGCGCCGGCCATTCTGTGCGAAACGCCCTCCGGTTCCTTCACCCATCCCCTTCCGGAAGGCGCGCTGAAGCCGTCCGCCTCGTCCGTTCCCTCGGGCGTGCTGTTTCTTGGCAGACTGGAGGACGGCGGGCAGTACGCCGCCGCGCTCGGGCACGACGCATCCGCGCTGCTCCTAAGCGTCACCGGGAAGAGCATCATCCCCCTCGAGGACGGCAGCGGCCTCCGCCTGCTCCATGCCTATGGGGACAGCGTGGGCCATGCGTCGCTGGAAACATGGGCCGCGTCGCCGCAAGGCTGGCAGATGACGCTGGCCGAGCCCATGTGGGAGCACGGCGCGCCCGTCCGCCCGGATACTCCCGCCGCAGCCGCGGAGGCCGCCGTCGAAGCGGCGCAGCTGGGGCTCATGAGCGAGGCCATGAGCTATTTTGCGCCCGCCGTCCCCTGTGCAGAAGCGCTCGGCCGCGCCGCCGGGTATGACGGCTGCGTTCCGCTGCGCTCACCCCTGCCGGACGGACGGCCCGCCATCGGGCTCATGAAGATGAAAAACCACGTGCTGACCATCGTTCCCGCCTATTACACGTCCGTGCCCGGCGGCGCAGCCTCTTCGTGGCAGCTGACCGGATTAGAAATTCATGAGGATGCGTAAAATAATGGCTCCTTCAACTTTGCGCCATATCCTTGCCATCCGGCATGTGGTATAATGAATACAAACGAAGGGCAGACTGAGTCTCTGCCAAAGAAAGGAGCACTGAGCTATGTTCTATTACGACTGGACCATGATCCTGCTGATTCCGGGCATCCTGCTCACCTTCTGGGCGCAGTCCCGCGTGAAATCGGCCTATTCCAAATATTCCCGCGTGAACGCATCCTGCCGCATGACCGGCGCGCAGGTCGCCGAGCACATGCTGCATTCCGAGGGGATCTACGATGTGAACATCGAAGTGGTTTCCGGCAATCTGACCGACCACTACGACCCCTCCTCCCGCACGCTGCGCCTCTCTCAGGGCGTCGCAAACTCGACCTCTCTGGCCGCGCTGGGCGTCGCCGCGCATGAAACCGGCCATGCCCTTCAGCACAGGGATGCGTACGGCCCGCTGGTTCTGCGCACCGCCGTCGTGCCCACGGTCAACATCGGCTCCAACCTGAGCTGGCCTCTGGTCGTTCTGGGCATGATCTTCAGCTGGAATCCGCTGATCGACATCGGCATCCTGCTGTTCTCCCTGACCGTGCTCTTCACCCTCATCACGCTGCCGGTTGAGTTCAACGCCAGCTCCCGCGCCATGGCCGCCCTCGGAAACGGCGGATACCTGACCGGAGCCGAGCTGCCCGGCGCGAAGAGCGTGCTGAACGCCGCCGCGATGACCTATGTCGCCGCCGCGATGAACGCAATCCTTCAGCTGCTGCGCCTGATCGTCATGACCGGCGGCCGCAGAAGAAGAGACTGATTCCCCACCCAATCCGAACACAGAAGGAGCGCCGTATCTCATGGAACACACCCCCGGAAACATGCTCATCGAAACGCTCTGCCTTCAGTCCCGCGACTGCGATTTCACCGGCCGCTGGAAGCCCTCCGAGATCTTCACCGCCATGCAGGAGCTGGCCTCCGCCCACAGCCGCATCCTCGGCGCGGGCTTTGATAAGCTCAAGGGAATGAACCTCGCCTTCGTGCTGACCAGAAGCGAGCTGCACATGGAAAAATATCCCCGGATCGGCGAAAAAGTGGTCTGCCGCACGTGGGCCGCGCCGGTCATGAAGTGGATGTATCCCCGGTATTTCCTCTTCGAGAGCGAATCGGGCGAGCGGCTGGGCTATGCCGGCACCATCTGGGTGCTGATGGACCTGACCGAGCGCAAGATGGTCGCGCCGGCCGCGCTGGGCATGGAAATCGCCACCTGCGCCGAGAAGCCGCCGCTGCGCATGCCGGGCAAGGCGGCCGTCTCCTCCGAATCCGCCCCCACGCGCGAATATCTCCCCGGATACAGCGAGCTGGACGTCAACTGCCATGTCAACAACACCCGATACGTCTCCTGGATGAGCGACGCGCTGGGCATGGAGACGCTGAAGGACAAATGCGTGAAGACCCTCATCGTTAACTACTCCCATGAGCTGCTGCCCGGGCAGAGCATCGCCCTGAGGACCGAAATCGGCGAAGATTCGTTCGCCATGAGCGGCGACCGCGAGGGCGTGAACTGCTTTGCGCTCTCCGGTGAGCTGACCGAATGGGCAAAATAACCGAACAGACAGAAATACCCCGCCGTCCGGGCCGATCATTCAGCCGGACAGCGGGAATTTTTTCGCTTCTTCACGGAAACTTGTGGGATGCCGGCTCAAGCCTCCCCGGTGTACGGGGAGGTGGGCGCGTAAGCGCTCGGAGGGGTTGTACCGCTGCGCTTTGCACTTAGTTTCGATCGAGAATTTAGTGCAAAATGCCGCCTTGCAACCCCTCAGTCACCTTCGGTGACAGCTCTCCCGGTCGCTTACGCTTCCCGCTTTGGCTAAAAATATGCCGCTGGCATATTTTCTTAACGCGTCGCGCCTTGCACAGGGGAGCCTACGGTAGCGAATGCTGTCACTGCAGATCCCACAACTTTCCGTGATGAGCCATTTTTTCGCTTATTTTCAGAATTTCAGCTCCGCGAGCACGCCGTAATGGTCGCTCGCGCACAGGCCGGTTTCCTCATAGACCTTCGTTCCGAACAGGGACATGCGCAGAAGCTCCGGATACCGCTTCGGATACGGATTGGCCAGATACACCCGGTCGAACCGCTGATTCTTCTCGATGGTGTTCCGCTCCTGATAAACGCCCCAGCGCGGATTCTCCCGGAAATTGAGCGTTGCGGGCGCAGGTGTACCCGTCAAGCCGGCATACGCTTCGGCCAGATCGAAATAATACGCCTCCTCCGAATGAAGCGAACAGTCCCCGAGGAGGAAATGATGAACGGCCGACGCATCCGAGCAGTTGAAATCGCCCAGAAGCAGCGAATAGTCCGCCTGCTCCTTCTTGAGCGCCCCGACCGTCTCCGCAATCGCCCGCTCCCTCTCAAGCGCACTCTTCCACGGCAGATGAACGTCCGCAATCAGCAGCGTGCCGCCGGATATCTCCGCCCGTGCGGACAGGCCGTATTCGTATTCCCGCGCATTGGATAAGGGAAAGCGGCTGAGCACGGACAGCCCGGCCCGGACGTGATGCGCGGAATACGGGTAGGCGCAGTCCTCGGAAAGAAGCCTGTGCATCCTCGGCCCCTCGACCTCCTGAAGGCAGAGAATTTCCGCGTCCGCCGCCCGGATTTCTTCTATAATATGATGAAACCGGAGCGGAAACCCGGCGGTGGATTCCCATACGTTGTAGGTCGCAATTTTCATATAAAACCCCCGTTTTTGAAACGCCGCCCGGCTGCGCGCACACAATGCAGCCGGTCGGACATGCTTATTTCTCGTTTTTCACCGCAATCTGGCACATCTTCATGGCGGCCAGCGCGTTGTTATGGCTTTCCGGAGTCACGCCCGCGCAGCAGGCGGCGTCCACCGATACGGGAACCTCGGGCAGCTGCGCCTTGATGAGCAGCGCGTTCGAAATGACGCAGATATCGGTGCACAGGCCGATCAGCTCCACCGATTCGACCGCCTCCTTCTCGTTTTCCTGCGCCAGCAGCGCGGCAAGGGAGGTGCTTCCGAAGGTGGGCTTGTCGATGATCTCCTCCGCCATGCCGGTCAGCTCAGGAACGATCTGCCAGCCGTCGGTTCCGCGGATGCAGTGGGGCACGGGAAGATTTCTGCCCTCCTGCGTGGTCATGTAGTTCTCCTCATGGGTGTCCCGGGTGAAGATGACGCGGCCCTCGAAGGACGCAATCTTCTCCTTCACGTTTCCGACGATCGCCTGCGCTTCCTTCGTGCCCAGCGCGCCGGAGACAAAGTCGGTCTGCATGTCCACAACGATCAGATACTTCATACTTTCACCCTCCTAGCTCAGAAACAGAAACCACACGGAAATGCCGGAAATCAATGCGACCAGCAAAAGCGAAATCAGCAGAAACAGCCGCATATCCCGCCTGCGCTGGATCATCATGCCGTCGCTGGTCGAGCGCATGTGGCGGCGCAGCTTGTCCAGCATGCGCCGGAAGCGGCGGGCGGACTGCGCGTCGATCTGCGTTTCGATCCGCTCGGCCAGCTTGTCGGCGGCGCGCAGATCGGGAATGCCGTCGGTGAATTTGGCAAAGCCCATCATGGCGGCGGCGGCCAGCTGTTCGTCGATGACGTCGATATCGGCGGCCAGCCGCTTGAGCACGTATTTGCGGAAGCACTGCTGAAGCGCGTCGAACACATCCTCCGATTTTTCCTCCAGCTCTGACAGGTCCTCCAGCGAGCTGAGGATGGACATGGGCGCGGTCAGCATCCGGTGAACGACCCGGCAGGCGATCAGCCCTTCCTCGGGGAACTGCTCCGCGCCGAGCACCTGCGCATAGGCGCAGGCATTGCGGACGGCCCGGCTGAGCGCCGGTTCAGTCAGGTCAATCTTGCGCCATGAAATGCTGTCCAGCAGCAGAACGACCAGATCGGTCAGCGTTTCGGAGGTAAGCGCCAGCGGAACCTGCAGCTTTTCCTTGCGGATGCGGTACAGGATGCCGCTCAGGTCGATCACGAACCGCTCGTTCTCCAGCTGTTCGCCCGCCTCGACGATGTGGCCCAGCATCTCCGCCCATTCGCCGTCGGCCAGCGTCTGAAAGGCTTCCTCGGTGAGCTGCGCGCGGCGTTCGGCAAGCGCTCCGCTCCATTCGGCGAAATACTGCTTCAGCGACATGCCCTTTTCAAAGGGCGGCATGTTCAGCTTATCCTCCGGGCCGGCCTTATGCTCGGGCCGGTTTCCGCCCAGCTTATGGGCAATCAGGGCGCGGGCGGCGGTCAGAAAGCGTCCGGCGTCCGGCATTTCGACGCCCTGCGCGGCAGTGATCGAGCGATTGCCCAGATTGACCAGAATTTCCTGCGCGGCAGGCTCCAGCGTCTGCCCGCCGTCCGGCGAGAAGCAGACGGTATACTGCATGTTCACGCTGTCAACCGGCTGCAGCGAGCAGTAGCTGATGCGCAGCGCGTCGTCCAGCGGCAGGGCGCACAGCATCAGCTCGGTCAGCTGACGGCCGTACATGGATACGTTTTCCAGCGTGTCGTTCAGCGTGACCCGGATATACTGCCGCTTGTCCCGCGCGCACAGCGCAAGGCAGGCCAGCAGCTGGCTCAGAAGCGCCTCGTCGCCCGCGAAGAAGCGGTCCAGCGCGTCATAGCAGTCGTTCAGGTCAGTCTCGTCGCCCAGCGCTTCGGGCAGGAGGTCCGTAAGCTCCGACGTCTCGCTGACGAGATAATACGGCAGGAAGTGGCTCAGCGCCAGCGGACGGGCCTTCATGAATTTCTCCATGTCGTCCATCTCGTCCATGACCAGCTGATGGGCAAGATACGCCCCCTCTTCGCTGAGCGGGTCGGGCGCGCAGCGGGAGACGACCAGCCCGCGCCCCAGCGGATACTGATAGAAGATCGGCGCGGGCAGGGCGGCATATTCGACGGCCTGAATCTGCTGCTCCAGAAGATTCAGCCATGCGCTGTCCTTCAGCGACGGACTGGCCGCGACGGTCTGACCGCCGTCCGGCAGCACGCGGTAAAGATGCTGTCTGACCATGGCCCGCTCCCCCTTCCTTCTTATTTTATCGGCGTTCGCCCCGAGGGCATAGTTCCGTCATAATATCATTTTTTAAGTATACCGCAGCAAAAGGAAGCCTGTCAACCGTGCAACCGAAAAGATGGCGGGAAAGTAACTGGGAATCAATAACTTAATCCGCCCGGGAACAGCAAAAAGCTCTCCGCCCGGCGCGCCTGTCCGGACAGAGAGCATGAAGAAAAATCGGTTACGCCTTGGCGGCGTCGCGCGTGAGCTTTTTGATCCAGCGGTAGCTGTTGACCTCGAACACCGCGACGATGCACTTCATCAGCTGATCGCTCTTGAGGAAGAAGAACACGATGACCGGGCTCAGCTGCCAGACGAACGCGCCCAGGAAGGACAGCGGCAGCACAATGCCCCACATGAAGATCAGGTCGTTGTAGAAGACGAACTTGGTGTGTCCGCCGCCGCGCACGATGCCGGTCAGGCAAGCCACCTGATAGGACGTTCCGACGATGGTCACGGCGAGGATGGAGATGAACTGCCTCGCCAGCTCCTGCGTCGAGGGCTGCACGTTGTACATCGAGATGATCAAGTCTCGGCAGAGCCAGATGGCGCCGCCGGACAGCACGCCGATGCACAGGAAGATCACCTGCAGCGTTCTGGTGCTCTCGCGCAGCTTCTCCATATTGCCCGCGCCCACCAGCTTGCCGGTATAGACCGAGGCGGCGTTGCCCGAGCCGTAGCACACGACCGAGATGACCGAGAACAGCGAGGAGGCGATGCTGTTTGCGGCGACCGAGGCCGAGCCCATGCGGCCCAGCACGGCGGTCTGCAGAAACATCGCGACGCCCCACGAAAATCCGGAGAGGATGACCGGGGTGGCGTGCTTGCGGTAGTCGCGGATGAGCGGCGCGCTGGAGGCAAAGAGGCTCCTGATTTTCAGCATGAGCTTCTTGTCGATTCTCGTCGCATACACCAGAACGACGGTCAGTTCCATGATGCGGGCGATGAGCGTGGCCAGCGCCGCGCCCCGAACGCCCAGCCTCGGGAAGCCCAGCCGGCCGAAGATCAGGCAGTAATTGAGGAACACATTGACCACCAGCGCAGAGAAGGAAACGATCATGCCGATGCGGACGTTTTCAACGCTGCGCATGGCCGACAGCAGCACCGAGCACAGGCTGAAGGTGAGATACGAGAAGCTGATGACCCGCATGTACTTCACGCCCTCGGCGATGACCGCCTGATCGGTGCTCAGAAGGCCCAGAATGAACTCGGGAATCATCAGGCCCGCCGCGAGGAAGACGAGGCCCGCAATCAGCGCGACCCTGAGTCCCACGCCTGTGACATGGCGGATGGGTTCGGTCTCCCGCTTGCCCCAGTACTGCGCCGCGATGACCGCAACGCCCTCGCCGACGCCGTTGACCACCATCTGCAAAAGAAACTGCACCTGATTGGCCAGCGCAACGCCCGAAAGCGCGTTCTCGCTGAAGTTGCCGATCATGATATTGTCCGCCAGGTTGACGCTGAATACGATCAGGTTCTGCCCGGCGATGAAAAAGAGCATGGAAAAGAACTGCTTGTAGAAATTTTTGTCCCGCGATAAGAAGTGCATATAAACCTCCTCCCGAAGTCTTCTCAAACACAACCACGCGGCCGCCCCAAAGGACAGCCGCGAGTGCATATTGATCCCGTTATCTGCGCCACTTGCGCGCCAGCAGGGGCATGTACAGGCCGCCCTGTACGCTGCGGGCGATGAAATGGACGTATTTTCCGGTCTTGGTGTCGTACCAGTCGGAGAAGGCCACGCGGCTCTCGCTCTCCTTCAGGAATTTTGCAATCGGCGCGATCAGCTGGCGGAAGGTGGGGCCGTCGGCCATGGAAGCGGCCCAGAGGATCCAGTCGGACTTGGTGTAGTCCGCGCGGGAATCCAGCGGCAGGCCGTATTCGTTCATGCGGTCGAGATAGCTCTCGGTCTCGTCGCGGTAGAAGGAATCCGGCAGGAGCTTGAGGTTCAGAAGGCGGTCCCAGACCATGTTGTATTTCATGCTCCAGCCCTTCTGATCGAAGGTCAGGTAGGTATAGCCGCCGGCGTTGGCGCGCTCGAACCAGCTCTTCGCCATGGCGCGGGCCTTTTCCATGTATTCGGCATAGGCGGAATCGTCGCCCAGGCCCTTCTGAATCAGCGCATAGGCTGCGACGCCGCAGATGGCCTTGGCGGACAGGTTGATGTTGTGCGCCAGATGGCCCGCGAAGTCGTCCGTGCACAGCTGCTCGCCCGGATCCTCGCCGTATTCGATCAGATACTTCACCCAGCTGTCCAGAAGGCCCATATGCTCGCGGATCAGCGTGTAGTCGCCGTCCACCTTGGCCGCGGCATACAGCATCAGCAGCATGTTGCCGCTCTCCTCGACCGGCATCTGGCTACGGAATTTGTAGGCGTCCGCGTCCGCCGGATACATGTAATACGGCGGATGAACCGGGCCGCCGGTGCGCACTTCCTTGGGACCGTTCACGCCGTATACCTGACCGGTGGCGTGCGGATATCGGCCCACGTCGTGCGGCGCGAAGTCATAGGTCCAGACCGGCATGGAAGCGAACTTCAGCACCGGACGGCACATGCCGCGCACGAATTCGGGGTTGTACAGCAGGAACAGCGGAATCGACGGGTAGCTTACGTCCACCGTGCCGATGCAGCCGTTGGAGTCGTTTTCCTTGGAGAGGAAGATCATCTCGCCGCGCTCGTCGGCAATCAGCTTGTGCGCGCCGATGGTATGGCGGTAGGCCGCGGAGACGATCAGCTGATAGTCCTCGCCGCCCATCGCGCCGGCGTCGGCCAGCAGCTGCTTGTCCAGCGCCTCGCAGGCCGCCTTCAGCTCGCTCTCGCGGTCGTGGAAAGT
>JAFQQU010000187.1 GCA_017410445.1 Clostridia bacterium | reverse complement strand
ATCTGGTGATGGATGCGGATCAGGTTTGCTGCATGACGGCCCAGTTCCCGGCTGAAGGTGAAATTGACTACGGTCCGGTATTTGACCGGATGGCGGAGAGCATTGAGTTTGTGATGGCCGAATAACGGAAGAAAGCGCCCGGCGGAGTGAATCTGCCGGGCGTTTTGTGTGAGAAAGATCAAATGCTCTGAAGCGAAAGGCCGGAGAGCGCTTTCCGCATGGCGCTGCGGACGCGGGAGTCGGGATCGGATTCCATGTAGTGTAGGATGAAGCTCCGGCTCCGGGCGTCGCCGAGATCGCTCAGGGCTTTGGCGGCGGCGATGCGGACATCGGGGTTGGTGCAGTTCAGCTGCATGACAAGCGCCTGGAAGGCGTCGTTTCCGCCAACTTTAGCGATTCCTTCAATGGCAGCAACCCGGATTTCGACGTCCTGACTCTGCGCATAGGCCTTGAGACTGTTCAAATTCTTCTTGCGGACGGCCTTGCCGATATCCTTCAGCTTCGATTTTGCATGAGGATCGGCTGTCCATGCGGAGGATGCGGCGCCAAAATCCCAGTTGCCGTTCATCAGGCAGAGGATGAATGCGGCGGTCAGCACGACGGTCTGCCAGACGGCAACGCCGCCGAAGCGCGTCAGCTGATTGGTCCAGCAGATGATGATGCCGAAGATGCAGTAGACCATCGGGAGAATCAGGCCGGAGGTCATGCTGCGCTTAGCGATCATCATGTACAGAGCGCCGAGCCCGAAGGCAAACATGAGAATGGGCATCCATACCTGACCGTTGAGCACGAATCCGGGGTAGGCTTCCTCAAAGAGATCGGTGATCTGATCATGATCGGTAACCATGAAGATGTAGCCCATGACGGAGGTGGAGTCGTCTTCGGCAAAATAGCAAGGCTTGACGAGCAGAAGCAGGCTGACGATCAATAAAAGAGCAATGACGATGTTGACGGAGGTGCGCTTGGTGGCTGACATTGGATTCATCCTTTCTGTGAAGTCGGCTGAAACTTGGGTTCTGTCAGCATCATATCCGGGGCGCGGGGGAAATTCAATCTACAGAATCTGGAGATTGTCCAATTGTGGACAAGTGGAAAAATGTGTTCAAAAGAGTTCGGATTGGCGTCACACCGGGTTCCTTGCAATGTCCGGAGCGATCGGATAAACTGTCTGTATCGATGATCGGACAGAGGAGGACAGAAGCATGGGGACGAAGAGCCCGGGGACCGTTCAGAAGACGAAATACATGCTGTCCGGCGCGCTGATGAGGCTTCTCAAGAAGCGAAGCTTTCAAAGGATATCCGTGGGAGATCTGTGCCAGGAAGCGATGGTCAGCCGGTCGGCGTTTTATGTGCATTTCGAAGACAAATATGACCTAATGCGCTTTACGCTCGAATATGTCATGAAGACGCGGGCGGAGGAGCTGAGGGGAATCTCGATTGAGGAGAGGATGATTTATCTTTTGGCGGGCGTTCAGGAAAACCGGCTGCTGATTGAGCATCTTCTGACGGCGGATATGAGCAGGGAATTGCTGGAAATTGTCACGGGCACGATTCAGCAGACTTTGGAAGACTGGATGCGCCAAAGCAATCTGCTGCCCCAAAGATCGGATGAAGAAATCGGCATGGCTGCGGCCTTCTGCGCCGGCGGCATGGCCAATACGATCATGTGCTGGATTCGGGGTAATTTCGCATTGTCGAAGGAGGAGATTGCCAGGTGTCAGAGCGAATTATTGATGAGAATACTGACTGAAGCCCAAATTGGGCGGACAGAGAGGGAGGCGTGAGCATGTTTGAGGGCAAGGTGGCCGCTGTGACCGGCGGCGCAGGCGGCATCGGCCGGGTGATTGCGGAAGAACTCCGGAAATGCGGCGCGAAGGTATATGTGATGGATACGGCTGAAAACGACTGCTTCACGGGCGACGTCGGCCGTAAGGAAGATCTGGAAGCGTTTGCCGGGAAGATCATCGGCGAGAGCGGCCGGGTGGACATCCTTGTCAACAACGCGCCGCCGCCCATGAAGGGGATTGACGAGTGCGGCTGGGAGGAGTTTCAGCGGGCGCTTTCCATCGGCGTCACCGCGCCGTTTTATCTGACGAAGCTGCTGATGCCGTATTTTGCCGAGGGAGCGTCGGTGGTCAATATCTCTTCCTCACGCGACCGGATGAGCCAGCCGCAGACCGAGAGCTACACGGCGGCGAAGGGCGGCATTCACGCGCTGACGCATGCCATGGCGGTGAGTCTTTCCGGAAAGGCGCGGGTGAATTCCATCTCACCGGGATGGATCGACACGGCGTTTACTGTATATGACGGCCCGGACGCCGTTCAGCAGCCGGCCGGACGCGTCGGAAATCCCATGGACATTGCGAATATGGTTCTCTTCCTCTGCTCAGACAAGGCGGGATTCATCACGGGGGAGAACATCTGCATCGACGGCGGCATGACCAGACAGATGATTTATCACAACGACTGCGGCTGGACATTCGACGGCAGGCGGTAATCAGGCGGGAGCCCGGGGAACAGCATCTCCGGGCTCCTTTTATCCTGCAAGGCTACGGATTTTGTGTAATGCATTTGTTATTTTCGCGGGGCGGCTCTTCCGAAGTGCGCAGGAAACTGGTATCATATAAAGATATTAAATCATCAGGTGAGGATTCATGAAGACGGAACAGGTTAAAAGCAGCATGATGCTGATGCTGACGGCGCTGATCTGGGGCGTCGCGTTTGTCGCGCAGACGATCGGCATGGACTATGTCGGCCCGTTTACCTTCAATTCGGTGCGAGCGCTGATCGGCGGTCTGGTCCTCATGCCGATCATTCCGCTGCTGGATAAGATGAAAAAGCAGCCCAAAGAGCAGCTGCAGGCCGAGCTCAGGGCGCAGCGAAAACAGCTGATCATCGGCGGCATTGTGTGCGGAACCGTTCTGGCCGTTGCGAGCAGCCTTCAGCAGATCGGTCTGGTGTATACGACGCCCTCAAAGGCCGGATTCATCACCGCGCTGTATATCGTCATCGTGCCGGTGCTGGGCATTTTCATGAAGAAGAGGCCTTCCGCGCTGGTCTGGATCAGCGTCCTTGTGGCGGCGGCGGGCATGTATCTTTTGTGCATCAAGGACGGCTTTTCAATTGAATTCGGCGACCTGATGGTGCTTCTGTGCGCGCTGGCGTTCTCCTTCCATATTCTGGTGATTGATTATTTCTCGCCCCGCGTGGACGGCGTCCGTCTGTCGATGATTCAGTTTTTTGTCTGTGCAGTGGTCTGTGCGGTTCCGATGTTCTGGGCGGAAAAGCCTACGGTCGATGGAATCATGGGCGCATGGCTGCCTATCCTCTATGCGGGCGCTCTGTCCTGCGGCGTGGCGTATACGCTTCAGATTGTGGGGCAGCGGAATATGAACCCGACGGTGGCTTCGCTGATTCTGAGCCTTGAATCGGTGTTTTCCTGCCTTGCGGGCTGTCTGGTCTTGGGAGATGTTCTCTCAAAGAGGGAGATCGTCGGCTGTGTGCTGGTATTCGCGGCGATTCTGCTTGCACAGATTCCCATGCCCGGCAAGCGGCGAGAGGAGCGGTGAGCGATGGGAAAATTCAGCGGAATCATCATTGTGTCCGATATTGACGGCACATTCCTCGGAAGAGGCAGAGTCGTTCCCGAAAACATCGAAGCGATTGAATATTTCAAGAGCGAGGGCGGCAGCTTCACGCTGGCGACCGGCAGAGAGCATTTTCTGGTTCCGCCGTCCATCCCGGAGCTTGAAAAAATCTGCAATATTCCCCTGATCGCCTGCAACGGCGCGTATGTATATGATCTTGAAAAAGACTGCATCGTGACGGAGGAGTTTTTGCCCGAGCCGGAGATCAGCGGAATTGTGGACGCGGCGCGCAGGCACAGCCCGGATGTGTTCATGCGGATCACCTGTCAGGGCAATTACCTGATGGAGAAGAACGCCAAGAACCTCCCTGCATGGCTGAACGAACAAACGGAGAGAACCTGTGCGATTCCGTATGAAGAGATTCTGCACGGAAACTGGCATAAAATCGCCTGGGAAGGAACGGCGGAGGAACTGACTGCGCTCAGGCCCCTGATTGATTCTATGATGCGGGGCGGCTGCGTCAGCATGCTGGCCTGCCCGACCATTCTTGAGGTTCAGGCGATAAAGGGGACGAAGGGCGCCATGCTCGGGCGGCTGAAGAAGCTGATCGGCAAAGAAAACGCCGAACTCTGGGCCATCGGCGATTATGAAAATGACCTGGCGATGCTCCGTGCGGCGGACCGCTGCGCCATGCCGGCAAACGGAATGGACAGCCTGAGAAGCATTCCGGGCATCATCGAAGTGTGCGATCACGATAAAGGCGCGATTGCTGGGCTGATCCGCTTCATTGAAAACGAGCTGGATGGCCGCGGAGAGGGACGGTGACGGATGGGAAAGTTTGACGGAATCATCATTGTTTCCGATATCGACGGAACGTTTCTCGGAAAGAATTCGCGCATTGTCCCCGAAAACATAGAAGCAATCGAGTATTTCAAGAAAGAAGGAGGCTGCTTCACCATTGCCACCGGGCGCGAGGTGTTCAGCATTCCACGGTGCATTCCGATGGTGAAGGAGCTGTGCAACATCCCGATCATTGCCTGCAACGGCGCGTTTATCTATGACCTTCAGGAAGACCGGATTGTCACCGAGGAATTCCTTCCCGAACCGGAGATTTCGGCGATTGTCGATGCGGTCCGCGCGGCCTGCCCCGAGGTTTCCATGAGAATTGCCTGCTGCGGAAAGCAGGTGGAGGATAAGGATTATCCGATCATCCGTCCGGTGCGGGAAAAGTATCGGGGATATATCGAGATCGTCCCGTATGAGGAGATTCCGCACGGCTGCTGGCATCAGATCACATGGATGGACGAGCCGGAGCGGATGGAGCGGGTGCGGCAGGTTGTCGAGCCGCTGCTGAAGGGCGGATGCGTCTGCGCGATGAGCGGCAGAACGATGTTTGAGATCTTTTCGGTGCGAGGCACGAAGGGCGCGATGCTCAGCCGCCTCAAACAGTTGACCGGAAGGGAAAGCGCCGAGCTCTGGGCCATCGGAGACTATGAAAACGATCTTCTGATGCTTCAGATGGCCGATCGCTGCGCCATGCCGGCAAACGGAATTGACAAGCTCCGGAAGATTCCCGGCATGGTTGAAGTATGCAGTCATGACGAGGGCGCGATTGCCGGGCTGATCCGGCATATCGAAGCGGAGATCGAGGCGCGGAAAGGGGCGGTGCCAGATGGGAAAGTTTGACGGAGTCATCATCGTTTCGGACATCGACGGAACCTTTCTCGGCAAAGGATCGCGGATGGTGCCTGAAAACGTCGAAGCCATCGAGTATTTCAAGAAAGAAGGCGGCGCGTTCACCATCGCGACCGGGCGGGAGATCATGAATATTCCCTCGGTCGTTCCGAATGTCAGTGAATTGTGCAACATTCCGGTCATTGCCTGCAACGGCGCGTGCATCTGGAATGCCGCGACCGGCGAGATTGTCCATGAGGAGTTTCTGCCGGAGCCTGAAATCAGCCGGATGGCCGATGCGGCGCGGACGCTGTGTCCGGATGTGCAGATGCGCATCTCGGTGCGCGGCGAATTCTGGACTGAGCGGCTGGGCGAGATGACGAAAAAGACCTTTTACAACATGCTGGATCATTTTCGGATCATGCCATATGAATCAATGCCGCACGGCAGGTGGTACAAGCTGGGCTGGGACGGAACGGAGGAGCAGCTCGGGCGGCTCAGAAAGGTGCTGGAGGAGTCAGCCGGAGAAGGATGCCTTGTTCAGCTGGGCCATCAGACCATCATGGAAGTGCAGTCGAAAAAAGGCACGAAGGGCGCCATGCTGAACACGCTGAAGCGCCTGACGGGCCGGGAACGGTCGGTTCTGTATGCGATCGGCGACTACGAAAATGATTACGGCATGCTTCAGATGGCTGACCGGCGCGCAATGCCGAAGAACGGAATCGACAAGCTCCGTACGCTTCCGGACATGATCGAAGTGTGCGATCATGATGAAGGGGCGATTGCGGGCCTGATCGGATACATTGAGGAAGAACTGAGAAGAGGACAGGGAGGATGATGAACATGATGAAGAAATGGCTGAGCCTGCTGCTTGCGCTGATTCTGTCCGGCGCGATGCTGCTGACCGGCTGCTCCGAGCTGGGCATTGAACTGGATGATATCATTGCGCTGAGCAATCAGACGGGCGGTTACAACGCGGAAACTGAGATTCTGCCGGCAGACGAGGGGACGACGCTGCGCGAGGACGGGCACTATTCCTCGAAGGAAGAGGTCGGCCTGTATCTGTATCTTTATGGAAAGCTCCCCGGCAACTACATCACCAAGAACGATGCGTATGACCTTGGCTGGGATAACAAGAAGGGCAATCTCTGGGAGGTTGCGCCCGGCATGAGCATCGGCGGCGACAAATTCGGCAACTACGAGGGCATCCTTCCCAAAGACAAGAAGTATTTTGAGTGCGATATCGACTATCAGGGCGGATACCGCGGCTCCAAGCGGATTGTTTACTCCAAGGACGGCTACATCTACTACACCGAAGATCACTACGAGACCTTCGAGCAGCTCTACCCGTAAGGAGGCGTGAATCTCATGAGCAAGACATATATTCCCGCCGGATACAAGTCCACGCTGGGGCTTTATGATACGCAGGCGGCCATTGGCCAGCTCAAGCGCATTTTTGAGGATTCTCTGTCCAATGCGCTGCACCTCAAGCGCGTTTCCGCGCCGCTGTTCGTCGATCCCAATTCCGGTCTGAATGACGACCTGAACGGCTATGAGCGCGCCGTTGCCTTCGAAATCCGCGAAACCGGCAGGCCCGGCGCGGTTGTTCATTCGCTGGCGAAGTGGAAGCGCATGGCGCTCAGAGACTACGGCTTCCCGGTGGGCGAGGGCCTGTACACCGACATGAACGCCATTCGCCGCGACGAGGAGATGGACAATATCCATTCGATCTACGTCGATCAGTGGGACTGGGAAAAGGTCATCTCCGACCGTCAGCGCAACATGGCGTTCCTGAAGGATACCATTGAAGCGATTGTCGGCGCGATCTGCCTGACCAACGACGCCATGCGCGCTCGGTATCCCGAGCTTTCGTGGAAGCCAGAGCGGCGCGTTACCTTCGTCACCACGCAGGAGCTGGAGGATCGATTCCCTGATCTTACCTCCAAAGAGCGCGAGCATGCCTACGCCCGTCAGCACGGAACTGTCTGCATTCTGCAGATCGGCGATGTGCTGCGTTCCGGCGAGAAGCACGACGGCCGCGCCCCCGACTACGACGACTGGACGCTGAACGCGGACATCATTTTCTACAATCCCGTGCTGGACGCTTCGATTGAAATTTCCTCCATGGGCGTCCGCGTTGATCCGGCTGCCATGGAGCGTCAGCTCAAGGCTGCCGGCTGCGAACACCGCCGCGAGCTGCCCTTCCACAAGCAGCTGCTGGCCGGAGAACTGCCGCTGACCATCGGCGGAGGCATCGGCCAGTCCCGCCTGAGCATGCTGATCCTGGGCAAGGCGCACATCGGCGAGGTTCAGGTTTCTCTGTGGGACGACGAGACCCGCAGAATCTGCGAGGAGGCCGGCGTTCAGCTGCTTTAAAGGAAAGATGGGACGAGCCCGTTCAGGGCACCTTCCTCCTCATCCGGATTGAAGACAGATGGTATATGATGTCCGTGGCGTGTGATGACGAACTTTTGTATTACCGATCCGCCATACCGGAAGAAAAGAATCAATAACAATGAAAAAGGATCCTCAGCCGTGCGAACGGCCGGGGATCCTTTTGTACATAGAATTCGGTCTGTTTAGTCGATGCGGTAGATGTAGTTTTCCTTGCGGGGGCGGGCGGCGGGCTCGGGGCCGTCCGCATAGCCGATGATCAGGTTGCCGACGCCTTCGTAATCGCCTTCGATGCCCAGATCCTTAAGAATCTGCTTGCCCTCTTCGGAATCAAACATTTCTCTGGCGCGGTGAATCCAGCAGCTGGCGACGCCTTCTGCATGAGCGGCCAGCATGAGGCTGCCCATGACCAGGCTGCCGTCGTATACATGCGTGCGGACGGCGCGGTCGGCCAGAACGATGAGCACTGCGGGCGCGCCGTAGAAGGGATCCTGATCGGAGCCCATGACCGCGGCGTTCATCCGGGAGAGACGGTCGCGCATTTCCTTGTTGGT
>JAFQQU010000017.1 GCA_017410445.1 Clostridia bacterium | reverse complement strand
TGACGGACGAGGAAATCGCGCTGCTGCCGCTCAGCATCAAGGTCATCGCATGCGAGCTGGCCATGCGCTTTCTGACCGACTATATTGACGGAGATCTGTATTTCAAGGTGCGCTCGCCCGAGCACAATCTGATTCGTGCCCATGCTCAGATGAAACTGCTGACAGACGTCGAAGATAAGTTCAACACGCTGAACGAAATGGTTCAGAAAATCGCTGCGGAATTCAAAAACTAATCCGAAGCTTGCGCGGCTGGCTTGTCGCATAGATTTCTGGTGTCTTGATGAGTTACAGAGAAGCCGCGGCAAATCGCTCTGTCGAAGGGTTATTTGGCGCGGCTTTTTGTATAAGTACGAAAGGAATGATCGAGAACATGTCTGCAACCAATTATGATGTTGCCGTCATCGGCGCCGGCGTCGTAGGCTGTGCTATCGCGAGACAGCTGTCTCGTTACCAGCTGAAACTGGCCCTGATCGATGCCGCAGAAGACGTAGCAATGGGTGCGTCCCGCGCAAACAGCGCTATTGTACATGCGGGCTATGACTGCCCGCCCGGCTCCGTAGAAGCTCGCCTGAATGTCAAGGGCAATGCTATGTACGACGCATGGTGCGCTGATCTGGATGTTCCAATTCAGAGAATCGGTTCTCTTGTTATCGGTTTTGATGAGCAGGATGAAAAGGTGCTGGAGGAGCTGTATGATCGCGGCATCAAGAATGGCGTTCCCGGCATGGAATTGATTTCCGGCGACCGCGCCCGTGAAATCGAGCCGTCTCTGAGCGGTGAGGTAACCAAGGCGCTTTATGCCGCTACCGGAGCAATCTCCTGCCCCTATCAGATGACGATCGCCTGTGCAGAAAATGCCAAGGAAAACGGCTGTGAATGGCTGCTTGGGCATCCTGTTACCGAAATGAAGGTTGTGGACGGCGTTGTCGAGATCACCATGGGCGAAGAAAAGATTACCGCCAAGCATGTTGTCAATGCCGCCGGTGTATTTGCTGATGAAGTATCCGCGATGCTGGGTGATTCTTCGTTTACTGTATCTCCCCGCAAGGGCGAGTATATGTTGCTCGACCGCACTGCTACGAGCGTAAAGACCGTTATCTTCCAGACTCCCTCCAAGCTGGGCAAGGGCGTTCTGGTTGCACCGACGGTTGACGGAAATATGTTTGCCGGTCCTACTGCCGTCAATCAGACGGATAAACTGGATACTTCCGTTTCGCAGGAAGGCATCGATCAGCTTTCCGCGCTGTCCCGCAAGTCTGTTCCGACGATCAATCTGCGCAGTGTCATCACTTCTTTTGCAGGCGTACGTGCTCAGCCGTCTACGGGCGATTTCATCATTCAGATCTCCGAAGTATGCCCGCAGCTCATTCAGGCTGCCGGTATCTGCTCTCCGGGTCTGACGTCCGCTCCTGCCATCGCTGAAGAGGTAGACTCCCTCCTGCGCAAGGCCGGTGCTGAATTGGTCGAAAAGGAAGATTACAATCCGATTCGCAAAGCCATCCCCGAGTTCCGTCATCTTTCCAATGAAGAGCGTACTCAGCTGATCGAGAAGGATTCTCGCTATGGCCGCATCATCTGTCGCTGCGAAACGATCACCGAAGGCGAAATCGTCGAAGCCATTCGCCGCGGCGCGCGTTCGCTCGATGGAGTAAAGCGTCGCACCCGCGCCGGTATGGGCCGCTGCCAGGGCGGCTTCTGCGGACCGCGCGTCATGGAAATTCTTTCCCGTGAGCTCGGAATCCCCATGACTGAGCTGACCAAGTTCGGCGGCAACTCCCGCCTGCTGACCGGCGTTCTGAAGGAGGACTGAAGAATATGAAGAAGTTTGTCGATATTGCCGTCATCGGCGGCGGTCCGGCCGGTCTGGCCGCTGCGCTTGAAGCGTGGCGCGCACAGCCTGAGCTGAATATTCTCATCATTGAACGCGACCATGAACCCGGCGGCATTCTTCAACAGTGTATTCACAATGGCTTCGGTCTTCATTTCTTCGGAGAAGAGCTGACCGGTCCTGAATATGCCGGCCGTTTCATCGCGGAGGTTAAGAAGACCTCTATCGAAATCATGACCGATACCATGGTACTTGAGCTGAACAACGAGCGAAAGATTCTTGCGGTCAGCGCTGAGAACGGTCTGATCGAAATCGAAGCAAAAGCTGTCGTTCTTGCCATGGGCTGCCGTGAGAGGACCCGCGGTGCATTGAATATTCCCGGATCCCGCCCTGCGGGCGTATACACTGCCGGCTGCGCTCAGCGCCTTGTAAACATGGAAGGCTATATGCCCGGCAAAAAAGTTGTCATCCTCGGTTCCGGTGATATCGGCCTGATTATGGCCCGACGCATGACCTGGGAAGGCGCTAAGGTTGAAGTTGTTGCTGAGCTGATGCCGTTTTCGAGCGGCCTGAACCGTAATATCGTACAGTGCCTGGTAGATAACAACATTCCGCTGAAGTTCAATCATACGGTTGTCCGCGTAGACGGCCGCGAACGTGTTGAGGCTGTTACGATCGCGGAAGTTGATCCTGCAACTAAGCGTCCGATTCCGGGCACCGAGGAGACCTATGAGTGCGATACGCTGCTCTTGTCTGTTGGCCTAATTCCGGAAAACGAACTGACCAACGGAGCCGGCGTAGAAATGGACCGCATCACCTCCGGTGCAGTCGTCGACGAAACCCGTCAGACTTCGATCCCCGGCGTCTTTGCCTGCGGCAACGTTCTGCACGTGCACGATCTGGTTGATAATGTCAGCAACGAAGCAAAGCTTGCCGGTCTTTCTGCTGCTCAGTATGTTGCCGGCGGTGAGAAGAAGGTTGAGAAGTACCATTCTGTCAATGCGACGAACGGCGTTCGTTATGCCGTTCCGCAGCGCATCTCCGCGGATGCCAGCGGAAAGCTCGATGTATACTTCCGTGTTGGTAATGCGTACCGTCCTGCGAAGCTTGTTGTACGCTGCGGCGAAGAAGTGCTCGCCACTCGCAGAAAGGCGATCATGACGCCCGGCGAAATGGAGAAGATCACGTTGGATGCCGATAAGATCACCGGCGACATCACGCTGGAAATGGAGGCTTAAGTCAGATGGAAGTTAAGGAAATGACCTGTATCCGCTGCCCGATGGGCTGCCGTCTGACTGTAACTAAAGACGGCGATAATTACACCGTAACCGGCAACACTTGTAAGCGCGGTGAGGAATATGGCATTCAGGAAATGAGCTGCCCGATGCGCGTCGTAACGACAAGTGTCAGGGTTATTGGCGGCGTTCGTCCTGTATGCTCCTGCAAAACCGCCGACTCCGTTCCGAAGGCAGCCATCGACGATGTACTGAAGGCACTTGCCCAGCTCCGTCCCGTTGCGCCGATTACCATCGGTCAGGTTCTTGCTGAGGACATTGCCGGAACCGGTGTTTCTCTGGTTGCGACAGCCAATAACCGTGCTGCGAACTGATTTTCTCAGGAAAGAGCATCCCATAACAGATTACGACTACCGCTTGCCATATCAGGCAGGCGGTAGTCTTTTGTATAAGACTTTCTTCGTTAATCAAGACGAAATACAGGGTCGTTGAATCAACGGCATTCAGAATATTGGAATATTTAGTAGGCGTGAGCATGATTGTGGCGACAGATTCAAGTTCTGATAAAAGACTATGGTCTGTATTGGCGTAAAATCACGGGCTTTATTAAGGGTAATTCCAGCTGCTATCGGGTAGAATATAGTAAAAAAGCGACGGAGGTCTGTATGGTGAAGAGGTTAATAAAAAGCTGGTGGATTCCGATGGTTATTTTGTTATGCGCTGGAATAATCGTCATCCTTGATATTCCGTCCTGGCAGTCGTTGGATATGAACAGATTGAATGATGTGCATCAGACAACATATGTGTATGATGAATCAGGCGAAGTTGCGGCAGAACTTCATGCCGGAGAGAATCGTGTGCTGCTGACATTCGATGAAATACCGAAGCATGTCAGAAATGCCTTTATCGCCATTGAAGATGCACGTTTCTATGAACATCCGGGTATTGATATTCTGAGAATGGGCGGCGCGCTGATCAGGAATCTTCAGACCGGCAGTTACAGAGAAGGAGCCAGTACGATTACGCAGCAGCTGATTAAATTGACGCATTTGACCAGTGAAAAAACACTCTCCAGAAAAGCTCAGGAAATATGGATTTCACTTCAGCTGGAAAGAAGGCTCGATAAAGATTCAATATTATGCGCGTATCTGAATACGGCTTATTTCGGAAAAGGAGCTTATGGCATTGAAGCGGCTTCCCGTGTTTATTTCGACAAAACATGTGCTGAACTGACTGTATCAGAAGCTGCACTGCTGGCCGGCGTCGTAAAAGCACCGGGGAATTATGCGCCGCATATCGATTTTGAACGGTCTATTGAACGTCGGGATACTGTAATACGAGCAATGAGAAAAGAAGAGTATCTGACCGAAGATGAAGCGGAGATCGCGCTGAAGGAGAAGATCGTTCTTGTCGAAGAAGACAGATTGCAGGCTGATGGAGACTGGTATATAGACGGGGTATTAACGGAAGCTGCAAATGTGCTGGATTGTTCTATCGAGGAGGTGCTCTCCGGGGGATACCGGATCTATTCTTCATTGCAGCCTGCAATGCAAAATGCTGCCGAACTGCTGTATCGCAGCGCCGAGTATTTCCCGGGAAATGCTGAAGACGGAACGGTGCCTGAATCTGCTCTGATTGCCCTGAATCCGGAAAATGGCGAAGTTATGTGCATGATCGGCGGCAGAAACTATGCAACACGGCTCGGTCTGAATCGCGCAATGCAGATAAAGCGACAACCCGGATCGACATTCAAGCCGATTTCCGTATATGCAGCGGCAATTGATTTTCTGAACTATACGCCATTAAGTCTGGTGAACGATACTGCAAGGGACTTTGGCGGCGGATACTCACCCTCAAATGCGAGCGGCAGAGAATATGGCATTGTCACACTCAGACAGGCACTGACTAAATCAATGAATCTTGCCGCTGTTGATCTGATTACAAAAACCGGTATTGAAACAGCGTGTATGTACGCACAGCGTGCAGGTATTGAGCTGAATGAAAATGATTACAACTTGTCAATTGCATTGGGATCATTGAGCACGGGCGTTTCACCGGCTGAACTGAGCGCAGCATATGCTCCTTTGGTTAATGGCGGGAGCAGTGTAGAGCCGCACACAATCCGAAAAATAGAGAATAAACACGGAGAAATCATATATGAGTACACTGGCGAGGCGTCACATGTGATGACGGAGCAGAGCGGGCGCATGATTATCAGCATGCTGGAAGAAGCTGCCCAAAGCGGAACGGCGAGCCAGTTGGCGGCTGTTGAATTTCCGGTTGCTGCAAAAACCGGTACAGTCGGATATGTCAATGGAGGAAATACGGATGCCTGGACGGTGGCGCTTACTCCGTCGGTATCTATCGCAGTATGGCTTGGTTTTGATCGTCCGGATAATGATCACATTCTTCCTGAAGGCACGACCGGAGGAGGTTATCCTGCAAGATTGGCTGCAGCATTCTTGAAATGCACTTCGTCTGTTTCAAACGGTGGCATGTTCAGGATACCGGATGGAATGACACGTGTTCTTCTGGATCGCGCGGCTATTGATGAATATCATATGCCGATGCTTGCCGGTGAACATACCCCTACAGAATATCTGATCGATGAAATACTCTCGTGCGCAAAGATTCCTGTGTTGACAAGTGATCTGTGGAACGCACCGAAACAGGTAGAGCATATATACCTTCAGACAAGCGAAAGTGGGAATCCGATTGTTTCATTTATTGTTCCTGATTCAAATGCCAGATACAGAATAATCCGAGATATTGATGGAATACAAACCGAAGTCGGGTGCGTTGAGGGAAAAGCGGGAGAGTATCTTTCGTTCGAAGATACGGGGCTGCTATCCGGAGGAATAGCGGAATACCGGGTTGTTTCTCAGCATAAAAGGTTTTATTCATTAGGACGGATCTGGGAAAGTGAGCCCAGCGAAAGTGCGATCTTCAGGCCGCAAAGTTTTCTGGAAAAAATGATCAATCAAGGAAGCTTGCAATCAGAAGAAGGCAGCTTTCCGTTATTTCCGCAGTGAAGAAATAAAATGGCGTCTCTGACGGCACGAAGAAATATCGATGAGAATGAGTCCCGACAAAGCGATGATTCTGTGTTGATGAAATGTTGCTTTTGTGGTATTATATAAGTAACCGGCATTTTCCGGAAATTGAGTGATTCAGGAGGAATCCATATGGTAACGAAAACCGTAGCCGAGCGCGTGCTGGCTGAAGCTGTGCGCACTGGCGGCGACTTTGCCGAACTGTTCATGGAAGACACCCGGCGGACAAACGTCGGTCTGATTAATGGAAAAATTGATAATGCAACCACTGGCCGCAAGCACGGCGCCGGCATCCGCGTATATAAGGGACTCGAAAGCGTATATGTCCACACAAATGATACTTCCGAATCCGGTCTGATGCGCATTGCTCGTCAGGCTTCAGATGCAGTCGGAACCGGCAATAATATCAGGGATATTCACCTTGTCGGCTCTGTAACGAAGAATATTCATGCGATTGAGCAGCTTCCTATGGACATCCACGCTTCTGAGCGCGCGCGTCTGGTTCATGATGCCTATAAGGCCGCCAAGGATTATGACGCTTCCATTTCTCAGGTTCAGGTAAATCTGTACGGCTGGGAAACCGATGTTACAATCGCCAATACGGATGGGCTCTTCACCTCTGACAAGCGAGTTTATTCCAGAATCGGCATCGGCGCCGTAGCCTCCAGCGCAACGGAGAACCAGACCGGCAACGCCGGTCCCGGCGCTATGATGGGTTATGAGCTCTTCAAAACCCGCGTGGATGTAGAAGCAGCCGCCCGCGAGGCAGCTCGTACTGCTGTCACAATGCTCAAAGCCGAGCCTTGTCCTGCCGGCATCATGCCTGTCATCATTGATAACGGCTTCGGCGGAGTCATCTTCCATGAGGCCTGCGGACATTCTCTGGAAGCCACTCAGGTAGCTCTC
>JAFQQU010000186.1 GCA_017410445.1 Clostridia bacterium | reverse complement strand
TTGGCAAAGACCGGAACAGCTTATGATAACGTCATCTTCACAGCCTGCGAAACCGTCTGGGCGGTTCACGATCATGAGCATGCTGAAGAAGAACACATCCACGAAGATGAGGATGACGGTCATGTACATGAGGAAGAAGATCATTCCACCGAGGAAGCTGACGAACCCATGAGCCATGCCGCCGCGCACAGCAATGTGCCGGATACACATGAAGAGGAAACGTACGACGAAGCCGCAGAAGATCACGACCACAGTTATGGCGACGTATGTGCCATCCTCATCAAGAGCAAGAGCTTCAACGACTACTACAAGCTGATGGAAGTGTACGGCGCGAATGCATCGCTGCTGTGCATCAATCCGTCCACAGTGCTGCGCGAGGTGTTGGAGCAGGTTGATCTTTCCACGCAAATCGTGTACATCCTGTGCGCTATCATTCTGCTGATGAACATCGTGGTCATCTCCGTCATCACTCTGCTGAACATGTACGACGCGCAGAAGGAAATCGCCCTGATGCGTCTGATCGGCATCAGCATGCGCAAAATCGGACAGCTATACCTGATTCAGAATGGCATTATCGGCTTGGTTTCTACCATATTGGCATTGATTCTGTCGCATGCATGCCTTGGCTTGATGGGCAGCTTTGTGGCGTCCATGGGCATCGTGTTGAATGTAACCGCCATTTATCCGCTTGAATGGGCGATCATGGCGCTGGTATTCGTATTGAGCGTATTGCCCACCATGGTGAGAATTCTGTCCATGTCCCGCAAGGACAGCCTGAGTGTGTGAGGTGCTTGAGATGAAAAGAGTTCTAGCAATCATTCTGACGCTTGCGCTGACGCTGTGTTTGACAGCATGCAGTGAAAAAGGCACGGATGCTGCATCTGTTACGGAGATCAGTTTTGGCGATACAGTGAGCTTCGAGAGCATTGAAAAACTGAATGGACAAAAGGTTTCGATCATTGGTTACATGGCAACCATTTCTCCCATTAGCGGAAAATACATGTATCTGATGAACATGCCCTATCAGTCCTGTCCGTTCTGCCTGCCAAACACTACGCAGCTTTCCAATACCATGGCAGTCTATGCGCCAGATGGAAAGACCTTTGACTATACCGATCAGGCCATCCGCATCACAGGAACAATGGTAATTGAAGATATGGTAGACGAGTTTGGATATACCTACAATTACCGAATTGCAGATGCTTCCTACGAAATTGTTGACCTGTCTACAGTTTCTGAGGACTACGCACTCTGGCAGGCAATTGCTACAGACGGTATTGTAACCGAACTGAGCGCCATGTTTGATTATCTGCATTTCCTGTGCCAGTGGACAGAGTATCAGAGCAGTTATGTGGATGAAAACGGAAATACTGTCGAATTCTTCATGTACCCCGGCGATGTGACCCATTATCTTGAAGATGACAGCGCCTATGGTTACGCAGATAAGTATGCTGACAGCTACTTCCCCGGTCTGATCTCCCGCATCCGCGCCATCAGCGCAGATGGACTGGAAGATTTGGTCGCTATTGTGGAAGCTGCGCAGAAGCAGGCGGATATCGCCCTTGCTGAATTGGACAGCGGCGCATATACCTACGATGAAGCAACCGACAAATTCACTCTGAATAATAACGATACCCTGTATGAACAGTTCTACGAAGTGTATTACCAGTTCTCCGACTGGCTGACACGCTGGGAACTGTAAATGCAAAAAGCCTGTACTATGCTGATTTGATTCCAGCATGGTGCAGGCTTTCTATCTCCGACTGCACCGCCAGTATTTCGATTTTCTTGTCTTTCAGTTTCATCAGATCGCCCCCGTAAATTCATTGTAGTGTTCATACAGGCCCACATAGCAGTCCAGCAATGCCGCCGTGCCGTCAATGCGCTGTTTGGGCGACTGATTCTTCACGGGCACGATGTTGCCATTGCGGTCGGTCTGTATGCCCGTATTGGTCAGACACCATTTCAGGATGGGATCCTTGCTGATAAACGGAAACTTTGCTGCAAAGGTCGTCGCAAACCGACTTAGATACGTCAACACCCGAACCACTCTGGAAATATACAGTCATGTTTTCGCTGAAACTGGGGAAAAGGCAATGCGGGCCATTGACATGGCGCTGTTCCGCAAGGTGGAATGAGTGCCCACAAAATGAAAAATCCGCCCTTTGGAAGGCAGAAATCTGTCGCTTAAATAGGTAAAGTTACTCAACGATACGAATTACACTACAAGAAATTAGAATATAACCACAATATTTTGTGTTGCTAATTGATAGTTGCGGGTTGCGATATTCTGTGTTAAACTATAGGTGAATACAATATGAAAGGCGGGCTGAGTATGATCGTTCGGAACTGTGCAGGCGGCATCGTTTTCTGTGGAGATAAGGTGTTTCTTCTGAAAAACGAGAAGGATGAATGGGTGCTGCCCAAGGGCAAAATCCGGGACAGGCGTTCGCCGAGAGAGGTTGCGCTGGAACGCGTGGAGGACGAGGCCGGCATCACCGCCGAGATTCTGACCGCCGCGGGCGATACGACCTATGAGTTTTTCTCGGTCACGCGCAGGCAGCCGGTCTGCAACCGCGTGCACTGGTATGTAATGAAGGCGGAAAACACGAAATACCGCATCGCCTTTGAGCAGGGATTCAGGGACGGCGATTACTTCCCGGTGGAGGAAGCGATCGAGAAGGTCACCTACAGCCAGGATAAGTCGCTCGTGCGCGTGTCGTATGAAAAGTATAAGGAAGAGCTGGGCATCTGATTGCGTTCACACCCCTCCGGACAGAACCCCGGAGGGGATGCTTTTTTCACGAAAAATTAAGGTGAAGACAAAGCCTTAATGAATTGATCCGTTGCCAAGACGCGCGATTTGTGGTATTATAGTAGGTACGAAAAAATGTTTGGGGGCAATTACTCATGTCTGGACATAATAAATGGTCGACCATTAAGAATAAGAAGGCCAAGACCGACGCGCAGAAGGGCAAGATCTTTACCAAGATCGGCCGCGAAATCGCCATCGCCGTCCGTGAAGGCGGCAGCGCGGATCCGTCCAACAACCGCAAGCTGCGCGACGTTATCGCCAAGGCCAAGGCCAACAACATGCCCAACGATAACATCAAGCGTTCCATCGCCAAGGCTGCGGGCGAAGGCAGCGGCGTTTCCTACAAGGAGATCACCTACGAAGGATATGCCGACGGCGGCGTAGCCGTTATCGTTGACGTCGTTACCGACAACCTCAACCGCACCGCTTCCGAAATGCGCCACCTGTTCGATAAGTTCGGCAAGGGCCTGGGCGCGAACGGCTGCGTTTCCTGGAAGTTCGAGCACAAGGGCGTTATCGTCGTCGATACCAGCAAGGGCTTCGATGAGGAAGAGCTGATGATGACCGCTCTGGACGCCGGCGCGGACGACGTTGAGATCGAAGATGATTCCTGCGTCATCTACACCGATCCCGGCGCGTTCTCCGAGGTTCGTGAGAATCTGGAAAAGGCCGGCCTGACCTTCCTGGAGGCCGACCGCCGCATGGTTCCCACCACCACCACCGAAGTGACCGATCCCGAGGTTGCGGCCAAGATTCAGCGCCTGATCGACGAGCTGGAAGACAACGACGACACCCAGAACGTCTACCACGACGCCGAGCTGCCCGAAGAAGAGGGAGAGGACGACTAATTCAATCAATATGAACAGCGAAAGTGCAATCGGAGTATTTGACTCCGGCGTGGGCGGGGTCAGCGTGCTGAGAAACATGGCGCGCCTTTTGCCCCGCGAGCGGTTTATCTACTACGGAGATAATCTGAACGCCCCGTACGGCACGAAGAGCGAAGAAGAGATACGCACGTTGGCGATGCATGTCGCCGACGTGCTTCTCGCGTCCGACATAAAAGCGCTGGTCGTCGCCTGCAACACGGCGACCTCCGCCGCCATCGTTCAGCTGAGGGAAAAGCTCACCATCCCGGTCGTCGGCATGGAGCCGGCGCTCAAGCCCGCTTCTCAGATGCGCAGAAACGGTAAGGTCATCGTCCTTGCGACGCCCGCAACGCTCCGGCAGAAAAAGTTCTTACGGCTCTATGAGCTCTATGGGCAGAACGCCGTCATCCGGCCCTGCGCCGGCCTGATGGAGTTTGCCGAGCGGGAGGAGCTGGAAGGGCCGGGAATCGAGGGCTATCTGCGCGGCTGCTTTGAGCCGTACCGCAATGAGCAGATTGACGCGGTGGTGCTGGGCTGCACGCATTATGTGTTCATGAAAAAGGCGCTTTCCAGCGTGCTGCCGGGCGTCCCGCTGGTGGACGGAAACGACGGCACCGCAAGGCGGCTTGAGTTCCTTCTGAGGGAGAGATCGCTCCTTCGGGAAGCGGGCGAGGGCGGAATCACCTTCATGACCTCCGGAAACAGCGAGGAATGCATTCCGCTGATGGAGCGGCTGTTTCAGCTGGAAATCTGACGACGAACCGACCGGTTTTTTCGACCGGCCGGTTTTTTATGGGAATTTTGCCGAAGACCTTGCGGGATGGAGCGATTATCGCTATACTTAATAAAGAAGTATGACGAGGAGGGAAATTCATGAGCGCAAAGGTCTATTTTTCCAGAGAAATCACGCCTGAAAAGGTGCTGGAGATGTATAAGCTGCTGGGGGTCGAGCTGCCGGGCAAGGTAGCGGTCAAGGTTCATTCCGGCGAGAAGGGCAATCAGAATTTCCTGCGCCCCGATTTCTGGAAGCCGGTGATCGAGCATGTCAGCGGCACGGTCGTCGAGTGCAACACCGCCTATAAGGGCGAGCGCAACACCACCGCCAAGCATGTCAAGCTCTTCGATTACCACGGCTGGAGCAGATATTTCGCCTCCGAAATTCTGGACGCGGAAGGTCCGGACCTCGAGCTGGCCATTCCGGGCGGCAAGGTGATTCAGAAGAATTTCGTGGGCAAGGGCATTGAGAAATACGATTCCATGCTGGTTCTGTCCCACTTCAAGGGGCATCCCATGGGCGGCTTCGGCGGCGCGATCAAGCAGCTGTCGATCGGCGTGGCTTCCGCAGCGGGCAAGGCGTATATTCACGGCGCGGGCGACCCGGCCAAGCTCTGGACGGCGGATCACGATTCGTTCCTCGAGTCCATGGCGGACGCGGCGGGCAGTGTGATCGACTATTTCAAGGGAAACATCGTGTATGTTAACGTTATGAAGAACATGTCGGTCGACTGCGACTGCTGCGCAAAGGCCGAGGATCCCTGCATCGCCGATATCGGCATTCTGGTCTCGACCGATCCGATCGCCATTGATCAGGCCTGCATTGATCTGGTATATGTCTGCTCTGATCCGGGCAAGCCCCATCTCATCGAGCGCATCGAGAGCCGCAACGGTGTTCATACCATCGAAGCCGCCGCAAAGCTGGGCTACGGCGAGCGCGAATATGAGCTGGTTGAAGTAGAATAATAATTCTCACAATTGAAAATGCATACAGTCATTGCTGGACGTTCAGGGAATAAAGAGCGTCCGGCAAAACGCATGAAATTCAATAAAAGGAGGCGATTGATGTGATTGACGTAAACGGGTGGCTTGATCTGTTTCTTCGGGCGCTGGAGAGTACCTTTGGAGACAGGGTATGGTTTGCGGGACTTCAGGGAAGCTACGCCCGCGGAGAAGCAACGGAGACGAGCGATATTGATCCGGTCGTGATCTTAGACGAGCTGTCCGCTGCGGATATCCGGGCGTATCATGCAATGCTTGATACTCTGCCGCACAGGGAGTTGATCTGCGGTTTTCTTTCCGGCAGGAAGGAGATTCTGAACTGGGAAGCCTCGGATCTGTTTCAGTTTTATCATGATACCAAGCCGCTTCAGGGAAGTCTGGATGATTTGAAAAGGCTGCTTGACGACGAAGCCGTCAGCCGGGCGATCAGAATCGGCGCATGCAATATCTATCACGGCTGTGTTCATAATATGCTGTATGAAAAGAGCGGTGAGCTTCTCAGAGGTCTCTATAAATTAGCTTCCTTTGTGATACAGGCGATTTGCTATCGGCAGACGGGAAAGTATGTCGGCGGACTGAAAGAGCTGGCTGAAACGGTTTCTCCTCAGGAACGGGCGATCTGTGAAACGCTGATGCACCTGAAAGACGGAGGAACGGTTGAGTTTGACCGAATGTCCGAAACGCTGTTTGCATGGGCCGGAAAATGGATTGAACTGGCGAAATAAGGCGCAGGCAAAGCATAAACAACGGCGCTGCTGCAGAAGACAGATTCTGCGGCAGCGCCGTTTTCGCTGAGCGGTTATTCGGGATTGACGAAGGTGAGTGTTAAGGTGCCATCTTCGTTCGTCTTCACTGCGTCCTGATCGAGCGTGATCTTATCCACCGTTTCGAAGTACTCCCGGATGGAGGGATAGACCGTCTGCTTCTCCGCGACGACGCGCTTAGCCTCTTCGGCGTCGTCCTTCATGAGGAGACTGAGCATCATCACCTGCGCCTTGGCCGAGTTCACACAGGCGCGGTTGACGTCCGCGATGCGGTAATCGTTGCCGTGGCCCGTGCCGACTGCGCCGCATGCGCAGGGCTGAATGGCGGGCATTACGGCGGACAGGTCGCCCATATCCGTGCAGCCGTTGTCCCATTTCTGGTGAACGAGGATTTTTTCCTCGGGAGAAATCGCCTTCATGGCTTCCAGCGCGATGCGGGAAAGGTTTTTGTCGTTGTTGAGCGGCGCGTATCCGGGCCGGTCCTCGAGACGCACCTGCGCGCCCATCGCGGCGGCGGAGGCGGCGAGCGCCCGGTTGACGCGTTTGTTGGCCTTCAGAATGGCTTCCATGGACGCGCCGCGCACATAGCTCTCCATGCGGACGTCGCTGGGAATGGCGTTGACCGCGGTTCCGCCCTTGGTGATGATCGGATGCACGCGGATGTGGTCCTCGTCGCGGAAGGTTTCGCGCAGTGCGTTGATGGCCTGCATGCCCAGATTCGCGGCATAGAGCGCGTTGACGCCCTCGTATGCGCCGCTGGCGTGCACCGCGCGGCCCTGATAGTAGATGTTCTTCACGATGCAGCCGTTTCCGCCCACGCCGATCACGAAGTCATGATCTCCGCCGGAGGTGTGCAGCAGAATGGCCATATCCACATCGTCAAAGAATCCCCGGTGCATGAACTCCACCTTGCCGCCCATGTACCGGATGATTCCCTGCGCGCGCAGCGTCTCGCGGTAGCCGGTTTCAATCAGCTCCTCGGCAGGAACAGCGCACAGGCGGACAGAGCCGGAGAGGCCGTTCAGAATCCCCGGTTCCTTCAGTGCGGCGGCGATGCCCAAGAGCGCTGCGCACTGGGCGTGATGTCCGCAGGAGTGTACGGCGTGGGTTTCGGGGTCTGCGTCCGGATGATCGATACAGATCAGGGAATCCAGCTCGCCCAGAATCAGGATGCGCGGGCCGGGGCGGCCGGTGTCGATATCGGCGGTGAAGCCGGGAATATTGCCCGCCTCGCGCAGGGTATAGCCCAGCTTCTGAAATTCGTTTTTCAGATATTCATGGCTTTTCCACTCGCGGAAGCCGGTTTCCGGGTGCTTCCAGAGCCAGGCCTCGGTTTCATGAATGAGCGCGCTGTGCCGGTCGACGGCGGCGATGAGCTGAGCGGGAGTGAACATGGCTGCGCCTCCTTTGATCGTTTGTCGGAAGTTACAGGACCGATGAGATTCTCTCGTTCACATGCGAGAGGAACCACTCATACAGTTCGGGGTTGGAGTAGGTGGGCGTCCAGGAATTGTGTTCTGCGTCGGGATAGACGGTCAGCTTTGCGCATCCGCCGGCGGCGTTCACCGCGGAAACCATTTTTTCTGATTCCTCGGGGAACACGGTTCTGTCCTTCGCGCCGTGGAAAGCCCATACGGGGACATTCATGAGCCGTCCTGCATTCCAGTACATGCCTCCGCCGCAGATGGGCGCGACGGCTGCGAAGTATTCGGGCATGCTCATCGCCAGCTGCCATGCGGCGTATCCGCCCATGCTGTTGCCGGTCAGGTAAATGCGCTTTTCGTCCATGCGGGGCAGCTGCGCAACCTCGCGCACCAGCGCCTTGAGCGTGGGCCACAGGTCGAACCAGGTGTTCTCGGAGCAGAGCGGCGCGATGATGATGAAGGGGAAATTCTTAAACTTCGCAGCCTCGTTGAAGAGAGAGTAGTTCCTGAGAATCTCGGTATCGCTGCTCCGCGTGCCCGCGCCGTGCAGGCAGAGGATGACCGGGTACTTCCGGTCGGCAGAATAATCGTCGGGATAGCGGACGAGATATTTCATGTTGTTGAGTTCATATTCCATGCATTTCATGAGCAGACCTCCAGAAAGTAATCGTCTTAAGCGTGAGGCATTGTCGTGAACGTTTCTGATATAAAGATCAACGCAGCGGCGCGGAGTGAAACATGATGCTTAATAATAGGATAACATGTTGCGGGACGGATTTCAATCCCAAAAATCAATGGAATCATGCCGTCGGGCAGGAGAATTCTGCGCTGCGTCGAATTCAAATCAGGCAGTTACATAGGAGGAAGAGAACATGAGCAATTGGAATCTGCGCGGGCGGGCGCTTGAAAAGATGATGATCGTCGCGCATCGCGGTGCTGCGGGCGGTAATATTCCCTGCAACACCCTCGCGGCATACGACGCGGCGCTCTGCCAGGGCGCGGATATGATAGAGCTGGACGTATCCAGAAGCACGGACGGCGTGCTGTACGCCTTCCACCCGGGCATGGAATATGCGCATCTGCGTTCCGACCGCCGCATCGACGGCATGCACTCGGAGGATGTGGCCCGTCAGCGCTTCGTCAATCAGGACGGAACGCCCACCGACCTGCGCGTCAACACGCTGGACGAGGCGTTTGAGCATCTCAAGGGCCGCTGTTATATCAATGTGGACAAGTACTGGGAGCATCTCGGGCCCATCAACGAGGCCATCCGCCGCCACAATATCGCGGAGCAGATTCTGGTCAAGTCCTGGCCGAGCGAGGAGGTCTTCCGCACGATGGAGGAAGCCGCGCCGGACATCAATTTCATGGCGCTGCAGCGCGACCGGGACGAGGTGAGCGATTATCTCATGACCCGCAGGTTTAATTATGTGGGCGTCGAGGCGCTCTTCGCTTCGGAGGATAGCGAATTCGCATCCGCAGAATATGTGCGCCGGATGAACGATAAGGGCCTCATCGTCTGGGCCAACAGCATCGTGTACAACTACCGCGAGGTGCTCGCCGCCGGACACAACGACGACGTGTCGGTCGTCGGCCGCCCGGACGAGGGATGGGGCTGGCTGATGGAGCGCGGATATAACCTCATTCAGACCGACTGGCCGCTGCCGCTCCGGCTCTATGCCGAAAGCAGGCGCTGACGGGAAAACACGAGGAGGGACGGTTTCTATGGAATACGAGATCATTGATTTTCATACCCATCCCTTTGAGGACAGGGAGCATAACATCTGCAGTCACGCCGCATACTGCGGCATGGGCATTGAGAACACGAAAGAGGTCTTTGATGGGCTCGGCGTATCGCGCATCTGCGGCTCGGTCATCCGGTGGGGGAAGGACAGCGACGCCTCGGTCTGGGACAAGGTCAGGGAAAACAACGATTCGGCGCTCCGGCTGCGCGATCTCTACGGCGGGTTCTACATCCCCGGGTTTCACGTGCATCCGGCCTTTGTCGATGAATCGCTCAGGGAAATCGAGCGGATGGACCGGGAGGGCGTGAAGCTGGTCGGCGAGCTGGTGCCTTATTTCGACCGGTGGGGCGATCTTAAGTATGATTCAGAGCCGTTTTCCGTATTGCTCGATGAAATCGGGCGGCGGGGAATGGTCGTATCCTTCCATTCGCAGGATGAGGATGCGATGGACCGGATGGTTTCCGCGCATCCGGACGTGACCTTCGTCGCGGCGCATCCGGGCGAATATGATCTGTTCATGCGGCACCTCGCGCGCGCGAAGATGAGCAAAAACTATTACATCGACCTGTCGGGCTACGGCGTGTTCCGCTACGGCATGCTGAGAAGGGCGATCGATGAGATGGGCGCGGAGAGAGTGCTGTTCGGCTCGGATTTCCCGACCTGCAATCCGGCAATGTATCTCGGAGCCGTGACCATGGACGGGCTGATCACCGAAGAGGAAAAACGGCTGATTCTGTCGGAAAATGCAAAAAGACTGCTGAGATGGAAGTGAGGAGAATCGTTATGACGCACAGGAACTGCCTGCATATGCTCGGCAATCAGACAACCATTCAGATGATGAGCTTTGTCGTCGAGACGGAGGACGGGAAGCTCATTGTCATCGACGGCGGCAAGCCGGGCGACGCTCAGCATCTGCTGGATACGCTGCGCCGTCTGTCCGGCGGGGAGAAACCCCATGTGGACGCATGGTTCCTGACGCACAACCATATCGATCATACCGGCGCGCTGGTTACGCTGCTCACAGAGCAGAGGGATGCGTTCGAGGTGGACGCCTACTATTACAATTTCCCGTCCGATCAGTTCCTGACCCGCTATGAGCCGGGCACCGAGAAGGAATTTGCGGATTTCCGGAGCGTTCAGAGATTCATGGCCGGAAGGATCGAGACCATCACGCAGGGCGATGTCTATGAATTCGGTCCGGCGCGCTTCGACGTACTGTATACGACCGACCCGGCGTTTACCGACAACGTGGTCAACAACTCCTCTTCCGTCCTCCGCATGACTCTGGGCGGAAAGACGGTGCTCTTTTTGGGCGATCTGGGCATTGAGGCCGGCCGGAAGCTGCTCGCGCTTCATGGAAACGCTCTCCGCAGCGATTATGTTCAGATGGCCCATCACGGACAGAACGGCGTGGAACGGGCGGTTTATGAGGCTGCGGCGCCCTCCGCCTGCCTGTGGTGCGCGCCTGACTGGCTGTGGGACAACAACGCCGGCAAGGGCTACAATACGCATACCTGGCAGACGGTCATCGTGCGCGGCTGGATGGAGGAGATGGGCGTGAAGACCCATTACGTCATCAAGGACGGCGATCATGCAATCGAACTCAAATAAGTGAATCCCAAAAACAACAGGCGCTCCGGCATGCGGTCGGAACGCCTGTTTTGTGTGTAAGCATTTTTCAGATCATGTCCCCGGGCTTCTTTTCGCCGTATACGCCCTGCCAGTCCTTGTCAAAGCCCTCAAGAGCCAGGTCGGTCATGGGGTGGTAAATCAGCTTGTCGTAAAAGGGCACGGGCAGGGTGATTGCGTGGCTGCCCATGAGAGCCACCTGATTCACCTGATCGACATTTCGGAAGGATGCGCTCAGGATGCGCGTCGGAAGGCTGAATTCACGGAACAGCTGCGCGATTTCGCCGACCACACCGATGGCGTTCACGCAGATATCCGACAGCTTGTTGACATACGGCGCGACGAAATCCGCGCCCGCCCGCGCGCACAGAAGCGCCTGCTGCGTGGAGAAGATGGCCGTCGCCGTAACCTGAATGTTCTGCTGCTTCAGAAGACGGATGGCCTTCAGGCCCTGCGCGGTGGCGGGGATTTTGATGTAGAAATTGCCGCCCAGCGCGTCTTTCAGCGCGATGGCCTCGCGGACCATGGCGCAGGCCTCGGTCTGCATGGTCTGAACGTGCAGCATCATGTCCGGCCCGATGGTTTTGCGCATGCCGGTGAGCAGCGCGGAGAGTTCGCCCTTCTCCCGGGTGATGATGGTGGGGTTGGTGGTCACGCCCTCGATGGGAAAAAGATCAATAAGCCCGCGCACGGCCTCGGCGCAGGCGCTGTCCGCCAGATAGATCATATGAGTCACCTTCTTTTCGTTTGTGGTATCTGTTCGACGGCGGCGGGCGAATCCCTGCTTTACATGCGCGTCCTGCAGATGATATAATAGGAATATACCTGAAAAAACTTCCGCCAAGGAGGACCTTGATTTGAAAACTTCCGCTTTTTTCAATACGCATCATTCCCCGGTCGGCGCATGGGCGTCTCTGACGTTCGGCGCGCCGGATCTGGGCATGAGCATTGATCTGCAGGACCCGATCGTCAAGAAATCAGGCTTCATGATGGCCGGCATGGCCAATGAGCGCGGTATCCGCTCCATCGGCTTTATTGATATGCCCAAAGCCAGCCATATCGACCTGAAATCCGAGGGCACGCTGGAATCCGAGCGCGCCCGGGCCGAGCGCACGCGCGCGATGTTCGGCTTCTGCGGCGAGGAGGAAATTTCCCGCGTTCTGACCCCCTCCAAGGATATCTTCACCGCCGGAAACATCACCTTCACCGTATACACGCCCTACGACGAGCTGCCCGACCCCGACAAGGGTGAGATCCCGGCCATTGCCTGCCTGCCGGGCATCCTGATGGACGTGACCGTTGACAACACGGACGGCGACCTTCCCTGCACGGCGTTCTTCGGCATGGGCCTTTCCGACGCCAAGCGCTCCCATTCCTTTGAGGAGAACGGGCTGGTCGGCCACCGCCATAAGGGCGAATGGGCCTTTGCCGCGCGGGAGGCGGACGGCGCGTATCTGGTGCGCGGACTGGACGCGGTGGCGCATCTGAAGAACGGAACGCGCGGCGTTCATCAGAACGGCCCGGCGTTCCTGTGCATCGCGGTTCCGGCGGGCGAAAAGCGCACGCTGACGCTGACCTGGAGCGTATATGCCCGGGAGGGCAGCAGCGGCACGTGGAACTGCACGTATTATTACAACCGCTTCTTTGGCAATCTGCTTGAGGGCGCGAAGGCTGTTCTGGATGCGCAGGATGCGCTCAGAGCCATCTCCGAAAAGGTGGACGGCGAGCTGCTGAGGGCGGGTCAGGACGAGGCGCGCGTCGGCCTGTTCTGTCAGGCGGTCAGAAGCTATTATGCATCCAGCCAGCTGCTGCTGGATGAGGAAAACCGCGTCCGCTGGAACGTAGGCGAGGGCGCGTATGTCTGGCGAAACACCATCGACCTGTGCGCCGACCACATTACGTGGGAGCTCCGGCGCAATCCGTGGATCGTCCGCAGCCTCATGGACGAGTTCATCGATTACTATTCCTATACCGACACCGTCACCTTCGCGGGCATTGAGGGAGAGTATCCGGGCGGCGTCAGCTTCACACATGATATGGGCTGCTATTTCGATTATTCGCCCGTTGGCTACAGCGATTACGAGCACTCCAACGAGACCACCCGCGGCTTCTATTTCTATATGACCACCGAGGAGCTGCTCAACGGCATTTACTGCATGGCCGGATATGCGCTGCACACCGGGGATAGGGAATGGATGATGAAGCGAAAAGATCTCCTGCCCGCGCTCATGGAGAGCCTTGAAAACCGCGACGGATTCAATGACGAAATGCGAAACGGCGTGCTCAAGGCTTCCTCGACCCGCGGCGGCAAGTGCGGCCTCGAAAGCACGACCTACGACGCGCTGGACCATTCGCTGCTGGAGGCGGCGGGGAATCTCTATGTATACATCAAGACCTGGTGCTCGCTGATTCTCTTGAAGAAGTGCTGCGCGCTGATCGGAGACGCGGAAACCGCCGCGCGCGCCGACCGGATGCTTGATAAGTGCCGCGCGTCCGTGAAGCTGTTCAGGACCGACGCGCAGCCGTGGCTGAAGGCAAACGCCTACCGGGATCTGCCGGGCGCGGTGTCTGCGGCAGCCGAGCCGCTGTCCGTCCCGCATATGCTGGGCGCGCTGGACGAAAATACCGATCCGGTTCTGACTGCGCTCCTGCGCGAGCACTCGCTGGCCTGCCTTGAAAAGGGCGTCTGCCGGGATGCGGAAAGCGGCGGCCTGCGCCTGTCCAGCACCAGCCGCAACACGTGGACCAGCAAGGTTGTCCTCACCCTGTACGCCATAGAGCGTGTGCTCGGGCTTGAGCTGCCGGAGGGCATGGCGCAGGAGACCATTAACTGGGGCCATGTGAGCGCGAGGGAGACCACGGTGTCCGACCAGATTTATGCCGATACCCGTCAGGTGCTCGGCGGATTGTATTATCCGAGAATCGTCACGACCAGCCTGTGGCTGTGACAACCGAACAGAATAGAGAAACCGGCAGTCGCCCCGAGGATGGAGCGGCTGCCGGTTTTCATGTTGCTGTGCTGTTGGAACGGGGGAGTCGGGTTATCTCCAGCTTACGCCGTAGCCGGACAGAATGTAGTCGAGGATTTCGGCTTCTTCTGCGGTGTATTCGCCCGCCTCATAGAGCTCGCGGAGGTAGTTATGGCCGGTGCCGGTCTGGCCGGGCGTCCAGCCGAAAGCGACTTCGCCGCCGCCCTTCAGCATCTTCACCTGATCGTCGGTCATCTCGCCGGCGTTGTAGATGTTGTTGAGCTTGGTGTATTGGCCGGCGGCGCACAGAAGAGCCAGCGCGGCGTCGTCGTGATAGGGATTGTCGGGCGTGCCCTTGGGCGGCTCTGCGCCCAGCTTCCAGTCGTAGCCGCAGTCCTCGGCCAGGTCGTTTACGTAAGAGACCTGATCTTTGGTCAGTCCGCCGATCATATAGAGAAGATTGAGCGATTCCAGTTCGCAGTCGTCGACCAGTTGCTTCAGCTCTTCGTTGGTGGCTACGATGACGCCTTTGGGCGTGACCTCGCCGAGTTTCCAGTCATAGCCGTAGGCCTGAACCAGCTCGTTGACGGCTTCAGCCTGCTCTGCGTTCAGCTCGCCGACCAGATACATGAGGTTGAGCGCTTCGAATTCGCCGTCGGCAACCATTTTCTCAATATCTTCGGATACGGCGCCGGAGATCTTGTCGGAATTTCCGCCCGGAACGCCCTGACCGACCTGCCAGTCGATGCCGTAGGCCGCGGCCAGCTCGTTGATGATGGCAACGTCGCTCTCGCTCAGCTGGCCGGCCGCGTACATGAGGTTGAGCTTCTCAAATTCGCCGGCTTCCATCATGAGCAGAAAGTAATAGGCTCTTTCTTCATCGATCTCAGAATCGGAGCCGCCGGGATTGGACGTGCCCGGAACGCCCTGACCGATCTGCCAGGCGTAGCCGTACATGGCGGCGATTTCGTTGATCATGTCAACGTCGCTTTCGCTCAGCTGGCCGGCCGCGTACATGAGGTTGAGCTTCTCGAATTCGCCCGCCGCGATCATCATAGTGAAGTATTCGAGCTTCTCTTCATCGGTCTCGGGCTTGTCATAGCCGGAATCGGAGCCGCCGCCGAAGGAGCCGGATTCAAAGTCGAATCCGGATTCCAGCAGGCGGTCGATCTGAGAGGGGCTGAGCTTGCCGGCATGATACAGCTCGATGATCATTTCGCCGTTGCCGGCGGCCATCATCAGGCTGAATTCCTCATCGGTGATGTACTTGCTGTCGTCGCCAGGGCTGGAATCGCCCAGCTGCCAGGCATAGCCCATTTCCTCAGCCATTGCGTTGACGATTGCGACCTGTTCATCGGTGAGCTTGCCGGTGAAATACAGACTGTTCAGCTGATCGAAGTTTCCTTCTGTGAGCAGCCCGGTCAGGTAGCTTACGGTGATGTCCACAGCGGGGCCGTCCCAGGAGCCGGATTCAAAGTCGAACCCGGATTCCAGCAGGCGGTCGATCTGAGAGGGGCTGAGCTTGCTGGCATGATACAGCTCGATGATCTGCTCGCCGTCGCCGGCGGCCATGAGGTATGCGAACTGTTCTTCGGTGATGTAATCGCCGGAGTCGGGATTGACGCTTCCGCCGAGTACGTAATGCAGCGTCATCGTGCCATAATAATCCATGTTGATGCCTGCGGAAGTAAGTACAAGGTTGAACTTGGTTCCGTAGTAATCAATTACGATCTTGCTGCCGTTTTTCTCCCAGCCGAGGTTGCTTATTGTCATTCCGGCCAACGTCATGTCGACCTTGCCGTTTTCATGGAAGCACAGGCTGTATTCGGCGCCCAGAGTGGAGGCGTCAAGAGTCTGACCGGCAGCGGTATATGTAGTGCATACATACTTGCGGTCCATGACGATGCCGGTCTCCTGCTGCGGCTTCTTCCAGTATTCGCCGTACTTCTCCATCAGGATGGCGTCCTGCTCGGAAGTGATGTCGCCGCTCTCGCGCAGGTGATCCAGCTGCTCGTAATTGCCGGCATCGATCATTTCTTCCAGCTGCTTGAGGGTGTACTTCTCAGTGTAGGGGTTCTTGACGACGACGTTGATCTTCGCCTTTCTGCCGGAAGAGGTGCGAACGGTGACTACGGCGCGGCCTTCCTTCAGGGCGGTGAAGGTTCCGTCGGCATTGAGCCTGAGAACGTCGTCATCGTCCACGGACAGCGTGATCCGGCTGGTTGCATTCGTGGGGTAGGGATGGACGGGCAACGTGAAGGTGTCGCCGGTGGTGACGCCGGTTTCCTCGGGCACGTTGAGCCCGGTAGCCGGAATCGGATCGACGATGTTGATCTTGACGGTATCTTCCTTGCCGTTGCGAGTCTCGACGGTGATGGTGACGCGGCCTTCCTCGTAGGGCGTGACAACGCCGTTTTCATCGACCGTGGCGCGGTCTTCGTTGGAGGAGCTCCATTCGACCGTGGTGACTGCGGTGGCGGGCAGGAGAGCATAGTTCAGATCGAGCGTCTCATTGATCGGAAGATCAACCGTGTCGCTCTTGTCCAGCTCGATTGCTTCCGCCTTGAAGGGATCGACGATCTTGACCTTGACAGAGGCTTCCTTGCCGTTGTGGGTCTCCGCGGTGATGGTGACGGTGCCTTCCTTATGAGGAGTTACGAGGCCGAATTCATTGACCGTCGCGCGGGACTCGCTGGAGGACTCCCATTCGATCTCGCTGCGCGCCGTGGCGGGCTCGAGGGTCGTGGAGAGCTGCAGCGTGTCGTTCAGGCTGAGGATGATGGTGCCGGTCTGGTCGATCTTAATGCCCTCGGGCTTGTAGGGATCGACAACCTTGACCTTCACGGTGGCCTTCTTGCCGTTGTGGGTTCTGGCGGTGATGGTAGTCGTGCCCTCCTTGTGGGGGGTGACGAGGCCGCTCTCATCGACCGACGCATACTTCTTGCTCTCGGAGGACCATTCAATCTCGCTGCGCGCGGTGGCAGGCTCGAGCGTCGTAGAGAGCTGGAGCGTGTCTTAGAGTCTCAGGGTAACGGTGCCGGTCTGGTCGATCTTGACGCCGGTCGGCTTATAGGGATCGACAACCTTGACCTTCACGGTGGCCTTCTTGCCGTTGTGGGTTCTGGCGGTGATGGTGGTTGTGCCTTCCTTGTGGGGGGTGACGAGGCCGTTTTCATCGACCGTCGCATACTTCTTGCTCTCGGTTTCCCACTTGATCTCG
>JAFQQU010000185.1 GCA_017410445.1 Clostridia bacterium | reverse complement strand
GTTCGTCATTCTGGCGATCATCAAGGTTGCGATCGACTAATCAACCAAATGAACTTGGGCTTAAAAGGCCGGAGCTTTTGTTCCGGCCTTTTTGTGCTGCATATCGTCACCCGGCACAGACTTCCCTTTTTCCTATCTCATGCTGATAATCCGCCCGGAATCCGGGCATACTGCCTCCATCAACATCGATGGAGGTTTTCTTATGTCAACAGGCCTTATTCTGCTGATCATCGTGGGCATCCTGGTCGGTTTCGGCGTCGCACAGCGCGTATTGGACCGCCTGCGCCTCACCGACCGGCAGGCATTGTTCTTTGTGCTGATTCTTCTGGTCGGCGGCCTTCTTCCCGATATTCCGCTTGGCGACCGGCTGACCGTCAACGTGGGCGGCGCGCTTGTTCCCCTGGGTCTTGCCGCCTATCTCCTCATCAAAGCAGATTCTACAAAAGAAGTGGTCCGCTCGCTCGTCGCTTCCGTTCTGACCGGCGCATCCATCTACTTCCTCGGCAGAATGCTGCCCGACGAACCCGAAACCGCCTTTATGGATTTCAACTATCTCTACGGAATTGCTGCCGGCGTCATCGCTTATCTGTTCGGGCGTTCCCGCCGCGGCGCATTTGTCGCAGGCATTCTCGGCGCAGTCATCGCAGACGTCTGGTCTGCATTTGACCTATGGATGCAGGGCGTTTCCCAGCCGCTTCATCTGGGCGGCGCCGGCGTCATGGACGTTGTTGTCATCTCCGGCATTGTCGCAGTGCTTCTTGCCGAGTTTGTCGGTGAACTGATCGAACGCATCTGGCGCGGACGGGAACGTGACGAAACCCGCGAATTCATCGACGGCGAGTTTGTCGAAAGGAGCCGGCAGAAATGAAAAGAATCCTTTGTCTGATCTTGGGCCTGCTCGTCCTCCTCCCTCTCTCCTGTCCGGCCGAATCCATCGAAGATGACGGCTCGGTATACCGCATGATCGATCTGAACGGCGAGTACATCACCAGCCGTGCCGGCAGAATCTATGTAAACGATGAATATATCTCCTCCGACAATCGTCTGTATGTCGTTGTACAGGTTGACGACGCGCAGCATACCGCTGTCGCCGCGCACGTCGGCGACGAACCGCCGGTCAATCTGACGAAGGCGCAGGAGGTCTTTGCTGCCGCCGCAGCAGACGCCGGTCCGCGCAGGCTCATTTGCATGTATTCGACGCACAGCGATGAATCCTACGTCCCGACCGACGGCGAGGCCTCGCTGCTCGAAGACGCCGGCATTCACGACGTAACCGCCGCCTTTAAGAAAGAACTGGAGAAGTACGGCATCGAGGTAATCCTTGATACCACATCTCACCTTCCGCACGACGCGAAGGCATACAGCCGCTCCCGACGCACCGCCGAAGAACTGATGAAGGAGAGCCCCGACGCGCTGCTCGACATTCACCGCGACGGCATCCCCGACAAAAGCGAATACGAAACCGAGGTGGACGGCGAAGAAACCTCGAAAATCCGTCTCCTCGTCGGCCGCTCTAACCCAAATGCCGACGCCAACCGCGAATTCGCCAAGCAGATCAAAGAGGTTGCAGATGAAAAATACGACGGACTGATCAAAGACATCTTCATTGGCAAAGGCAACTACAATCAGGAGCTGTATCCGCAGGCCATTCTGCTTGAATTCGGCACCCATACGCTCGACAAGGACCTCGTTCTGAATTCCACTCCCTTGATGGCTGACGTTATGAACACAGTGCTCTACGGCGATTCCGCGAGCGCCTCTCCCTCCGATGAAACTTCCTCAAATGACGAAAAAAACAAAGCCGGAGGCAGCGGCATTCTCTGGCTGGTCATCGTTGCAGCCGTCGGTGGACTCGTGTATGCGCTGATCTCCACAGGAACGCTCGGTAATCTTGGCAGCAAGCTGAAAAGCGGGTTCAATGAGGTAACCGGCGGAGCACTGGGAAAAAACAAAAAACGGAAATAGCTACCTTTTCCCTCCGCTTGTCTGCATTCGCGCGTCATGATATAATATGCACAGCCACCAAACATGAAAAGAACGGGCGTCACGCCCGTGAAAGGATACAATATGGCAACTTGGGTTACTCATCTGATGATTGCGGACCGGTTTCTCGAAGCGTTTCCTTCCGTCAACCGCCGCGGCTTCTGCGTTGGCAGCATTGCACCGGACTGCAATATTGAAAACGAAGACTGGACCACATTCACGCCGCCCCGCGAAATAACGCACTGGATGGGTACATCGTGCAAAACAGCCGCCGACTGCGACCGTTTCTTCACGGAATACTTCGCTCCCCGCCTCGAAAAGATCTCCTTCTGCGAGGAATATGCCTTTTACCTTGGTTATTACGCACATCTGATCGAGGATGCTGAATTTCAGCGCTGTATCCGGGACGAGCAGCGCGTCCGGGCTGCATGGCAGCGCATTAAATCCGATCCAGTTCTTCATTGCCGTGCTTAAGGCCTTCCGGAGACGTGGGACTCCGTGAAACGCCTGATTCCGAAGGAAGAGAGGATGCGTGATATCGAAGCCATCGAGGCAGAATATCTTTCTTCGCATCCGTCGTCCGGATACCTGACAGAAATTCTGCCGCTTGCCTCCTTCCCGGATTACATCGATTACCTCCCTGCCGGATGCATTGTCCGGAAAATCGGCGTGATGGGAACCATTCCACATACCCCCGCTCAGCCGCCTAAGTTCATCGCAATGTCCGAATCGGAATACAATTCATTCCTCACATCGGCCTACAGCCTGATTGTCGCCGCATTCAAAGAAAAGCATCTGATCTGATTTACACAGATCACCCGGCCATGCAGCTCATCTCTGCACAGCCGGGTGTTTTCTCATATTCTATTCATCGAGCGCTCTGATGTGCCGGTCGCGCCGGAAATACAGGCATACCGCGACACCCAAGGCCGCGAGACACAGAAACAGCAGCGCCGCGCCGGTTCCTTTGCCCGTTCCGAGCAGTTCGCTTAGAAAATGCTCCTGCTCGAGCGAAGCCATCAGCGGCTCGCATACCCGGTCCACCAGCGCGCCGCCCAGCAGATATCCAAGCGGTATCGTGAAAAACTGCAGCGTATTCCGTGCCGAGTAAACTCTGCCCTGCATTTCCACAGGAATCCGCGAGCGGAAGAGCGCGTTCAGGTTTACATTCATCACCGGAATCGCCAGCCAGCCAAGCACTGCGCCGAAACACCATATATATCCGTTCCTTCCCAAGGCCAGGATCAGATTCTCGGTCGACATTGATATCAGCAGGCAGTTGCAGATCACCATTGCCCGCTTCTTCGGCGCAGGCAGAGAAGACACAATCAGGCTGCCGATCAATGTCGCCGCGCCGGTGCAGGCATTCACCCAGCCAAGCGCAGCTCTTCCTCCGCCTTCTCTCGAAAGGACCATAGCCGGAAGCGCGGCATTATACATCGACGCGATCAAATTGATCGCCGCGAGGAAGAGGATCATATTGAGAATGCCCTTGTTCTCATTCAGCCATCTTATCCCCTGTTTTGCCGCTTTCAAGACCGGTTCAGGCTTATCTCCCGATTCGACCTTCGGAATACGGATCAAAAGCCACAGCGCGCCGATTGCCGCAGCGCAGGTGATCAGATCAAACGCAATCACGACGTCCAGTCCGCCGAACGAAAACATCGCCGTCGCAAACACAGGCGTCAGAAGCGTCGTCAGGGAATTGGAGATCGCCTTCAACCCACCCACGCGCTGATCATGCTTCCGCTCCGTGAGCAGCGTCGTTGCAATCTCGGACGCAGGCTGCTGAAAGGTGTTCATCAGCCCGTTCAGCGCATTGAGCACATACAAATGCCACACCAGCAGCCGTCCGGTTTTCAGAAGAACTAGCACCATGCAGGTACAGAGCGCCGCGAATCCATCACAGGCGATCATTGTCTTCCGCTTATCCCACCGGTCGGACAGCGCGCCCGCAAAGATGCTCATAATCACATACGGCGCATACGAGCATACCGACAAAAGCGCCGTCATCAGCGCCTGTCCGCTCTGCTCATACAACCAGATGACCAATGCAAAGCTGGTCATCGCGCTTCCGAGCGCCGACAGCGCCTGCGTAATCCACAGGATATAAAATGTCTTCAACTCTCCGGGGAAGTATTTCTTCAGAATATTCATAATCCACTCTGCTCCTTCATTCGTTCATCATCAAAACGTCTGAATGCAGAATCCTTCGGACGAATCCCCTATCCTCCATGCATCCTCGTCCCCTCAGACCCTGCATGGAGGTATATCAATCGCAAGAACCACGTATCCATCACTCCTGTTATCTGTTCATCATCATAAATCACAGTCTTCCTCAGCTCTTCGTCGATTTCGGCCCGGACGCTTTGCTGACCAGCACCTTCAGCCGGGATTTCTCGCTCACCAGCCGTCCCTCAAGGATATCCTCCTCAGTGAACACCGCCATCAGGATTTCGCGGTCCGCAAAGCGCTCCCAGTCGTAAATGATGCGGATATACCCTTCGTCGTCTTCCGTTCCGTCCGGATACGACACGCGGTCGCGGGTATCGAGCATCAGGCCGCCACGCCAGGTCTTGCCGTCGTCCTCTGAAAGCATGGCAATGAGATTGTTCCGGGTATTCCATCCCTTCGGATTGGTCTGATAAGTCGGATTGACATGATTGATCAATAGAATTCTGCCGGATTTCAGCCTGCGGATGTGAATTCTTGAATTCGGTCCGGTATGCCCGGAGGGCATGATCGGCGTCCATGTTCTGCCCTGATCCTCCGAAAACGCCTGACCCACGCCGTAGCTGGTTCTCGTCAGCATCCATAGCCTGCCGTCCTCAAGCTCTATGATCGTATGCTCGTCAAAGCCGCGGTCTGCGCCGTCTGTGCCGCCGCGGTATTCAAACGTCTTTCCTTCGTCCAGCGAAACATATACATTGGCCAGCCGTTCTCCGTCCAGATCAGCATGATCCTCACTGTATTCATGCAGATAGCGCGGCCACAGATTCATCGGAAAATACCACGTCCCATCCCTTGCCACTGTCGGCTTGTTCATCATGACGCCGTTTCCGATGCGCACAGGCTCGGTAAAGACCGGTTCGTCTGCATCGGCATCCTCGGTATACGCGCCCCATACGCCCGCGCGGCCGTCGTATTTGCCGCGGCTCTGCGCCCAGAATATCCACATTCTTCCCCGGGGATCAATCCAGAACGTCTCGTCGTAGCAGCGCACCTCGGGATCATCATGCTGAACCAGCATGAAACCATCCGTCCAGCTCTTGCCGTCGTCGTCGCTCTTTTCAATGATCAGAACATTACCCGCTTCCTCGGTTTCGCCGCCCGAATACCATGCCGCATAGATGCGCCCCTCCTTCGTCCGCTCAATGCCGGGAATTCCCTGCCACCGCCTGTTTTTCGAAAGATACTCTTCTTTTCCGGGATGAATATAGATCGTCGCCGGAGTCATCGCGCCGATGTTCATGCATTGACACATCCTTTCAGAGCCGCATTGGTTCCCTTTCATTTTGCCGTAATCCTTACAGCATGTCAAGCCTTTTATTTTCAGAGGGCGCGTGATATAATGTATCCGGAAATCCTGATTAAAGGGAGTTTTGTCTATGAATACTATGTCTTCTCACTCCATGCGCATCGGCCAGCCCGCGCTCCGCTGGCAGGACGCAGCCCCGGTCGGCAACGGCGTCATCGGCGGCCTGATTTTCGGCCATCCGAGAAACGAACTGATCGTCACCAATCACGGCCGGCTCTTCGAAGCCCCCGAGCGCATCGAAGTCCCCGAAATGACCCATATTCTTCCTGGATACCGCAAACTGCTGCTGAACGGCGAACGCGACGCAGCGGACAAGCTCTGGAATGATGAATGGAATCGCCAGCTGCCGAAGCCGGCCCGCATTGGCTGCTACCTGCCCGGCCCTTCGCTGCAGCTGAATACCGAAACCACCGGCCTGTGCACAAAATATCAGCATATCCTCGATTTTGCGACCGGCGTTGATACCGTTTCCTTCAACGATGGTTCCTCGGCTGTCTGCCGCCGCATCTTCGCTTCCCGCGCAGACGACGCGATGATCATCGAATTCAAGGCGGAGCGGCCGACCGGCGTTACGCTGAGAGTGCTCTCCGGATGCGCTGCCGACGGCGAACTCGTCTGCAATCCGCAGAATGACTCCGTTCTCTTCTCCATGCAGTGCGATCTTTACGGCCTGAGCGGCGCCTTCCGCCTGATTACGACCGACGGCAGCGCTGCCTTCGAAGGCGACTCCTGCCGCCTGTCCTCCGCAACCTACGCCCTTTTCGCCTACGCATTTGAGCCGGCAAGCGACGCCGCCCAGTCCGTTGCAGACCGTCTTCAGACCATTCAGGGCGTCTGTGACGAACTGCTCAGTCGCCATTGTGCGCTGCACACGCCGCTTATGGAGCAGATTCAGCTCAACCTCGGTTCTGCGCCCTTCCGCACAGATACGAACGAGCATCTCCTCGAATCACTCGACGAGCCCGCCATGCTGGACGCCCTGCTTCTGCGCATGTTCAACTTCGGCCGCTATCTTCTGATTTCCAGCTGCCGTCCGGGCGCGATGCCGCCCAATCTTCAGGGCATCTGGAACGGCGACCGCAAGCCCATCTGGTCCTCCGACTACCATAACGACGTCAACATCCAGATGAATTACTGGCAGGCGCCGATGGGCGGTCTGAGCGATATGATGCTGGCGATGTTCGATTATTACGATTCGCTTCTGCCTGATTTCCGCATCAATGCCAAGCGCATCATGGGCTGCCGCGGCATCCTCATGGGCGTTTCCCAGACGCTCAACGGCCTCGCGTCCTGTCATGGCGGCCTGTGGGTTACGTGGACGGGCGGCGCCGCATGGATCGCCCAGCACTATTTCGATTACTGGCGCTATACCGGAGACGATGAATTCCTCAGAAAACGCTGCCTGCCCTTCCTGCGCGAGGCTGCAGACTTCTATGAAGACTTTGTGGATTTCTCCGGTGAAACCGCCCTGTTTGTTCCCTCCATGTCGCCCGAAAACGTACCAACCGACAGTCAGCGCAGTATGATGGCCGTCAACGCTACCATGGATATCGCCCTCGCTCGCGAGCTGTTCACCAACCTGATCACCGGCTGCGAGCATCTCGGCATCTGCGAAGAGGATGTCGTCCGC
>JAFQQU010000184.1 GCA_017410445.1 Clostridia bacterium | reverse complement strand
TTGCTGAATTCCTACAATTCATACTAGATAGAAAGGATATTCCAAGAAATATAAAGAATATGTATCCAAAATCCATTTTTAACCTCTCATATCACCAAGGTTTCCAAGTAGGAGCATTGGGGATCCACCCCAACTCACTATATTTTCCGGCAACTCCATTAGATACACCTGAACCAACCGCAAATCTAAAACTCGCAACCCATGCCGTGCTGGCAACCATGTCATCCAAATTGCTAATAGTTTTTGCGATTACTTTTTGAGCATATTTTTGATTCGCTCTGCGAGTTTCACGTGCAATTGTCTGCTTTGCATTTTTAACAGCATTGCTAAGTACCATTTTTTCGTTGGCGCCAGGACCACCAATACGGCGATGGCCGCCGCCCAGCCCCGCCTCGCGCGGCGCACTCTGGCCCGGCGCAGCCGATCAAGGAATTCGGCCTGCGCCTGCTCTGCGGGCGAGGTGATCTTCATCATATTTCGCTTTACCGTCCGGCAGGCCTCGCATTCGGTCAGATGCTGTTCAATGAAGGCATTGGTCGCACCCTCGGTGATTTTATCCAGATACGAGGGCATCAGGTCGCGGACGACGGCGCAGATGGTCTCTTTATTCATCATTTTTCCACTCCTTTGCGATTTTCTGCCGGCCCCGGTAGAAGGCAACGCGCGCCCAGTTGGCCGTGCGTCCGAGAATATTTCCGATCTCCTCAAAGCTCAGTTCGCCCGTCAGCCTGAGATACATGACCTCGCGGGTGTCCTCATCCAAAAGATGCAGCTGCCGGTAAAACTCGGCTTTATCCGCCTTCCGGAGATAATCGCCCTCGACGTCCTGCGGGGAAATCAGCCTCTCCTCGTCCAGCGGCACAATAACCGCCTTTTTTCTCCGCTTCAGCTCCTTATACCACAGTCTCTTGGCAATCTGGCACAGCCATACGCTCAGCTTGCACTCTCCCCGGAAGTTTTTCACCGAGCGCAGCGCCTGATAAAAGGTTTCCTGCGTCAGCTCCTCGGAGAGCGCACGGTCCCTCGTGAGACAGAAAAGATATCGGTATACCGTCGGCGCATAGGCCTCGTAGACCGCGGCCATATCCTTATCGTGCATCGCGCTCCCCTCCTTTCATCCGCTTTCACCCTATATGTGCGCAGACTGGCGCATTTCGTTACAGCCGTTCAGAAAAAAACCGCCCGCCTTCATCATATCATGAAAGCGGGCGATTGTGCCATCACTGATTCAGTTTTCTTCAGCAAACTGGTCCTTGCCTACGCCGCACAGCGGGCAGACGAAATCTTCGGGCAGGTCTTCCCACTTGACGCCGGCCTCGATGCCGTTGTCCTGATCGCCCATGGCCTCGTCGTAAACATAACCGCAAACTTCGCAAACATATTTCTTCATTATCTATATCCTCCTTATTGTTGGTTCCGGATGCTGTTCCGTTCTGATGATTTATATATAACCCGATTCTGCGCGGCTCAAACGTTTTCCTGCCGGAATTTCTGAAAATTTCTCTTTTTTTCCGGCGCAGGAATTTTCCGGGATTTGCTTGCATGCCGCCGCCCGATATGATATGCTGTTCAGGAGGTGTATTATAATGAATGAAACGCAGGTACAGGAAGGCGTCCGCCTGAATAAATGGATTGCAGACAGCGGCTACTGCTCCCGACGGGAAGCAGACCGGCTGATTGAAGATAAAAAGGTCACGGTAGACGGAAAGCCCGGCACGCTGGGTTCCCGGGTGCTGCCCGGAATGAAGGTATGCGTCAACGGCAAGCCCGTCGGACGGCAGACCCATAAGGTATACATCGCGCTCAACAAGCCCGAGGGCGTCGTCTGCACGGCGGATCCCCGCGAGCCCATGAACGTCGTGGACTATATCGGCCACAGCGAGCGCATCTTCCCCATCGGCCGTCTGGACAAGGATTCAAACGGTCTTTTGCTCATGACCAACGACGGCGAGATCGTCAACCGCATTCTCCGCGCCGCCGGAAAGCATGAAAAAGAGTATATCGTCACGGTCAACAAGCCCATCACGCCCGAATTCCTCAAGAAGATGAGCGAAGGCGTTGAGATTCTGGACACCGTGACTCTGCCTTGCCGGATCACGCAGGAGGACAAGACCACCTTCCGCATCATCCTCGTTCAGGGCCTGAACCGTCAGATCCGCCGCATGTGCGAAGCGCTGGGCTACCGCGTTCTGACGCTCAGCCGCATCCGCATCATGAACATCACCCTCGGCCGTCTCAAGCCCGGCCATTGGCGCAATCTCACGCCCGCCGAGCTGAACACGCTGATGGATCAGCTGCAGTAATCCCCTGTGCACGGGCGCACAGTTTGCATTCACACCAGACCTACATCGACCAACCGGGAGGGATAACTCATGGCTGCATTCAATCCGCTGCCCATCGATCAGCTCATCAAGCGGCTCGATCCGCCCAAAGCCCCCATCGACATGGTGCTGGACACGGACACCTACAACGAGATCGACGACCAGTTTGCCCTGATGTACAGCCTGCTTTCTCCTGAGCAGGTGCGCCTGCAGGCGGTCTACGCCGCGCCCTTCCACAACGACCGCTCGACCGGCCCGGAGGACGGCATGGTGAAGAGCTACGACGAAATCGTCCGCCTGCTGAAGACGGTAAACGTTGAATCGGACGGATTCGTATTCGAAGGCTCCCGCTCCTATCTGCCGGACGGAGAAACGCCCGTCGATTCTTCCGCCGCGCGCGATCTGGTCAAAAAGGCCATGGCCCGGCCGGACGACGACCCGCTCTACGTCTGCGCCATCGGCTGTATTACAAACGTCGCCTCCGCCATCCTGATGGAGCCGGAGATCATCAGAAAAATCGTCGTGGTCTGGCTGGGCGGTCATATGCTGACCTGGCCCACCACCCGCGAGTTCAACCTGATGCAGGACGTTCCCGCGGCGCGTGTCATCCTCGATTCGGGCGTGCCGTTCGTGCTGGTTCCCTGCATGGGCGTCGCCTCCCACCTGACCGCGTCCACCTATGAACTGGAAGCCTGCATCGGCGGCAAAAACGAGCTGTGCAACGCCCTGTGCGAGCTGTTCGCCGCCTATTCGGACAATCACTTCGGCTGGGCCAAGGAAATCTGGGACGTTGCCGCGGTCAGCTGGCTGATTCATCCCGAATTCACGCAGAGCGAGCTGGAGCCCAGTCCGCTCCTGTCGGACGACTGCCGCTGGAGCCGCGACGCACGCCGTCATCCGATCCGTGTTGTTCGCCAACTCAACCGAACCGCCATCTTCCGCGACATGTACACAAAGCTCATCAAGGGCAGATAAACTCATCCAAAGGGCCGACCGGAGCAATCGTTCCGGCCGGCCTTTCTTTCCTCTTCCCGCTCCGGCTTGCACCCTGTCAGGCGAGTTCAGAGCTTCCCGAATAAACGCCAGATAACTTACAGCAGTAAATCAGTTCGGTCTATTGGATTCCAACCCGAAAAGTGGTATAATGCAGCCGGAGTCATCCGAAAACAGACGCAAAGGAGAGGACGAATCCAATGATTTACTATCTGCTTCTCATAAGCCTGCCGCTGGTCGGCTGCTGCCAGAGCATCTCGCAAAAGCAGTACATGCTGAAGGAAAAAGAGCCCAATGTCATTCTGTTTTCTGCCATCACTTCGCTGATCGCCCTGTTCTTCTTCCTGCTGACGTCCCGTTTCGATCTGGTCTTTGACGGGCGGCTGGTTCCCTATTCGCTGGGCTTCGCAGTCAGCTATTCGGCGGCATGGATCGGCTCGGTGTTTGCCGTGCGTTACGGCAACATGGCCATCTCCTCGCTGATCACTTCCTGCTCGCTCATCTTCCCGACGACCTACGGCATCATCATGGGCGAAACCATCACGCCGCAGATCATCGTGGGCGTCGTGCTCCTGTTCACAGCCATCGTGCTGGTCAATCTCAAGCTCGATCCGAATGACAAGTTCTCCGTCAAGTGGTTCGTCTTCGCAATGATCTCCTTCCTCGGAAACGGCGCCTGCTCGATCATGCAGAACATGCAGAAGCGCCTGCTGGGCGATTCCTTCACGCATGAGTTCATGATCATCGCGCTCTCGGTCGCCTTCGTTCTGCTGTTGGTGTTCTCCTGCGCGACCAGTAAGAACATACGAGCGGATTTCAAGGTCTGCCTGCCCTTTGCAACCACCAACGGCATGGCGAACGGCGCGGTCAACTTCCTGATGCTCACCCTGATCGGCAACATCCCCAACACCATTCTCTACCCCAGCATGTCGGCGCTCAATATGATCGCCGCATTCCTGCTGTCCTACGTGGTCTACAAGGAGAAATTCTCCAGGCTGCAGTATGTCGGCTATGTGCTGGGCGTCGTATCAATCGTTCTTCTGAATCTGAAGCTGTAAAAGCGCCCGCCGCAGCAAATGCACCGGATTTCCCCTTCCGGATCATCAAAAAACGCATACAAAAAGCAGCCGTCGTTTGGCGGCTGCTTTTTCGTGCTTTCCCGATATGAGATTAACAGGATTAACCCTTGACCGAACCGATCATGACGCCCTTGACGAAGTATCTCTGAACGAAGGGATACATGATGATGACCGGCAGAGAGGCGACGATGATGATCGAATACTTGAGCAGATCGGCCATGCCCTGCTGGGCGACGTTTTCATCGCTCATGAGCAGCTGCTCTTCGTTGATGGAGTTCAGAATCAGGATCTCGCGCAGAACCAGCTGCAGCGGCTTCTTATCCGGATCGTTCAGGTACAGGAACGCATTGAAGTAGGTGTTCCAGTGGCCGACCGCGTAATACAGCGCGACAACCGCGATAACCGCCTTGGAGAGCGGAAGAACGATTCGTACCAGATAGAAGAACTCGTTGCAGCCGTCGATTTCGGCGGCCTCGGCCAGTTCGTTGGGGATGCTGTTCTGGATGAAGGTGCGCATGATGATCATGTTGTAGGTGCTGATCGCGCCGGGAATGACCATCGACCAGACCGTGTTCAGCATCTTCAGATCGCGCAGCAGCAGGTAATTGGGGATCATGCCGCCGCCGAAGAACATCGTGAAGGTGAAGAGCATCATGACGGTGTTCTTATAGGGCAGGTTGGGCTTGGCCAGAGGATACGCGGCCAGCATGGTCATGATCAGGTTGATGAAGGTGCCCAGAAACATGTAAACAAAGGAGTTGCGGTAGCCGACCATGACGCTCTTGTATTCGAAGACCGCCTCATAGCCGCGCAGGGAGAAATTGACCGGCCAGAACTTAACGCGGCCCGCGATGACCGCCGCCGGCTCGGAGAAGGAGTTGGCGACTACGTTGACCAGCGGGAGCAGAACGATGACCGTAATCAGGAACAGGATGACGCCTGTCACGATATAGTATATTTTATCATCCAAAGGGGTTTTGACCTTCGTTGCCATCTTGCGTTACCTCTCTTTCTACATATAGTCCGATTACCAGAGACTGGTGGAGCTGATCTTCTTGGAGACCGTGTTGACCAGCGTCAGGATAATCAGGTTGATCACCGAGTTGAACAGGCCGATTGCGGTACTGTAGGAGAAGTCCGAAGTACCGGCAGTCATACCGATCTTATACGTATAGGTAGAGATAACTTCGGAAACGCGGTTGTTCAGGCTGTTCTGCATGAGGTAGACCTTTTCGAAGCCGACCGACATGACGTTGCCGCTGTTCATGATCAGCAGGATAACGGCCGTAGGAAGGATGGTCGGCAGGTCGATGTGAAGCACGCGCTGGAAGCGGGACGCGCCGTCGATCTGCGCCGCTTCATGCAGCTCCTGGTCTACGCTGGACAGCGCGGCCATGTAAATGATCGAGGACCAGCCCATGCTCTGCCATACGCCTGACCAGACGTATATGTGCCGGAAATAATTCTTGCCGAACAGGTCGGGCATGTTCTTTCCGAACACGGCGTTGTACGCTACGCCGACCAGACCGGAGCGGACGTTGAATACCTGATAGAGAATACCGACCAGAACGACGACGGAGATGAAGTGCGGAACGTAGGTGATGGTCTGAATGAGCTTCTTGATCCGCTCGTTGCGCACGGTGTTCAGCGCCAGCGCCAGCATGATCGGAACCGGGAAGCCGGCGGCCAGAGAGTACAGGGAAAGGATGATCGTATTCGGGACGACGCGCTTGAACTTGGAGGAGGTAAAGAACTTCTCAAAGTAATGCCAGCCGACCCATTCGCTGTTCCAGATGCCGCCGACCGGATCGAACTTACGGAACGCGATCTGCACGCCGAACATCGGATAATATTTGAAGATCAGCAGATATAGAATAGGAAGGGCGAGCAGGACATACATGCGCCAGTAGCGTCTGGCCAGTTTGTGTCTGGATATACGCTGACGCTGTTTCAAAGTGAGCGGACGGGCAGCGGATTTTGCCGGTGTGGAATTCATGCGTTTCTCCTCCTCCTGAATATGTTGCAGAGAGAACACAGGTATAACAGAGATACCCCCGTTCCCTAACAGTCATCACTACAATTATACCAGATGCACAAGAAAATGCAATGGTAACAAAGCGGATCGACCTTGAAAAAAGTCAGAAACTTACTATCTGAACGGAATCAGGAAGATTTCTTTATTGTCAAACGGTAAACTGTATGATACTATTCCTATCAGACGACAGGCGCCGAGTTTGTTGCGCCGTCCTCATCAATCTTAAAGGAGGTAAGACCTATGACCCGCAAGCTGTCTCTGTTCCTGGCTCTGGTTCTTGCGCTCACTGCTTTCGCAGGCCTGAGCACCACCGCCGCCGCCGAGGCCGACAAGGTGATCACCATCATGTGCGCCGAGCCGACCACGCTGGAGAATGTCGACACCTGCTACGCCACTACCTACCTCGAGGAGCGCATGGGCGCTGAGTTCGTATTCAACTTCCTGCCCTCTTCCGAGTGGACCACCAAGCTGGAAATCATGGTCACTGCGAACGAGGAGCTGAGCGACGTTCTGTTCGGCACCACCAACGAGCTGATCGTTTCCAAGTACGGCGCCAACGGCACCTTCCAGGACCTGACTCCCCTGTACAACGAGCACAGCATCTACATCAAGGAAGCCTTCGAGGCCAATCCCGAGTATCAGAAGCTGCTGACCTTCGCCGACGGCAAGATGTACTCTGCCGGCCGCCTGCAGCAGCAGACCCACACCGACTTCTCCTACAAGCTCTACCTGAACAATGCCTGGATGAAGAACCTGGGCATCGAGTCCCCCAAGACCCTGGACGAGTTCACCGAAATGCTGCGCGCTTTCCGTGACAAGGACCCCAACGGCAACGGCCAGGCTGACGAAATCCCGATCACCGGTCAGGGCACCGGCGACAAGAACGCTTTCTACTTTATCCTGAGCTCCTTCACCTTCGTCAACACCCGCGACTGGTTCCAGGTAAACGACGGCGTTCTGAACTTCTGCTTCACCACCGAAGGCTGGAAGGAAGGCCTGAAGTACCTGAACGGCCTGTATGAAGAAGGCCTGATCGATCCCCTGATGTTCACCCAGGATCTGAACCAGCTGAAGGCTGTTCTGCAGCGCGAAGGCGACAACATCGTCGGCGTCGTCGGCGGCATGAACGGTTCTTCCATGTGGAACCGCAACCCCAAGGTTCTGGACTACGTCGGCACCTCTCCCTTCGTCGGTCCCGACGGCACCCAGTGGGCTCCCTATCAGACCTACACCGTTACCCACAACGGCTTCGTCACCAAGGACGCCAAGGATCCCGTTCTTGCCTTCCAGCTGCTCGACCTGTGCTGGGAGAAGGATGCTTCCATGGTTATCCGTTACGGCGAAGAAGGCGTTGACTGGAAATGGGTTGGCGAAGACGCCAAGGGCATGTTTGAAGCCGCCGGCTATCCCGCGACCTTCGAGCTGCTGACCGGCGTACAGTCCGGCGTTCAGAACAAGTGGTGGAACGTTTGGTCTCCCATGAACCTGGGCTACGACATCGGCAACGGCTGGGCTGACGACGGCGATCCGCTGAACAACAGCCGCCTGGCTTACGAAACCGTCGGCCTGCTGATCGACTACGTTCCCGAGGAAGTTGCCGGCAAGATCACCTACACTGCCGAAGAGTCCAACGAGATCGCTGAGATCAAGACCAACGTCGTAAACTACTTCAAGGAAGCCATGACCCTGTTCGTCATCGGCGACATGGACGTCGAGGCTGACTGGGACGAGTACATCGAAGAGCTGGAAGCTCTGGGCATGAACGAGTACCTCGAAATTGCTCAGACCGCTTACACCCGCACCTGGGGCGAATAAGCAGCAGAGAATTCTGACAGCTGAATAAACACAGCCGCAGCATGTGGACAATGGTTCCGCATGCTGCGGCTTTTTGGCCCGTTTTGATCGTATCCGGATCATGAAAAAAGTCAGAATCAAGCTATTTGGACAAAAAAACGCAAAGGCAGCGTCAATTTGCCGTTGCGAAACCGTTAATCATGTGGTATTATTAACATCAGACGACAGGCGCCGAGTGTGTGGCGCCGTCATCATCAATCTTTAAGGAGGTAAGACCTATGACCCGTAAACTGTCTCTGTTCCTGGCTCTGGTTCTGGCTCTTACTGCTTTCGCAGGCCTGAGCACCACCGCCACCGCCGAGGCCGACAAGGTGATCACCATCATGTGCGCCGAGCCGACCACGCTGGAGAATGTCGACACCTGCTACGCCACCACCTACCTCGAGGAGCGCATGGGCGCTGAGTTCGTATTCAACTTCCTGCCCTCTTCCGAGTGGACCACCAAGCTGGAAATCATGGTCACCGCGAACGAGGAGCTGAGCGACGTTCTGTTCGGCACCACCAACGAGCTGATCGTTTCCAAGTACGGCGCCAACGGCACCTTCCAGGACCTGACTCCCCTGTACAACGAGCACAGCGTCTACATGAAGGAAGCCTTTGAGGCCAATCCCGAGTATCAGAAGCTGCTGACCTTCGCCGACGGCAAGATGTACTCTGCCGGCCGCCTGCAGCAGCAGACCCATACCGACTTCTCCTACAAGCTCTTCCTGAACAAGGTATGGATGGACAACCTGGGCATCAAGTCCCCCGAGACCCTGGACGAGTTCACCGAAATGCTGCGCGCTTTCCGTGACAAGGATCCCAACGGCAACGGCCAGGCTGACGAAATCGTCATCACCGGTCAGGGCACCGGCTCCTACAACCCCTTCTACTTCATCATGGGCTCCTTCACCTTCGTTAACACCCGCGACTGGTTCCAGGTTAACGACGGCGTTCTGAACCTGTGCTACACCACCGAAGGCTGGAAGGAAGGCCTGAAGTACCTGAACGGCCTGTATGAAGAAGGCCTGATCGATCCCCTGATGTTCACCCAGGATCTGAACCAGCTGAAGGCCGTCATGCAGAAGGAAGGCGACAACATCGTTGGCGTCGCCGGCGCGATGAATGGCTCTCACCTGTTCACCGTTAACGAGAAGATGCTGGACTACGTCGGCACCTCCCCCTTCAAGGGTCCCGACGGCACCCAGTGGGCTCCCTATCAGACCTACACTGTAACCCACAACGGCTTCGTCACCAAGGACGCCAAGGATCCCGTTCTTGCC
>JAFQQU010000183.1 GCA_017410445.1 Clostridia bacterium | reverse complement strand
CTTCAACGGCGAGTGCAGCGAGGTCGGCATGTATCTGGCGATGGCCCGCGTAGCCCATCGTGAAGGCTATCCGGAAATCGGCCTGTACTGGGAGAAGGCCGCCTACGAAGAGGCCGAGCATGCGGCGAAGTTCGCCGAGCTCCTGGGCGAGGTCGTCACCGACTCCACCAAGAAGAACCTCGAGATGCGCGTTGACGCCGAGAACGGCGCGACCGCCGGTAAGTTCGAGCTGGCGAAGCTGGCCAAGGAACTGAACCTCGACGCCATCCACGACACCGTGCATGAAATGGCGAGGGACGAAGCCCGCCACGGCAAGGCTTTCGAAGGCCTGCTGAAGCGCTACTTCGGCAAGTAATCAAACACCTGATCAGGCAGGAGTAACTCCTGCCTGATTTGTTTGCCCCCCTGAGCCATCAACCGGCATATCGGCAAAGGAGAAATCATGTTTCCCAAAGTATTAGATGGTGCACAGGTTCTATATTACACCCCGAAAGAACACTTTGGAGATATCCTTTATACGACAGGTGAAATTGCAGCCCATGTTTACTATCTCGCTATCTGCAAATATGAAAGCAGTGGTACCCACTATTTGTTTCAATGCAATAGCAACTATGAGGTGGAAGGTGATTCAGCCTGGGATAGTGTAGAAGAATGTATGTCTGCTGCTTCATCTTACAGCAAGCATATTCGTTGGGTTCAGGCTGAATAAACATGGCGAAGGCCTGCTGAAGCGCTGCTTCGGCAAGTAAGAAATCCAGTAAAATCAAGGGTTTTCAAGGGAATCACTCTGAAAAGGGTGGTTCCCTTTTTCTACATCTCTGCTATTTCACTGCTGGTTTGGGCCTAATTTCGCCCCTCCTTTATGTCATTCCTATGTCGCGCCCAAACCACTATTTCATGAACTAAGAGGATGAATATTGTCCTGCGGATATTCTCCATTTCTGTTTTCTCAAAAGATTTATTGGAAATCCATGTTTTCACAGGAAAGGTATTGACAACTCGGTTAAAGTGTGTTACTATTCTAACGCGTTAGCACACTAAAGCGTTTGGAGGAGAAGAATCATGAAGAAGCTGTTTGCTCTGGTTCTGGTTGCTGTTATGATGCTGACTGCGGCGTCCGCTGCTCTGGCTGAAACTGCGGGTTCGACCGTAAAGGAGAATTCGCTCCAGAAGGTTTTGGACGAAGGCGTATTCAAGGTGGGTCTGGACGTTGGTTTTGCGCCCATGGGCTTCTATGAGGAAGGCACCGACAACATCATCGGCTATGACATCGATCTGGCGGCCGCTGTCGCTGAGAGGCTGGGCGTCGCTGTTGAGTTTGTTCCCGTCGTATGGGAAACCAAGGAGATGGAGCTGGCGGCGTATACCATTGACTGCGTGTGGAACGGCATGTCCATCACGCCCGCCCGTCAGGAGATCATGACCATTTCCGACGCATATCTGACCAACAACATCGTAGTTCTTCTGAAGGAAGGTTCCGCCGCCTCTCTGGACGACCTGAAGGGCAAGACCGTGGGCGTTCAGTCCGGCTCTTTTGCCGAAGAACTGATGGCCGGAGAATATGCTGAATTCGCGTCTGCCGTTGAAGTGCTGGCGTTTGAAGACTACGTGGCCGCCATCATGGATCTGAAGAACGAGAATCTGGACGCCGTCATCATCGATGAGGTCGTCGCCAATTATCAGATTCAGGTGATGGGTCTGGAGGGCTACACCACCATCGAGGCGCTGTCCGAGGACCTGTACGGCATCGGTTTCCGCAAGGGCGACTATATGCTCTGCGGCGCGGTAGAGGAAGCTCTGCTGGACATGGCGCAGGACGGCACGCTGGCTGAAATCTCTACCAAGTGGTTTGGATCGGATGTTGCTCTGATTGGCAAGTGATTTCCGATGCATTCGTAACGGAAAATAACCCCGAATGAATTCTGTGGCGGTGCAATGCTTGTCGGTATTGCGCCGCTGCTGTTATGTCCGGGGAATTCAAGCAAAGGCGGAAAGGCTTCAGAAAGGACAGGAGGGCAGAAAGCGTGGTCATCAAGTTCTTCAACAATCCCGAGAAGATGGAAAATCTGATTCGGCTCCTGATGCAGGGCGTGGGAGTGACGAGCAAAATCTTTTTCCTGACGCTCATTTTCTCCGTCCCGCTGGGACTGGCGGTGGCGCTGGGCAGAATGTCCAGGCGGTGGTATGTGAATAAGCCGATTTCCTTTTATATTTATATCATGCGCAGCACGCCGCTGATGCTTCAGCTGCTGTTTATCTATTTCCTGCTGCCGATGGTTGTGCCGTTTAAGATGGACCGGTTTGTGGCGGTCATTTTCTCATATGTCATCAACTACGCCGCGTATTTTGCGGAGATTTTCCGCGGCGGCATTGAATCCATCCCGTCCGGACAGCGCGAGGCGGCGCACGTTCTGGGCATGAGCCGCCTGCAGACCTTCTGGCGCATCATCATGCCGCAGGCGGCAAAGCGTTCCCTGCTGCCCTGTACCAACGAGGTCATTACGCTGGTCAAGGATACTGCGCTGGCCAGCACCGTGGCGGTGGTCGACCTGATGACCATGGCGAAAAAGCAGGTGACCAGCTCTTCCTCGGTAGAGCCGTATCTGGTGGCAATCATCTTTTATCTGATTCTCAACGGCATTGTCGAGCAGGTCTGCAAATGGGTGGAACGGAAAATGAACTATTATCAGTGAGGAGGGGAGCGCGGTATGCTGCGTGCGGCGGATATCAAAAAGAATTTTGGCGATTTGAAAGTGCTGGACGGCATTTCTCTTGAGATTTCCCGCGGCGAGGTGGTTGCGCTGATCGGGCCGTCGGGTTCGGGAAAATCCACCTTTCTGCGCTGCATGAATCATCTGGAAACCGTAGATTCGGGAGAAATCTGGCTGGAAAAGGACTGCATGTGCCGTATGACAGACGGCAGAGTGCGCTATTCTTCCGAGGCCGAGCTGCGCAGGATCAATATGCGCATGGGCATGGTGTTTCAGAATTTCAACCTGTTTCCTCATATGACGGTCATGCAGAACCTGATTGAGGCTCCGATGCGCGTCAAGCGCGAGTCCCGCGCTGCGGCAATGGAGCGGGCGAAGGAAATGCTGGCGAGCGTCGGGCTTGCGGACCGCGGCGGACAATACCCCTATCAGCTTTCGGGCGGACAGGCGCAGCGAGTTGCGATTGCGCGGGCGCTGTGTATGCAGCCGGAGATCATGTGCTTTGACGAGCCGACCTCTGCTCTTGACCCCGAGCTGACGCATGAGGTTCTGGCCGTTATGCGCGATCTGGCCGAAAAGAACATGACAATGGTGGTTGTTACGCATGAGATGGGATTTGCCCGGGATGTTGCCGACCGCGTGGTGTTCATGAGCGACGGCGTCATCGTAGAACAGGGAACGCCGGAGCAGGTGTTTTCCTCATCTAATCCGCGCACGATGAAGTTTCTTCAGATGGACTGACAGACGCCGCCTGCCGCCCGGGCTTGAAATCTTCCGCCCGGCATGATAGAATGAATCCATAAAATAACGCGGACAGAATCGCGGCGGAGGAGGAGTAGCATATGGCGCAGATCAATCCGGAGCTGATCCGGCATGTTGAAACGAACGTATTCCCTCTCTATTCGAAAAACGACGAGGGTCACCGGCTGGATCACATCGGATATGTCATCCGCCGGAGTCTTCTTTTCATGGATCAGTTTGAGGGCATGAACGCGGATATGGTGTATGCCGCCGCGGCCTATCATGACCTCGCCCATCACATCGACAAGAACCGGCATGAGCTGCTGTCTGCGGAGATGTTCTATGCCGATGAAGGTGCGAAGCGCTTCTTTACTGACGAACAGCGGCAGGTTATCCGCGAGGCCATCGAGGATCACCGCGCGTCTTCGGACAGCGTGCCCCGCAGCGATTATGGAAAGGTCATATCCTCGGCCGACCGGTCGACCGATATCGACGAGTTCTTCCGGCGTACGCATGCCTACACCTTAAAGCATTTCCCGGGCTGCACATGGGAGCAGACGCTGGACAGGTGCTGCCGGCACATGCAGGACAAATACGGCGCGGGAGGATATGCCAAAAGCTATGTGGACGACAGGGAATACGCCCTGTTTCTCGATACCATCCGCAGCCTGCTCGCCGACCGGGAGGCGTTTGAGGAGAAGTACAGATCGGTTGTCGGCGGCGAGCGCAGATAAGGTTTGTATTGGGATTTTATCAGTGGGCCGAATCGGACGGCAAGGAAATATCAGAACAGGCCGGTCTCCGCGCGGGGGCCGGTCTTTTCTTGACAAACATATGCGGCGTGATATAATGAACTTACCGCGATATTGAAAGAACACCATAAGGCGGATGAACATACGGCTTGTTCCGGGCGGCCTGCATATGCTGATTCCACTGGCCGTATGAGAGCTTTCATATCGGGAAAGACGGACAGCCTGCGAAACGGTGCGGGCGTCTGATAAACAGGAGAGAACAGTATGAAAAGATATACCCCCAAAGAGGTTCTTGCACAGGGAAAAACCGTCATCACGGCGCATTCCGGCTGCGAAAAAACGCCGGACAACAGCATTGAACACATTCTTGCGGCCATTGCTTCGGGCGCGGAGATGATCGAGGTGGACGTGCGTCAGGCGGCGGACGGAACGCTGTATCTGAGCCACGATGTGCCGGAGGATATCTCGGTCAGGCCGCTTCTCAAGGACCTGTTCGAGCGGATTGCGCCCGAGGAGAACATGGAGATGAATCTGGACGTCAAGACCGAAGGCCTGATCGTTCCGGTGATGAAGCTGGCGGAGGAATACGGCCTTGCCGGCCGCATTGTGTTCACCGGCGCGTGCAACAGCGACCGCGCGCTGGCCAATTCGCTGGGCGCGGAGATGTGGCGCAGCGCATGGCCGGGCGACAGCATTCCCGAGGGCATCGAGGCCATTAAGAAGGACGGAAGCCCGTTCCTGAACGTATATTTTGGCATGATCACCGATAAAGACGACCGCGCGCTGCGCGAAGCCGGCCGCGGCTTCTCGGCGTGGACAGTCAGCGACGAGGAGAACATCCGCCGCTTCCTGGAGATGGGCATCAGCAACATCACCACGCGGACCCCGGGCCTTGCCATGAAGCTCAGGCGCGAGATTCAGGGAATCTGACGGGCGCGGAATATGAAAGAGAAAATCATAAGGAAGCGGAATCTCGGAGCAGAACTGACGGTCAGCGCTGTGATACTGCTCATTTATCTGGCCTGGTATCTGGCGCTCCGGGATGACAGGATTGCGCTTTACGCGTGCATGCTGACCTATTTCCCTCTTGCGTGGACGCTCCGGCTGACCCTTCAGCGGCATCACAGAAAGGGAATGCGGCTGCTAAAAAAGGAGCAGTATGAAGAGGCTCTCGAGTGTTTTCGCAAGAGCGAAGCATTTTTTGCTGCGCATCCGAAGGTTGACCGATTCCGAAGCATAACCATGTTCATGAGCAGCGAGTACAGCTATCGCGAAATGGCCGTACAGAATCAGGCGCATATTCTTTTTCGTTTGGACCGGATCGGGGAAGCGGAGGCGGCTCTTGTGCGCTTGCTTGAGCTGAACCCGGCCCGTGAAGAGATCAGGCAGCTGCTCGATCAGATCCGCGTGCCGCAGGAGCAGAATGCGGATGCTGCGGAGCAGGAAGCGTGAGACAGACGCTGTTTGGATGAAGCATTTCAGACGCCGGGAGGAGGATGACCGTGAATTTCAATTTTCAGCAGATGAAACCGGTGATTCAGAAGGATTTTGACGATATCCTCGATAATTATCCGACCGACCTGAGCCGGATTACCGATCTGATTCCGGTCGGCGGCGATCCGTACGAGAGAAAGCGCATCATTGTCGAGAATGCGGCGGAGCTCTGCCCGGTGCATCTGTTCGGGCATTATCCGTTTGCGTTTGAAATCGACGTGGGCGAGGTCCGCGAGGTGTGCTATTACGGCATCGGCAACGAATGCTACCGCAGGAGCGGCGTTGATTTTTCGGCGCTGTCTGCGCTGACCAAAGCGGTGAACGAGCAGAACATGGGCTCCGCCCATAACTTTACCGACTTTATTCACCGCACGCTCGATCATGACAAGCTGCTCAGAGAGGGCTTTAAGGGCGTGTACGAGACCTGCGCGCGCCTGAACGAATACGAACCGGACGAATCGAAGCGGCGCTACCGGGAGCTGGTGATGACCTGCTGCAAGGCGGTTGAAAAGATCGGCCTGAGGCTGAGGGAAAAGGCCAGGGAGATGCTTCCCGGCGCTGCTGACGAGGACGTCAGGTATAATCTTGAGCGCATCATTGCGTCTGTCAATACGCCGTGGGAGCCGCCCGTCACCATGTTCGACGCGCTCAATACCATTCTCTGCACGACGCTGTTCATCTCGGGCCTTGACGGCGTGGAGATGAATGCATACGGCGCGCTCGACCGGCTGATCGATCCCTTCTACCGGCGCGATCTGGCCGAGGGGCGCATTACGGAGGAGGAAGCGTATTTCCTCATTCAGTGCTTCCTTCATAAAACCGACCTGCACTGCCATTTCAACGAGGTCCGCAAGACCTACGACAACGGCGTGTCCGTCATGATCGGCGGCTGCGATCTGGAAGGAAAGCCGGTGTTCAACGCCGTGACCGATCTTCTGCTGCGCGCCTATACCGACAACAAGCTCATCAACCCCAAGCTCAACGCCCGCGCCTCCGCCTCCAGCCCGAGAGAATATATCGAGCGGCTGGCCGCGCTGGCGCAGACCGGAAACAATAACCTGATCCTTCAGAACGACGATTATATCATTCCCATGTTTGAACGGATGGGCCTCTCGACGGAGGATGCACGTACCTATGTCGGAAACGGCTGTCAGGAGGTCATCTGCCGGAATCAGATTCACAGCCGCGCGTTTGTGTATCTGAACATGGTCAAGGTGCTGCTGGACACCATAAAGTATGACGAAGCGTCGCTGCCGGAAGGGCTTGCCGCCTTCTACCGGTACGGAAGCTTCCGGAAGGACAGCTATGAAGCGCTGTATGCGTCCTTCATGGCGAACCTCCGCTCGCTTATCCGGACGGTTGCGGAGACGTTTGCCCCCTATGAAAAGATTCACCATACGATCAACCCGGAGCCCATGCTGTCTTCGTTCACCGACGACTGCATCGCAGCCGGACGGGACATGGCCGACGGCGGCGCGCGGTATAACCACAAGACGGTCTCGATGGTCGGCTTCGGCACCCTGTGCGACAGCTTCCTGAGCCTGCGCCGCGCGTATGCGAAGGGGAATGAGAAGGAGCTGTTCCGGGCGATAGAAGCGGATTTTGAGGGATACGACGCGCTGCGCCGCAGCCTGAACGCGGAAACCGACCGCTTCGGCCATTCGGAGGAAGCGGATGCATATGCGGCCGGCCTCGCACATGATCTCGCGGAGGTATCCAGAGGCATTTACAACGGCCGGGGCATCGAGTGGCGCACCTCGCTGTTCACCTATTATCAGTTCAAGTGGTTCGGACAGCGCACCGGCGCGACGCCGGACGGACGAAAGGCCGGAGAAGCCTTCTCCCGCCAGATGAATATGGCGAAGATGCCTGCACTCACTTCCGCGGCGCTCTCCATGTCCGTACTGACCGGGGCCGATTTCAACGACGTCGGCATGTTCGACTTCTCGCTGCCGCTGACAGTTTCGGCGGGCGAGGCGGCGAAGAAGGCGCTGGCCGATTATTTCCTGACCTGCCTTCAGCTGAAGCTGCCCGTGCTTCAGCCCAATGTGGCGGACGTCAAAACCATGATGGAGGAGCGGCAGAAGAAGGGCACGCATCCGGATCTGGTCGTCCGCGTGTGCGGATACAGCGCGCTTTTCTCCGAGCTGCCCGCCGATACGCAGGACGAGATTATCGGACGGCTCATCAGCTGAATAGATATATGCAGACGCGGCGGCGGGAGAACATCCTGCCGCTGCATTTCTGTGCGGATGGAAATATGAATGGGTTACATGAGAAAATAACTTTCTGATTTACGGAGTAACTATTGATTCGGGGAATCCGTGAGAGTATAATGAATGATGCGAATATCCGCCGTGTCTGGCGGTCTGAAGATAGAGTTGGAAAGAAAGTGACACCGGATGATTTTTGTCGGAGATTACTTCGCCTTCGGTCTGGTCATAGTATTGTTCATGTTTTTCTTCGAGGGAAAGCATCGGAAGAACAAAGCGGGTAAGTATTTCACGTGGGCGCTCGTCATGACGGCGGTCAACGCCGGTCTGGACGTCGCAACGGTTGAATTGCTGGGCGTTCCGTCTGCGCCGCTGTGGCTTCACATGGCGGTCAACAGCCTGTATTACCTGACGAACATACTGACGACCTCATGTATCGGGCTGTATCTGTTTACCAAAATTCTGGAGCATTCGCATGACAAGCACTGCATGAAGAATGCGAAAATCGGTCTTGCGGTGCTTCTGAGCATCTATACGGCCTGTATTATTCTCAATATCTGGACCGGATGGCTGTTCTATTTCAACGAACAGATGGAATACTGCCGCGGTCCGCTGAATGTATTCGGCTATATGATCACCATCTGCCAGATGGGGCTGGTTGTCGTCTGCTATTTCCGGAACCGGAAAAATGCCAGCCGCATTATGCTGCGCGCGCTCGTTCAGACCTTCCCGGTCGTTGTTCTGTGCATTGTGATTCAGCGCATGTATCCGGAAATCATGCTCAACAGCTTCATCATGTCGATGGTGGAGACGGTGCTGTTTCTGAATTTCCAGGGGCAGAGGCAGGGCGTTCATTCCCTGACCAAGCTGAACGACCGGCACCGCTTCTTTGAGAGCGTGGAATACCGGATCTCGGTGAAGGACGTTTTTCAGGTATTCCTGATCAATATCAAAAACTACAGCGTCATCAATCAGAAATACGGCCATGTTTACGGCGACGAAGTGCTGTATCAGTTTGCTTTCTCGCTGGAAAAGCTGATCAAATACAGCGAGGCGTTCCACATGAACGGAACGGTTTTCGCGCTGCTGGTGCCGTATCAGCGCCAGCATACGGCGGAAAGAAACGCCGATGAACTGCTGGAATTCCTTGAGGCGGGCGTGGAATGCGCAAACGAGCATGTCCGGCTCGATTATGTCATGGTGGATTACGTTGTGAACGAGGGAGAGCGCAGCGCCGAGGAATTCTACGAAAAGCTGGAATATGCCGCCATGCAGGCCTACAAGCAGAAGAGCCGGTATGTGCATTATGAGCCCGAGATGGGCGATGAGATGCAGCGCCGCCGCTATCTCATCGAGCGGCTTCAGACGGTTGACAGAGAGCACGGCTTCCGCGTCTGGTATCAGCCGATTTTCGATCTCCGTGAGGGCGGCTTCGGTTCTATGGAAGCGCTGATCCGTCTCGTCGAGCCGGACGGCAGCATCATAAGCCCGGCCGAATTCATTCCCGTCGCCGAGCAGACCGGCATGATCTCCTCGGTTACCTGGTTCGTTCTGGAAGAGGTGTGCAGGCTTCTCAAGGAGCATCCGGAGCTCAAGGTCAGCATCGGCGTCAACCTGCCGATGGCGCAGCTGCTGGACCGGGCGTTCAGCGTGCGGCTGGACGGCATGGTCCGGCAGTATGACATTGACCGGAGCAAGATCGGGCTGGAATTCACCGAGCGCGCCATTCTGGAAAACTTCGAGCAGATCCGTCATGTCATGGCCGCGCTGACCGATCAGGGATACTGCTTCTATCTGGACGACTTCGGCTCCGGTTACTCAAACTTCAACTGCCTCCTGCAGCTGCCCTTCCAGAACATCAAGCTGGATGCGGGCCTCGTCAAGATGGACCTCTCAGAGACCGGAGAGGGGGAAGAAGGTCTGATCTGCCGGCTGGCCGACTTCCTGCACGGAAGGAATCTTCAGATCATCGCAGAGGGCGTCGAGACCGAAGAGGAAGCAGTCCGGCTCAGCCAGTTCGGCGTGGACCGGATTCAGGGCTATGTGTACGCCCGGCCCATGCCCGAGGAGGATATGCTGAAGCTGGTGTGCAGGGCATAAACCGATAAACAGACAAGGGGGACGCATATGCGCATCCCCTTTTTGTTTTGCCCGGAACGGCGGTATTGAACCGGAGCGGATCATTTGCTATAATGAAGAAAAAGGATTCGGGAGGAACCGGAAAGATGGATCATATGAAAGAAATGCGTGTTCTGGAGAGCATCCGGGAGGAAATGAGCTCCATTCCCGGGCATCTGGGCTTTTATTATAAGAATCTGGCGACGGGATATGAATTCGGCGTCCGTGAGGACGAGGCGTTCTCCGCGGCCAGCGTCATCAAGCTGCCGCTGTTTATGCATGTGCTGAGAGAATCTGCCGCGGGCCGGATGAGCATGGATGAAAAGCTCGTCGTGACTGAGGAGGACAAGGTGCCGATCTGCGGCGCGCTGACGCTGTTCACCGGGCCGGTCGAGGCGGACGTACGCACGCTGTGCCGCCTGATGATCTCCATCAGCGACAACACCGCCACCAACAAGCTCATTAGGCATTCGACCATACCCGGCGCAATGCAGGGATTCCGGGAGATGGGCCTCGAACGCACCGAACTGCAGCGCTGTCTGTTTGACAGTACGGCGTCGAAAGCGGGCCTCAGAAACGTCATCTGCCCGAAGGAGATGGGCATGCTGCTGGAAAAGCTGTATCGCGGCGAATTCGTCAGCCCCGAGGTTTCGAAGGAAGCGATGGATGTTCTGCTGCTTCAGCAGGTCGATCACAAATTGAACGGCAAAATCTGCGGCGAGGTCGCCATCGCGCATAAGACCGGCGAGGACGACGAGCTGAGCAACGACGTGGGCGTGGTTCTGGCAGAGGAGCCGTTCGTCGTCTGCTTCGTGGGACACGATACCGACGTCTACCGTTGGGAGGACCTTATGCGCCGGGGAACATACGAGCTTCTGAAGGCGCAGGAGAATGAAATCAGGGAGTTTATTCTGGACGGCGAGCGGTTTGACGACATGGAAGGATTCTATCAGGAGATCGACCGCCTGCTTACAAAGGACCTGCCGTGGGAAACGGGACATAATCTGGATGCGTTCAACGATCTTCTGCGAGGCGGATTCGGCGTTCACGAATACGGTGAGCCGATCCGGATCAAGTGGATTCACCACGGAAAGAGCCGGCGTGATCTGGGCGAGGAAATGATCGGAATTCTCAAGGAGATCATTCTGGACAGCGACGGAACCGGACACAACTGTCAGCTGGAGCTGTGTGAATAAGCGGGTAACGGCGGATGATTCCAAAAACAGGCAGCCCCCTCTGCATGGAACGCAGAGGGGGCTGTGTATTCATGCTGCGGTTTATTCCTCGAAGCAGCCGTACGCTTCCAGCGTGCATTTGCCGATTTCATACAGCAGCTCTTCGGCCTTGGCCTTCAGGCGGATGGGCGGGTTCAGCAGGCGCTGATCCTTGTCGAACGGCCTGCGCTTTTCGCCCGGCAGGAAGATGCGGCCGGCCTCGAAGGTGAAATATCCGTTGTAGCCGACGTCTTTGAGGCCGTTCATGACGGCGTCCAGGCTCATCGTGCCGGTCATCGGGAGCATATGGGAGTCGGTATCGCCCATATTGTCCTGAATGTGCAGCGCATAGAGGTGATGACCGATGATGCGCAGCGCTTCGTCCTGCGGCATTTCCTGCATGTTGGCGTGGCCCGCGTCCCATACGGCATGGAACAGCGGATGATCCACATAATCGATCATGGCGCGCAGGTCGGGCGCGTTGTCTACCCAGTACATACCGGGCACGCACATCTTGTTGAAGTTCTCGACCAGAATATTCACGCCGTAGGGCTCGGCGAAGGTCAGAAGCTCCATGAAGAATTCCTTGTTGCGCGCGAAGCACTCTTCCTTGGAGATGCCCATCTCATAGCCCGAATGGACGACGAGGCGGTCGATACCGAGCATGGCGCAGACCTCGATGCAGCGCTGGGTATCCCTGATGAAGGGGATGTAGTTTTCGCCGCGGACAATGGGCTTGCCCATCGGGGAGTGCGCCTGAACGAACTTGATGCCCAGCTCGTCCGCCGTGCGCTTGACGTCCGCAACATGCTCCTTCCAGTTTTCGGCATATGCGCCGCTGCGGCTGCTGTAGTCGGAGCCGAAATTGTAGTCTGCATATTTGAAGCCGGCCTGACGGATATACTTAAGGCTTTCCTGCTGAGTCGCGCCGTAGGAAGTGAAGTCACCGGTAGTGGTTGCAAGTTTCATGTAAGCGTTCCCTCCCGAATATCAATTGGTCGATTGGATGCTTTTTTGTTTTTCAACCCGCTTTCCATTATACCGAATTCTCCGGAACAGTCAAGCGGTCCTTGGGAAGAAGAATATCATGCGCCGAATTCGGAATCCTTCGTCCGGTCGCGGTCGCTGTGGAGAACGGGCGGATTCAGAAGATAATCAAACAGTTCGTCTCCGATAAATGCGCGCGCCTTTTCGATGCGTGCGGGTTCGGCGGGCGTATCCATGTCCTGAACGGCATAGTAGATCGGCTTTTTTTCTCCCGCATGGCGCGGCGCGTTTTCATCCCAGCGACGGATGCCCAGATTCAGGCCGAATTCATGCGGATTGTCCACGTAGGCATGGTGCATCATCATGTCGACCGTCTTCATCTGCCGCGCCTTCAGGTAGGCCAGCACGTATCCGGCTTCCGCCATCCTCTCGGTCAGCGACTGAAGCGCGCCGGACTGCGAGTTGAAGCCCTGTTCGGAAAAGATGATGCGGCGCGGCTGTCCGCGGTAGAGCAGATGGGGCTGAGCGAGGTAGGCCTCCAGAACTTCCATATTTTTGAAGGTGATTTTCGGGGTGGAGAAGGTGAAATCGGGCGAACGGTCATGCCAGAAGTCCGGCCAGCGCAGGTCCTCGGGATAGGGGTGATAGGCCATGTTCCACGGGAATTCGCCGCTTGCCTTTTCGTGCGCGGCCAGGGCCTCAACCACCTTGCGGCCCTCGTAGTAGCGCAGCGGGAAGCGCGGGTTGTGAACGCTGCCGCACCAGTGCTGGTCCATCGACAGATACACGCGGAAGTAAGCGCAGTGCTTCCGGCCGCACAGCCACGCCTGACGCATGGCCATGAGGTATTCGGCGGCGTAATCCTCGACGGTCATTTCGCCCGCATTGCCCCAGACATACTGGCTGTTCACCTCGTTGCTGATGACTGCGCCGGCGACCCGGCCGTATTTTTCGTCCGAGCGTGTATAGCGCTCGGCCAGGAATTCGACGAAGGCGCGGAAGAGGCCCTGTCCTTCTTCTGTGCGCATGTTGAAGGCGCTGATGTATGCGTCCGGGCTGTTCCAGTCGTATCCGGGATGGAGACACTTGTCAAGCAGCGCCTTTTCGCCGGTCGATTCGAACAGGCGCGGGGAGTTGAGCAGAATCATCGTGACCAGAAGGCCGCTCCGGCAGGCGGTGATCATGGTTTCGTCCAGCTTCTCGATCCGTTCGCGCAGGAAGTAGTAGGTCTTTCCGTCGTGTTCGTAGGCGATGTCGTCTTCGGCGGGCGAGAGTGTCATCAGCGCGGGCAGATTGATGTTGCACATGGTCTGGCGGAGGCCCAGTGCGCGGATGTCTTCTTCGGTGCCGTAGAGCGTCTTGATGGTGGGCGGCTGCGGATACTCGCCGCGGTTGGAGGGGACGTCCTCGGAAAAATCGGTGACGAACTGCGGGCCGGGAACGGATTCTCCGCCGTTCAGGACGGCAAAGCGGCTGTACAGGCGGTCGTGCCTGCCGGCAAAGCGGGGAAGAACGATCTGTCCGCCGGAGACGGAAACGGTATTGTCCGAAAGCACGGGAGCTTCGGCTCCGGCCAGCGGGGCGGATTCGATGATCCGGACAGAAGCGCCGTCCGGTTCGTCGATGAGGAGAATAATGGATCCGCGGGCTGCGATAATCTTGCTGATCTTCATAGGCTGCTCCTTTTCATTGAGATATAGAAGGGCGCTGTTGCAGAAGAGGAAATCTGCGACAGCGCCTTCACTATATATCGAAAAACGGGGGAAATGAAGTTAACGAGTGAAAAAGAGTACAACATAACAAACCCTCATGGCCGGCATGTACGAACCG
>JAFQQU010000182.1 GCA_017410445.1 Clostridia bacterium | reverse complement strand
GTACAGGCGACCCAGATGCCGATTGCGACGCCCACGCCCGTGCCGACCGAGACGCCTGTTCCGGCTGAAACGGTTCGGCCCGGATACGAGATGAAGGAAGTCTTGGTTGGCACCGTGATTTCCGAGGCGAATACCAGCGTGCGTCAGGGCCCGGGCACCGAGTACGGTGCTGTGACCTATCTGGCTCCTGGCAAGACCTGCATCGTGCTGGATGAGCACATGGAATGGTACAAGATCCAGTATGAGGACGTCATCGGCTACATCGCGAACGAATACCTTTCCGTCGCCGAGATGACGACTCAGGTGCCGATTGCGACGCCCACGCCTGTTCCGACCGAAATACCGGACGTCAGCCGCACCGCGGCTCCCGGATATGAGTTTGTCGAGCAGAAGATCGGCACGGTCAATTCGCAGATCAACATCAACGTCCGCGAAGGCGCGGGCACCAGATATGATACGCTGATGCAGCTGGCCCCCGGCGAGAGCAGGGTTGTGCTGGGCGAGGAAGGCGACTGGTACCGTCTGGACCTGAACGGAAGAATCGGCTATGCAGCGAAGGAGTATATCACCATCAGCACGCAGCTGGTTGAAGTTCCCATCACCAGCAAAAAGCCTGAAGCGACCGGCGCGCCGACCGCAAGTGCTCAGGAGACGCTCCGGCCCGGATACGAGTGGGTCGAGCGCATTGAGGGCACGCTGAACGCGCAGAAGGAGACCAATGTCCGCAAGGGGCCGGGCACCGGATACGACGTACTTACCCAGATGAACCCGGGGCAGACCTGCTGCGTTCTGGGCGAGGAAAACGGGTGGTACCGGATTGAGTTTAACGGACAGCGGGGCTATATCCTGAAGGACTATATCTCGACCCGGTCCTATCGGGAGCAGGTGGAGATCGTTGAGGAGGATCCGCTGGACGCGGAGCTGTTCAACCTGTCTGCTCCGCATGCGCTGGAGCGCAGAGGCTCGTTTACGCTGCGCGGCGTCATCTACTCCAATATTCCGCTGACCGGCGTCAAGCTCACTGTGTATAACCTGAGAAGCATGACCGAGGAAATGACTACGACGGTCAGTTTCCATCACGACGAAGGCATCACCGAATACGACCTCGTTGAACTGGACGGAGATATGCGCTTCGGCCGTCTGACCGCTGGCGAAAAGCGAATGACCATCACTGCAACCAGCAGAGACGACGTTCGGGTGCTGGACGAGATCGAATTCACTGTATTGGGCGAGGCGGACGAGGAAGTCAGCATGACGGACGCCTGCGGCTTTACCGCCAGCATCGGCCGCGCCGATCGCGTGACCGACAGAAAGTACAGCACCGCGTGGATGCCGGAGCGTGTGGGCGAGATGCTGATCATCACCGTGCCTCAGAGCAAGGAAGCCGACACGATCACGATTGAGTGGGAAACCGCGCCGTCTTCGTTCGAGCTGATTCTGGACGGCACTGTGCTGCCGGTAGAAAACGAAAAGGAAATGCTGCATTTCAACTTCGCGGTTCACGGTGCAAAGGAAATCAAGATCCGCGCGACCGACAAGAAGGCTGGCATCTGCGAAATCCGCGTGTATGAGGCGGGTGCCGTACCGACGGTTGTTGAGAACTGGCAGCCTGCGGGCGATCAGGTCGATATGATGGTCGTCGCAGCGCATCCGGGCGATGAATTCCTCTTCTTCGGCGGCGCGATTCCGCATGCTGCAGCCGAGGGCAAGAGCGTTCTGGTGGTCTATGCAGCCGACTGCGGAAGAGAGAGAATGGCGGAGGCGATGGACGGTCTGTGGGCGGTCGGCGTCACGACGCATCCGGTCTGTCTGGGGCTGAAGAACGGCAATCCCGACGACGTCGAAGAGGCCATGGACATGTGGGGGCTGGAAGACACCTACGAGCTGATGACCGAAACCATCCGCAAGTATAAGCCTGCCGTAGTGCTGAGCCACGATATCAACGGCGAGGACGAGGATCCGCAGCATAAGCTGACCTCGACGACCCTGCGCAGAGCGCTGCTGCTAGCGACCGATCCGGACACCTATCCGGCGAGCGTCTCGAAATACGGCGTATGGAGCATCAGCAAGGCCTACATCCACCGCTACGAGGGCAATGTGCTTACGTTCGATGCTGATCTGCCGTTGGCCATGCTGAACGGCGCGACGCTTCGTGAGATGACGATGATCGGCTTCAACAAGCACACGATTGTGGCGGATGATTTCGATCTGGAAGACGGCGAGCGGTATGATCCGTATTCGTACGGCCTCATTCTGACGAATGTAGAGGCGGACGATGTACGGAAGGACAGCTTCTTTGAAAACATTGGGGAGAACGCGGAGGAGACTGACGGACAGTAACGCGCGCGTTCCCGGGGGAGAGTACAAATGACTGATATGGAGAAGAAGAATCTGGCGGCAAAGGGGCGGCATTCCACTCCTGAAGCCGAGGATGTCCCCGCGGTGAAGAAGCCGGCTGCGGGCAAGTCACAGGCAGACGGCCGGAAGACTGCGGCAAAAAAGCCGGCGGCTGTGAAGAGCACGGCGGCGAAACCTGCTGCGGCCGCAAAGAAGGCAAGCACCGCGGCTGCGAAGCCTCAGCGGGAGGAGCAGCCTGCCGCGAAGAAAAAGCTCAGCAGGAAGGCGGCTCTGCGCAGAAAGAAGCGGATCAGAAGGATCATCCGGCGCACTGTGCTCAGCGTGATTACTGCGCTGCTGGTTGTGGTGTTCGGCGTGTATATGGTGCTGTTTACCGTGTTCAACGGCCCGTCTCAGACGGTCAGCGACCTGCTGGTCAATTCGCTGACGGAGACAAGCGCACTGAAGTTCGTCCCGCATCTGTTCTTTGAGGCGGATGAAGTAGAGGAAATCCTGGCACGCAACGCCATCAAGGTGCCGGACGAGCCGACCGATACCAGTCTGGTCGTCATTGACCGCACGCCCAAAGCGGAGAGCGGCGAAGCGGACGAAGAGGAGAAGGATATCGAGCTGGTCGAGGTCAACGGACCGACTTATCACGGATATATGATGATCGTCAAGGATCCTTCCCGCGTTTCTCTGGCCGTCTGCAACGAGGGCTTTGAGGGAGATTACGGAAAGTATCTGGATCAGATGGCCGAGGAGAACGGAGCCATTGCGGCGATCAACGCCGGCGGCTTTGAGGACGTTGGCGGCGGCGGACGCGGCGGTAAGCCGCTGGGTATTGTCGTCAAGGACGGCAAGGTGCTCAACCGGAAGACGTCGAGGGAATGCGATATCGTTATCGGCTTTGATCAGGACGACAAGCTGATCGTCGGCCAGCTGGATGCGGATGATGTTGAGCGCCTCGGCATCCGTGACGCCGCTTCCTTCAACCCGATTCTGGTGCTGAACGGCGAACCGGCCGAAGTCAAGGGCTCGAGCAGCGGCCTGAATCCGAGAACGGCCATCGGTCAGAGAGCGGACGGCGCAGTGCTTCTGCTGGTCATCGACGGCCGTCAGGTCAACAGCCTCGGCGCGTCTCTGGCGGATCTGATCGACGTCATGATGCAATTCGGCGCTGTGAATGCAGCCAATCTGGACGGCGGTTCCTCGTCGAAGATGTACTATCAGGGCGAATTTGTCAACGACGGCGTTGCGCTGACCGGCTCCCGGAGACTGCCGACGGCGTTTATCGTAAAGTGAGGTGCGGAAGATGGCTCGAAAGAAGAAAAGACGGGTAAAGCTGTTTTACCCGATTTATCTGACGCTGATTCTGGCGGCGGTCGTGGCAATCTTTTGCGTCTGCAATCAGATTACCGGGATGCTGGAGGCCTACGAAGCGTCTCTGCCCAAGTACGCGGCGGAGAAGGCAGCGCAGATGTTCCTCGCAAGGGATTTTGAAAAGGTTTATTCCTATCAGGATCCGGCTGATTTTGCCGGCGAGGACGCCGAAACCTATGCGGATTATATGAAGCAGTTCACCGACGGTCAGGAGCTGACCTGGGGCGAGAGCTACTCCTCCAGTGAGGATGAGATGGTCTACGCGGTGAGGATGAACGGAAAGCGCCTGTTTGAATTCACCATGTCCAAGGGCAGCACGACGGACGAATACGGAAATCCCGAGTGGGAGCTGACTGGTGTTGAGACAATGGGCGTCAGCACGGCGTCTCATACCGTAACGGCCCCGGCTGATTCTACGGTATACGTCGGCGGAAAGGCGCTCGACCGCGCTCAGATCATCGAAGAGGGAATTGTTGTAGAAGAAGAGGATTTCCTGCTGAACGACGATGCGAAGAGCCCGACGCTCTGCGTCTATCAGTATGAGACTTGCTTCGGCGATCCCGAGGTACGGGTGGTAGACCCCAAGGGCAAGGAAAACCCGGTTCAGAAAGATGAGGACGGAAACTGGACGGCCGAAATGAACAGCGACGACGAGATCAAGGCCCGGGCTGAAGAGCGCGTTGTCGAAATTGTCAAGGCGTTTGCGCGGTTCACCTCCGAGGACCTTTCCCAGTACAACATGCTGAAGATGGCGCGCAAGGGCACCAACGCGTACGAGAAGATCGACGATTTTGACAACGAATGGTTCGGCAAACATGACGGATACGACTTCGGAGAGATTGTTACCGATAATTATATCGCGTTCTCCGAGGATACGTTCGCCTGCGACATCCACTTCGACTACATTATCAAGTACGACGATGCGGACGACGTCGTATATGCATCAAACTACCGGTTCTATCTCGTAGAGCGTGACGATCAGTGGTATCTGTACGACTTTAAGATGGTCAACGGCTGAAATCAATGAATACACAGAGGGGAAGCGGTGCCTGTATGGCGAAGCGGAAGGAAGCGGAGACGGAACAGGTCAGAAGCAAGAAGAAAAAGCGCTCGAAGCGCGGCAGGAGGATCAAGTCCTATATCCTGCGTACGCTTTTGAGTCTGTTTACGGTAGTTTTGCTGGTTCTGGCGGGCGTGATGGGCGCGTTGTATGTGGTTTTCCTCGGCCCGTCGCAGACAGCGGGCGATCTGGTTGTTACGACGATGCTGGAGACAAGCGCGCTGAAGTTTGTTCCCCGGATTTACTACTCCGAGGAAGAGATTCAGCAGATTGTCGCCCGCAATACGGTCATTGAACCGGAAGTGGAGACCGATACGAGCCTGGTTGTCATCAAACAGCCGGCAGAGCGTGCGGACGACGAGGAAGAAGAGAAGGATATCGAGATCATCGAGGTCAAGGGCGCTACGTATAAAGGCTGGCTGATGATCGTTCAGGACCCTTCCAGAATCAGCGTCGGCGTGAGCCGCAAGGCCGGTTTTCTGGAGGAGAAGTCCGGCAAACAGCTGCATGAGATCGTTGAGGAATACGGGGCGGTTGCCGGCATCAACGGCGGTGCGTTCTCCGACAGCGGCGGAATGGGCAACGGCGGTATGCCGGTCGGCGTGGTCATCTCCGAGGGCAACCTTATGAAGCGGGCTACAACCGGTTCGCGCGACACGGTCATCGGCTTTGACGTCAACGACAAGCTGCTCATCGGCAAGTTCTCCGCGGCTCAGGCTCAGGAGCTGAATATGAGAGACTGCGTCTCCTTCGGTCCTGCGCTGGTGGTCAACGGGGAGCCCGCGGTCATCGCAGGCGCCAGCAGCGGCCTGAATCCGCGCACGGCCATCGGCCAGAGAGCGGACGGCGCGGTTCTGATGCTGGTCATCGACGGCCGTCAGGTCAACAGTCTGGGCGCGTCCATGTCCGACCTGATCGAGATCATGATGCGCTACGGCGCGGTGAATGCGGCCAATCTGGACGGCGGTTCCTCTTCAAATCTGTATTACAACGGCGAGTATCTCAACGACGGCGTTGCGCTGACCGGCGCCCGGGATATTCCGACGACTTTCATTGTGAGGTGACGGGCGATGGCAGCGAAGCGGAAAAAGCGCAGAAAAGCAAGCGGACGAATCTTTTATCCGATCTATCTGTCGTTCGTATTGATCACAATCGCGGCAATTCTGCTGATGATGCGCGTGCTTTGGGACAACATGGAGGACTATGAAGCCAGTATGCCCAAGTATGTCGCGCAGGAAGTCGACACGATCTTTAAGTACAAGGATTTTGCTACCATGTATGAATATGATGACGTTTCCGGCTTCGAAGAAGAAGGCCGTGAGGCGTATATCGAATACATGGATATCCTGACGCATGGCCAGGAAATCACCACGCAGGAGGCTTTTTCTCCGGTTTCCGATGAGAAGGTCTATAAGATTATGGTGGGCGACACTAAGCTCGGTACGTATACGCTCTGCAAGAGCGGCGAAAAGACCCCGTTCGGCAATGATCTGTGGAAGCTGAAGGGAATTCAGACCTCCGTCATCGACCGGAACAGCTATCTGATCACTGCGCCCGAAGGCTCCTCCGTCTACGCGGACGGACGGCTGCTCGGAGCGGATGAGATGATCGAGAGCGGGCTGGAGCTGACGAGCGAATATCTGCCGGAGGGAATCGAGAGAACGAAGTGGTGCACCTATTCGGTTGAAAGATGCTTCTCGATTCCTGCGTTCAAAGTGGAGGACAGCAAGGGACGCGGACAGAAGCTCATGCCGAATGAGAATGGACGTCTGACTGCGCAGGTTAATTTCGACGACGATGAGCTGAAGGAAGCGGTGGAAGAGCGCGTCATCAAGACGGCCAGAGCATTCTCCCAGTTTACTTCGGACGACTGCTCGACCACGACGGTCATGCGGTACATCAAGGAAGACACGAACGCGGCCAGATACATCTATGGCTTCGACGGCGGATGGTTCATGCCGCACCGCGGGTTTGAATATGAGAATATGAGAACTGAGCGGTATGTCCGCCATGATGAGAATACGTTCTCCTGCAATGTGTATTTTGATTATATCATTGAGTACAGGAAGACGACCGAGGTCTATCCGACAGCCTATACCTTCTTCTTCGAGAAGCAGGGGGATGAATGGCTGCTGTTTGATTTCACGGTGGCCGGATAAGAATACGGGCGCAGGCAGGCAAACTGCCCGCGCTCTTTCTTTATCAAATTGCAGGGCAAAAGTGAAGATCGGATAAAAATACTGAGAAGTATTGCAAAAGACATAGGCGCGATGTTATAATGTAGTAAGATGTTGATTCGTTTACTATGAAGCGGAGGAAGATAGATATGCCTATTTCCCGGGAAGAGGCGCTGCGGCTGCTCAACGCGCCTGAGCGACTGGACAACCTCAAGATGCTGATTGAGACGGAAGAAAAGCCGGCTCAGGGCAACGACGTCAACAACCATATTCATACGACGTTCTCCTTCTCGCCCTACTCGCCGACGGCTGCGGTGTGGTTTGCGCGGGAGGCAGGCCTGTGTACTTGCGGCCTGATGGACCACGATTCCATTGGCGGCGCGCATGAGTTCCTGAAGGCGGCGGAAATCGCCGGCATGGCGGTTACTGTCGGCATGGAGTGCCGCGTAAGCTTCAAGAGCACGCCCTTCGGAGACCGGAAGATCAATAACCCCGATCAGGAAGGCGTTGCCTATATGGCGCTGCACGGCGTGCCGCATCACAGGATTGACGAACTGAATGAATACTATGCGCCCTACCGGGAGAAGCGCAATGTGCGCAACAAGAAGATGGTTCACGCCATTAACGGTCTCATGAAGCAGTATGGCGTTGAGCTGGACTTCGAGCGGGACGTTCTGCCGCTGTCCAATGCGCATCTGGGCGGCTCCGTAACCGAGCGTCATTTGTCCAGCGCGCTGGCGTACAAGCTGCTTGAGAAGATCGGCTCCGGCGAGAAGATGGTCGATTTCATCAAGAATACGCTCAGAATGCCGCTGAGCGCGAAGATCGAAGGATATCTTCTGGACGAGACCAATCCGCATGCGATGTACGATCTGCTGGGGTGGATCAAGGCGCAGCTGATCTCGAAGTTCTACATCCCCGCGACCGACGAGTGCCCGGACGTCCGCGAGATTCTGGCGCTGTCCGACTATATCGGCGCGATTTCCGCCTATGCCTACCTGGGCGACGTCGGCGATTCCGTAACGGGCGACAAGCGCGCTCAGAAGTTTGAGGACGACTATCTGGAGGAGCTGATTCCGTATCTCAAGAAGATCGGGTATCGCGCGATGACATATATGCCTTCCCGCAATACGCTGGCTCAGCTGCGCCGCATGCGCGCGCTGGCGTCCGCATATGACCTTGTTCAGATCAGCGGCGAGGATATCAACTCTCCGCGTCAGTCCTTCGTCTGCGAGGCGCAGAGACGGCCTGAGTTTGCAAACCTGCTGCAAGGCACGTGGGCGCTGATTGCGCATGAGTGGATGTCTTCGGATGATCAGAGCCAAGGTTTCTTCTCCGAGCAGACCATGAGAAAGTGGCCGACGCTGGGCGAACGCAGAATCGCTTATGCCGAGTTCGGACGAGAAATCGGAAGCAAGTTCATCAAATAAATAACCAATCAGAAAAACAGCCGTTCCTGCTGATGCGGGAGCGGCTGTTTGGAGATGTAGGGGTCTACAAGGTATCGGATTCCTCGTCATCCGCGGAATCATTGGTTATACCGGACTCGGCGTCGCACAGTTCCGAATATTCGTCAAGCCACTCAGGGTCGATGACCCGGTCAAGAAGAGGCGCAAATTCGTTCAGCGCGACATAATCCTGAGCGAGAAGCGCGATTCTGATCTCATAAATCCGCTCAAAGAGGGGATCAGCTGCGTCACAAGCTCCGTACAGTATGGAGACGATGTGCT
>JAFQQU010000181.1 GCA_017410445.1 Clostridia bacterium | reverse complement strand
GAGATAAACTCTGCCGTGGCTTATATGATCGGACGCCTCAGAGCGGCTCAGTGAAAAACCGGCGGCAACCACGGCATCCAGCCTCAGAGATGCAATGGTGTCCCGGAATGTCTTGCCCACAGGCGGCGGAAGATCCGGAACTCCGTCAACCACTCTGCATCTTAATGACACGCGTCCGGCACTTTCCAGCGATCGACAAATATACTCTGCCATTTCCGGCTCTGCAAACACAAACGCCCTGTCATCAGCAAGAACGATATCCCCTATGCGCTCCCGTTCAAATCCAAGCGCCATCAGAGCGCCCAATATATCGCGATGACCAGGAGAGCCGAACTGTGCGCGCCAGCTTAGTTCAACGGGAAGAATTGGCCATTCCCACTCAAGAGGAGGCTCATACGAATAAAATGCCCCCATACGCCTTTCGGCGTCCGGATACCCGCCTTCAAGCTGAAGCGAAACATTCTGCTTGCGCGCAGCGGCCATCGCAAGCTGAATCTGCTTGATATCCATAAAGTGAGTAAATGAAGGTTCACCCCGTCTTGCTGCGCGTATCGCCAGTTCATTCAATCGTTTTTCAAACAAATCTTCAGACATATCAGTATATTACCCTGACGAGAATCTGCACGAGAAGACTTCTGAGAATTCTGATGGCAAATAGGGCGAGAATGACGCTCAGATCCATATGGAGTCCATAATTTATCAGCCATCTGGAGATCGGTCTGAACGGAGTCAGGATGACGTCTGCGAACCGTGCGACAAACACATAAATCGGATTGTCCGGCCGTACAAACCATGTCATCAGGGCATAAACCAGCAGCCAGACGGAGATAATATTCAGAAAGGTATCTACCCCTGAAATGATCTGCTGCAGCATCATAACATGCATAAAATACGCCCTCCTTAGATATATCTTCCTCCGTATCTGCTGCCGGAATCGTTATGCTGACCGTCGTCAACCTCAACCGTATTTGGAGTAATCAGCCAGGTACGGTCCGACGCGCGGCTCAGTCTCGCTCCGATTGCATAGGTAGCGCCGCTCATCGTGTCCAGCGTGCGCTGCGCCTGCAGGCTGTCCAGTTCATCCATGTTCAGCAGAACGCTCTTTTTATCAAGCAGCGCGAGGATCACTTCCTTGCATTCATCAACGGATCTGATCTTGAAAATCGACGTCTGATGAAGCGGATTGCTATGCTGATTCTGCTCAGGCGCCGGCGAACTATAATACGAAGACTTGTCTGTATCGGTCCGGCGGGAAGAAGTTCCGTATCCACCGTAGGAAGAGTTGCTTTTTGCACGATAGGAACCTGCCTGATATCCATCATGCTGATAAGAAGAGGAAGAACCGCGCTGATATCCGTTATCACCGGCACGGCCGGATTCCGGCCTCGGATTAGAACGCGCCGTTCCGCTGCCTGGATTGCTGCCATATCTTCCGGAGGCCGGTCTGGCCCCGGTCTGAGCGCGCTGCTGATTTCGCGCACCGTATTCCGGACGGCCGGAGGACGGTTCATTCCAGCCTTCGTCGGCGTCAAACTGCTGATTGTCATGTGTGCTGCCGTGATTATTCGACGCCGTGCGTTCACGTCTCGGCTGCTGCGGACGGCTCATTCGCGGTTCATCGTAGAACTCATCGTCGAAGTTATTATTTCCACCGGAGCGGCCGCTACTTCGGTTGGCGCCGCCAAATCCGGTGTCAAAATCATCATCTCTTCTGTCTGTATCAGAAGAATCCACAAGTCCAATCATATCAAGAAATCTGCTGAATCCATTTGCTCTTTGCTTGCGAGCAGCCATATCGGAACATCCTCCTTATTTAACCCATACCGGACAATTGCCTATACTCTATTTTGCAGTACTGTAATCTCTTTTTCCAAACAGTGCAGATCCGAGGCGAACCATCGTCGCCCCTTCCTGCGCCGCAACCAGACAATCATGACTCATGCCCATTGACAGTTCCGTCATCTCAATTCCCGGAATCGCCTGATCCCTCAGCCGTTCGAACAAATCACGCATTCGTTTGAAATATGGTCTTACACTTTCCGGATCATCCGCCTGAGGCATAATCGCCATAAGTCCCTTCACGCGAAGTCCGTTCAGTTCCGCTGTCCGCCGAAGAAACGGAAGCAGTTCCTCTTCATCAATGCCGCCCTTTTGCGGTTCGCGCGCAATGTTCACCTGAACAAGAACAGGCATGACCAACCCTGCCTTTACGGCCTGCCGATGAATCTCCTGTGCAAGCGAATCGCGGTTGAGCGACTGAATCATATCCGCATGTCCCATGAGATACTTGACTTTATTGGTCTGCAGCTGCCCGATCAGATGAATCTCATAGTTCGGATTGAGGGCGGGCAGTTTCTCCATGAGTTCCTGAACTCTGTTTTCACCGATCAGGTCAATACCGGCTTCATAGGCCAGATTGGCTGTATCAGCGTCCATTGTTTTTGTTACGGCGCAGATTTTTACTCCGCCCCATCGTCCGGAAGCTTCATAGAGCTTCTCGCGGTATTCGCGGACACGCCCGATCAGCACATCCCGTTCCAGCATATATTCTGTGCCTCCTTACCTTACCAGCACATAATTGCCGGGAATCAGCGTACCGCTCATGACCGGCGAAACCAATACGTTTCCGCCTTCCTGCGAGATGACCTGGACCGGAACGTAAACGCCGTCCGCACCATCGTAAACATTTACGCAGGTACTGTTGTTGTACATCATAATAGCGCCTTCGGGCACATACAGGCCGTTCAGTTCTGCGCTGATCACTGCATTTCCGCTTCTCTGATTCAGTAGCGGACCGATCGGATCAGATGTAGAAAGAACAGCCAGCGTGTCGCTTCCGGATTTCTGCGTGGAATCAACCGTCATCTGATAGATTACATCATCAAATCCTTCCATCTGAAGCCAGAAGCTCTGTCCGGTAACCGGATTGAACGAACTGTCCGAAGAAAGAAGAAGGATATACCATCTATCCGTGCTTACCATGCGGTAGATATTCATCGTCAGACGCGATGCAGCGGAGTTATCTGCCGCCTGACCTGCAAGAACGCTTTTGACTCCGGGAATGGTGATGTTGCTCAGATTGTCTGGCGTCAGATACTGTTCGTATCCGTCAAGATAGAAGCTTACAACGCCGTCCTTTTTTGCAGTCTCGATCATTTTCCAGGACGAAATGCTGGATTCCCTTTTTGTTTCGTCCTCATAAAGAGAATTCAGTTTTGTATCCTCGCGGCGATTCTGACGGAGGTATTCCTGACGGGCATTCATCGCTTCGTTGAGCTGAACTTCAAGGTTGATCAGGCTGCCGGTGGACTTTCCGGTCACAAGAGATTTCATCTGCTGAGCCAGATAGAAGACGTTGTTGTCCAGCCTGTCCAATTCATAATCGACAATATTGCTCAGAATGGTCGTGTGATAGGCACGGATATCCTGCCGGATGCTTTCAAGCTTTCTCATTTCCTTGGTGCTGTAGCCGGCAGAATAGATGTAGGCAATCTCATCACCTGCGCGCAGGGTCTGTCCTTCCTCCGCAACATAAATCATCGTGCTGTTGCTGTCCATGGATGCGACCGTCTCATCCCGCATAATGACCGCTTTCATAACTCGGGTGTCGTTGGTCGTGCCGGCCGTTACAACTTCATATCTCGCGCGGGCCGGTTGTCCTCTTCCGACGACCAAATAGACAATAACGCCAAGAAACAGCATCAGGATAACAAAGAATCTGCCTGTCGGCCGACGTCTGCTCATATATCAGATTCCCTTCGAACATAAAATCAACATGATACAACCTATTATAGCGCCCGTCCAGTTAAGATGCAAGCAATTCGCAAAAAAAGCGCATACTTAATACACTGCTTAACCGGAATCATCGTTTTTTCAGCTCTCACGTTGACATTCTCACTGCTCGTGGATATAATTAGATCAAATAATGGAGGAAAATATATATGCCCGGAATCAGCCGTATAGCTTTTGAACTGTTTGGTTTTCCCGTGTACTGGTATGGCATGCTGATTGCTCTCGGCATGCTGCTCGGGGTGATGCTTGCTTCCGCACGCGAGGGTCTGTATCGGGTCAAAAAAGACAGCGTATTCAATTTTGTCCTCATCGCGATCCCGGCAGCTCTCGTCTGCGCCAGAATTTACTATGTTGCTTTCACGTGGGATTCTTACGCCGGAAATCCGATGGAGATTTTTAATGTCAGAAACGGCGGCATGGCGATTTATGGCGGCGTCATCGGCGGCGTACTGACCGGGTGGATTTACACCCGCCGCGCAAAAATTTCCTTTTCGACGCTCGCTGACCTTTGTGCCCCTGCTTTAGCTCTCGGTCAGGCCATCGGCCGATGGGGAAATTTCTTCAATCAGGAGGCTTTCGGCCGCGCTATTGAAAGCCCCTCGCTCTGCTTTTTCCCTCTCGGCGTTTACATCGAATCGCTTCAGGAATGGCACTATGCCACCTTCTTCTACGAATCGGTCTGGTGCTTCTTGATTGTGGCTTTTATTCTCATCGCCGAAAGGAAACGATTCTTCAAAAGGCCCGGAGATGTGTTCTTGTGGTATCTTCTGACCTATTCAGCAGAGCGGATGGTCGTTGAAGGCATGCGGACTGACAGTCTGTATCTTGGAGGCATCAGAATCTCTCAGCTTCTGAGTGCGGTAATGCTGTTTGCCTGCGCGGCTCTTTTCCTGATCAGAGCCTCAAAGAAGATCGCCAGATCCCGGCTGATTCTTCATGCTTCTCTGCTGGCTATCCTGACTGGTTTAACTCTGTGCGCTCTTAAGCTTCTCGGAACCCCCCTTCAGGTTATCCATGCGCTTGCAGCATTAGCCTTCAGCGCATATTTATATAAATACAATACATAAGTAGAAAGCTGTGATGTTATGCGTAACCTTACCCTGATGACAGATCTTTACCAGCTGACGATGATGTATGGCTACTACAAGTGCAACATGCGGAACAACATGGCCGTTTTCGACATGTTTTACCGCCAGAATTCCGAAGTAACTCACTATGCAGTCTTCGCCGGTCTTGAACAGCTGATCGATTACATTGAGAATCTTCATTTTGATGAAGAGGATCTCGATTATCTCAGATCCCTGAATCTCTTTGATGAAGGATTCATTGAGATGCTCCGCAGCTTCCGCTTCACCGGAGACATTCAGGCGGTTCCCGAAGGAACGATCGTTTTCTCAAACGAGCCCCTCATCCGCGTTACCGCCCCCATCTTCGAAGCGCAGCTGATTGAAACGGCGCTGCTCAATATCATCAACCATCAGACGCTGATTGCGACCAAGGCAAGCCGTGTCGCCAACGCTGCTGTCGGCGACGTCGTCATGGAGTTTGGTCTGCGCCGTGCCCAGGGTCCCGACGCCGGCATCTACGGCGCGCGTGCAGCCATCATCGGCGGCTGCGACACCACCAGCAACGTTTTCAGCGGAAAAAAATTCGGTATTCCGATCAGCGGCACCCATGCGCACAGCTGGGTCATGAGTTTCCCGGACGAACTGTCCGCTTTCCGCGCTTATGCCGACTGTTTTCCGAATGCCTGTCTGCTGCTCGTAGATACCTTTAACGTCCTCAAAAGCGGCGTTCCGAACGCAATTACCGTGTTTAAGGAGCTGCGCGAAAAGGGCTTCGAGCCTAAGGGCATCCGCCTTGACTCCGGTGACCTTGCCTATCTGAGCCGCGAATCCCGCAAAATGCTGGATGAAGCCGGTTTCCCGAACGCCAAGATCTGTGTTTCCGGCGATCTTGACGAATATCTGATCCGTGATCTGAAGCTGCAGGGCGCGAGAATCGATACCTGGGGCGTCGGCACCAAGCTCATCACCAGCTCCGACTGTCCGGCGCTGGGCGGCGTATACAAGCTGAGCGCAGAGATCATTGACGATAAGGTCATCAGCAAGATTAAGATTTCCGAGAATCCCGCAAAGGTCACCAACCCCGGCGTCAAAAAGCTGATGCGTGTGTATGATAAGGATCATATGGCAGTGGCTGATCTGATTGCACTGGAGAGCGACAAGTTCGATCCTTCCAAGCCGCTGACTCTGTTCGACCCGATCGACACCTGGAAGGAAATGACACTTACCGAATACACCCTGCGTGAGCTGCATGTACCGATCTTCAAGAACGGCGAACGCGTCTACAAATGCCCGTCGCTCAACGAAATCCGAGCTTACTGCAAGCAGGAGATGTATTCCTTCTGGGATGAATACAAGCGTCTGCGCAATCCCCACATCTACAAGGTTGACCTGACCGAGTCCCTGTGGATGCTGAAGCAGAGCATGCTCAAGCCCCACTGATCGTTATCTCTATCGTAGAATATGCTCAAGGACAGAGGCGGAGCTGTTGCCCGCCCCTGTCCTTTCACAATCCTGCCCGCATCAATCTGCACCGAAAGGAGAAAACGATATGGGTATCGTAACCGGCATCGAAGAAAGCCGAGGCAGAGTTACCATCTACGTGGACAGCGTGGCTTTTCTGAAAATCAAAAAGAAAGAATTCGAAGCTCTGTCTGTTTCACCCGGCGAAGACCTCGACGAAGACGCGTATCTCAATAAACTGTGCGCAAGGCAGGCGAAACCAGCCTATGAAGCGGCTCTCAATCTTCTTACCGCCCGTGACATGACCGCCCATGATCTGAAATCGGCCTTGAGAAGGCGCGGTTATCTTGAAGCTGTCGCCGAAGCGACGTGTGAACGACTGATCGAAAACCGTCTGATCAATGACGAGAAATTTGCTCAGCGGTATGTCGAACTCAGGCAGGATAGTTCTGTCGGCAGATATGCCATGAAGCGCAAACTGCGGGCGAAAGGAATCGATGAACAGATTGCCGAGCAGGCGCTCGAGGTTCTGGACGACGAGAGCCAGCTGGCGGCTGCAAAAGCGCTGGCTGCGCGGCTTGCAAAGAAATATGAAAAGGAAGAACCCTATGCCCGCAAGGGTAAGCTTTCCCAAGCTCTTGCCCGGCGCGGCTTCTCGTGGGATATCGTAAAGGAAGCCGTCGAATCTCTCAGCATCGAGGAGGATGAAGCGGACAACTGGTAAAGACTGCATGACGAACCAGCCGCTTCTTTCATAAAACACGGATTCGAAGCAGAAAATCTCGCAAATTTGAAGCCATAAATCTGAAAAAACGACAAATTAGGGCTTGAAATTCATCATCAGACATTGTACAATAAATGAATTGAAGAAACTGTAGTATGGAGGAGTTATTATGCAGGAAATCAAGTTTATCAAAGCCGAAACGCTCAAGCAGAAGCCCACTGACGAAAGCAAGCTGGGCTTCGGTAAGATTTTTACCGACTATATGTTTACTATGGAATATGATCCGGAGAACGGCTGGCACAATCCTTGCGTCGAGCCCTATCACCCGCTCTCCCTCGATCCGTCCACCAGCGTTCTGCATTACGGCCAGAGCATCTTCGAAGGCATGAAGTGCTACCGCCGCGCTGACGGCGGTCTGCAGCTGTTCCGTCCGCGCGATAATTTTGCTCGTATGAACCGCTCTGCTGACCGTCTGTCCATCCCCCAGTTCGACGAAGAGCTGGCGCTGGAAGGCCTCAAGAAGCTGCTCGAGGTCGAAAAGGATTGGGTCCCTCATAACGTCGGCACTTCCCTCTACATCCGCCCGACCATTATCGCTACCGACGCTATGCTCGGCGTTCATGCTGCGCATCACTACCTGTTCTTCATCATTCTCTCCCCGGTGGGCGCCTACTATGCCCAGGGCCTCGCTCCGGTCGGCATCTACGTAGAAGACACTTACGTCCGTGCGGTCCGCGGCGGTTTCGGTTTTGCGAAGACGGCGGGCAATTATGCAGCCTCCATCAAGGCCGGCGAAGTCGCGGCAAAGAAGGGCTACGCTCAGGTCCTCTGGCTGGACGGCGTCGAGCAGAAGTACGTTGAAGAAGTCGGCGCGATGAACATGATGTTCAAGATCGACGGCAAGATCATCACCCCTATGCTGAACGGCTCCATTCTGGCCGGTATCACCCGCGATTCCGTTCTGAAGCTGGCGGCTCACATGGGCATTCCGACCGAAGAGCGTCGCATCGCAATCGACGAAATCTTCGAGGCTGCCAAGAACGGCACTCTGGAAGAGGCATTCGGTACCGGTACCGCAGCCGTTGTATCTCCCGTCGGCGAACTCTGCCGCGGCGATGAGAAAGTCATCATCTCCAACAACGAGATCGGCGAAACCACTCAGAAGCTGTATGATACCCTCACCGGCATTCAGTGGGGTACCGTCGAAGATCCCTTCGGCTGGATCGTTCGCCTGTAAACCATACATAAACGGAGCGGCTCATATCTGCCGCTCCGTTTTGTTCAATAATCCGTTTAATCACAGCCGGAGGTTATGAATCATATGCATCGCCATACCGTACCTGAAAATGTGGCTCCAACTCCACTCAACCGGTATCTGACCCGCGCCTTTCCCCGGCTCCCCGGATGGCTGATCCGAGATACGCTGAAAAAGAAAGACGTACGGATCAACGGCATAAAAAGCGGCGCTGACGCAATGGTATCCGGAGGTGATGAGCTGGCTATCTATATCGACGACAAATACTTCTCTGCTCCGCTTACCGTCATCTACGAAGATGCGCAGCTGCTTGTCGTTGAGAAGCCGGCCGGCATTCCGGTAGATACAGATCAGGCGAATATCGGTTCCGACACCATGCTGATGCGCATTCAGGCCCATTGCGCCTCTGCACAGCTCTGCCATCGGCTCGATACAGGAACCGGCGGCGTACTGATTGCAGCAAAGACAAGAGAAGCGCTCGCAGAACTTACCGACGCTTTCAAACATCATCATCTGACGAAGAAATACCGATGTATCGTGGTCGGAAGGCCCGAGTATGCCGAAGCGAAACTGACCGATTATCTGATCAAGGACGCCGGCAGTTCAAAAGTGCGCATTATAAAGAGCGCTGTTCCCGGCGCTCTGCCTGTAGAAACGCATTACAAGGTATTGGATACGGACGGTGCACTGACCCTCCTTGAGATAACGCTCATTACCGGGCGCACGCATCAGATCAGAGCTCACCTGAGCTCCGTATCGCTTCCTCTGCTCGGTGATGACAAATACGGTTCCCGCTCCGCGAACAAGCAATTCGGGCGTTCTCAGCCGGCGCTCTGGTGTACGGAAATCCAATGGAACAATCACACATTCCGCAGCAAAGCCCCCTTTCATCTCTGAAAGATCCG
>JAFQQU010000180.1 GCA_017410445.1 Clostridia bacterium | reverse complement strand
GCGGGCCGCATCTTCACTACGCTCGGCCGCGCACATGTCAACGTAAAAATGATTGATCAGGGCTCCGGTGAGCTGAACCTGATTATCGGCATTGCAGAATCCGATTTTGAAAAGGCAGTTTCCGCGTTGTATCAGGAGTTCTTTCTGAGTGAAAACTGATATACCTTCCATCGCCCCGCCCGCTGCTTCAGGCCGGCGGGGCAACTTCTTATTCCCCGGATGCCCATGATATAATAAGAATTGGTTAATCCGCAAATTCTGCTTGCTTTCGCACCGATTCTGTGATATTATATTATCTGTTGAGCAAAACGGTTTGCTGATGTAGCTCAGTAGGTAGAGCGCATCCTTGGTAAGGATGAGGTCGCCGGTTCAAATCCGGCCATCAGCTCCATGAATCCAGTCAGAAATGACTGGATTTTTTCTTTATCCACGGAAATCACCGAAGCGTTTGCGTGATCTGTCCCCTTCTCCTTGCATGCGCCTCCCGAATCTGATATACTTAAGATAAGAATTATCTCGCCGGAAGTTGGCTGTATACATGAAAGGATGCATTGTATCATGAGAATTATTTTTGTTCGCCACGGTCACCCGAATTACAGAAACGATTGTCTCACCGAACTCGGCCACGAGCAGGCCGCAGCTGCCGCCGAACGCCTGATGAACGAAGGGATTACCGAAATCCATTGCTCATCGCATGGCCGCGCATACGAAACGGCCATGCACCTTGCAGAACGCCTTGATCTTCAGGTTACGAAGCATGATTTCATACGCGAAATCGGCTGGGGACCGATCGACGAAGGCGAGCTGGAAGATAACGGCCATCCGTGGTTCACTGTCGACAAAATGGTCGAGCGCGGCATCAGTCTCATGGACCCCGACTGGAGAGATTCCGAGATTTTCCGCCGCAACAAGGTCGTTCAGTTTGTGGACAATGTAGCAAAGAACATTGACGTCTGGCTTGAAGAGCTCGGATATCAGCGCGAAGGTATGTTCTATCGCGTGACCGGCAGCAATACCAACCGGACGGTAGCGATGTTCAGCCATGCCGGCTCCTCCAGCGCCGCCATGTCTCATATTTTCAGCCTTCCCTTCCCCTATTTCTGCAAGGCCATGGAAATGAATCTCACTTCGATCTCCATCGTCTATCTGCCCGACAGGCCGGGCGAGCTGGTCATGCCGCGCTATGAGATTGCGAACGATTCGCGTCATATCAAAGCCTGCGAGCGCCTGATTTCCAACTGATACTACGCTTATAAGGAGCTTTTACAATGAAACTCTCCCGAATTATCTGCACTCTCCTTATCTTCTGTCTGCTTATTTCCGCTCTTCCTGCCGCTTTGGCAGAATCTGCGCCTGCTGAAACTTCTCCGGTCACCTTCACCGATGACCTTGGCAGGATAATCACCATCGACTCTCCTGACCGCGTAGCAGCGCTTCTGGGAAGTTTTGCACAGGTGTGGCTGCTCGCCGGCGGCTCCGTATCTGCAACGGCAGACGACGCCTGGGATGATCTGAATCTTCCCTTGCCAGAGGAGACAATCAATCTGGGCAACACCAAATCGATGAGTCTCGAGCTTCTTCTTGCTTCCGCTCCCGACTTTATTCTGGCCAGCACGAATACCCGGCAGAATCTGGAGTGGCAGGAACCGCTCGACGCCATCGGTATTCCCACCGCTTACTTTGATGTAGCGAATTTCGATGATTATCTGAGACTGCTGGATATATGCACAGATATCACCGGCCGCAAGGATCTTTTCGAGCAATACGGCATCGCAGTGCAGAAAGAAATCGAACAGGTCATCGAGAAGAGCCGCGTTCGTCTCGAAATCTCGCCCGCTCCGACCGTCCTTTCCATGCGCGCCTCCGCCTCCAGCATCACCATCAAGAACAGCGAAGATAATGTACTCGGTGAAATGCTCCGATCCCTTGGATGCATAAATATTGCGGATTCCGACAACACTCTGCTCGAAAAACTGAGTCTTGAACGAATTCTTCAGGAAGATCCCGATTTCATTTTCTTCGTTCAGCGCGGAGATGATGAAGAAGGCATGAAGGGCTACGTCCATCAGATGCTTATGAGCCATCCGGCCTGGTCGCAGCTGACCGCAGTCAAGGAAGGCCGCGTGTACTTTATGCCGAAAGAACTTTACAACCTGAAGCCGAATCATCGCTGGGGCGAAGCATATGCCCAGTTGGAGGAAATTCTGGCCAATGAAGAATAAACGCCGCCCCGTCGTCATGTTGTGCGCATTTATTATTACGCTCATCAGTGCGCTTTTTAGCCTGTGTCTGGGTGCTGCCCGCATTTCCTTATCAGAACTGTACAACGCACTCTTGAATGGCCCTGTGTCGTCACAGGGCTATATCTTGTGGTACGTGCGGATGCCTCGCACTGCCGCCTGCCTGCTCTCAGGCATGGCGCTGTCCGTGTCAGGCGCAGTGATTCAGGCAGTTCTGAACAACAAGCTGGCCTCACCCGGCATAATCGGCGTTAATTCCGGTGCAGGATTGGCCGTAACCATCTGCTGTGCATTCGGTCTTCTATCCGGCTGGACGGTATCCGCTGCAGCTTTCATCGGCGCAATGCTCACTGTGTTCCTCATCGTCTTTGCAGCGCAGAAAACCGGCGCTTCCAGGACAACGGTCATCCTTGGAGGCGTCGCCATAAACAGTCTTCTGAATGCACTTTCCGAAGCGCTTACAACGCTTTTCCCCGAGATCGCCATGCTGAGCAGCGATTTCCGGATCGGCGATTTTTCTTCGGTTACGGCCTCCCGTCTCATCCCGGCAGGTATCCTCATTGCCGCGGCGCTTGCCCTGCTCTTCACCCTGAGCAACGACCTGGACGTTCTCTCGCTGGGTGAGGACACCGCCCGGGGACTTGGCATGCCGGTACGCCGGATGCGTACAGTATTCCTCGTTCTTGCTGCGATGCTGGCCGGTGCGAGTGTGAGTTTTGCAGGACTTCTCGGTTTTGTGGGCCTGCTTGTTCCGCACGCCGCTCGGAAGCTCATCGGCAGCGACAGCCGTTATCTCCTTCCTCTCTGCGCCATCGGCGGAGCAGGCTTCGTGACGCTGTGCGATCTGGCTGCGCGGACTCTGTTTGCACCATACGAGCTGGCGGTTGGCATCCTGATGGCGGTCATCGGAGGCCCCTTCTTCCTGTTTGTTCTCCTAAAGCGGAAAGGAGGCCACGCCGATGCTTGAAATCAGGAACCTTTCCGCCGGATATTCATCCGTTCCCGTACTCCACGACATCAGTCTCAGCATCCCCTCCGGAAAGATCACAGTCATCGTCGGGCCGAATGGATGCGGAAAATCAACTCTTCTGAAAGCGCTCGTCGGCATCATTCCGTGCATGTCCGGCGAGGTGCTTCTTGGCGGAGAGCATCTCCACAGACTTACCACACAGGAACAAGCCAAGCGCATCGCATATCTTCCGCAGGACCGGCGCATCCCGGATACCACCGTCATGCGGCTGGTGCTGCATGGGCGCTTCCCCTATCTTGGTTATCCCCGTCGTTACCGCCACGAAGACGTACAGACCGCGCTCAGCGCCTTGCGCCGCATGGGAATTGATACTTTGGCCGAACAGCCCTTGAACACGCTCTCAGGCGGCATGCGGCAGAAGGCATATATCGCCATGGCGCTTGCACAGGCCGCTCCGGTCATCCTGATGGACGAACCGAACGCATTTCTGGATATCTCTCATCAGCTTCAGCTCAGCAATCAGGTCCGAGAACTGGCAGAAGACGGAAAAACCGTCATTCTGGTACTCCATGACCTTGCAATGGCCCTGAAACTTGCCGATCATCTCGTAGTCATCAAGGATGGCCGTGTCCTTCACCACGGATCACCCGATGAGGCTCTACGCTCCGGCAGTCTGTCCGGTGCATTTAATGTCAAAATCCACCCCATACAGACACCCGATGGACGGCAATACTATTTTACGCCGCTGGAAAGGAACTAACGATCATGCGCTGTTTTCCTATATTCATTGATCTTCATGGCACAGACGTGATTATTATCGGTCATGGACGGCAGACAGAAGAAAAAATCGCCAGACTCGCCCCGTTCTGCCCGAACATCAGGCTTTTCGCAAAAGATGTCTTCAGCCCTCCCGCTTCCACTCATGTTGAACTGATCCGCCGTCCTTTCACAGCCGATGATCTTTCCCCTGCTCCTGCTTTCGTTCTGGTAACCGACACGGAAGAGGAAGAAGCCTCTGACATATACCGTCTGTGCGTCGAACGCGGTATTCCCGTCAACGTTGCCGACCGTCCCGCGCTGTGTACCTTCTACTTTCCTTCCCTGATCTCTCGAGGTGCATTAAGCATCGGCATTTCAACCAACGGTCAGAGCCCGGCTGCGGCGGGCCTTCTGCGTCAGCACATCGAGAATGCACTGCCCGACAGCATTGAAGAAATCCTTGACTGGGCGCAAAGCCTCCGTCTTCGTCTGAAGGAAGAAATCAGCTCTCCGCAGAAGCGCAGGGAGCTGATAAAAGCTCTGACCGCCATGGCAATGAAGCTTGACAGGCCGCTTAGCGAAGCCGAAGTCAATCAGGTTTTGTTTCAAACCGAATAACAGCAACAGGGAGCGCCGCTCGAGACGCTCCCTGTTGTGCTGCATTCATTTTTACGCCTTACTGAGCGCTTCAACGCACTCGCCAATGTATTTCGATGCTTCATCCCCATACTTTGCCTGAAGCCTGACAATCGCCGAACTGATAAGAATGCCGTCCGCCAAGCCGACGACTTTCCGAACCTGATCAGCATCATCAAGATCGAAATCAATCAGGCAAGGCGCGCCCGAAGCCTTCCGGATTCTTTCAATCGTCTCCTTCAGCTTCGTCAGCGCTTCATCAAAGGTGCTTCCGGCCGCAATCTTCGCCGTGAGACAAATCATCTCGCCCGCATCCTTCGCAATCATCTCAATACGATTGTCCGAATTCAGCGCGAGCTGAGTGACCAGTTCAATGCCGCATTTTTTACATTCCGGCAGGAAATCGCCGCGTTCCTCATAAGGCAGATCGGGAATCATCAGGCCATTCACGCCGGACTTATCGCAGTTTTCCATGAACCGGTCAACCCCGTAAGAGAACACGACATTCGCATAGGTTACAAAAACGACCGGAACCGAAACCGTTTCCCGCAATTCTTTCATGAACGCAAAAACCTTATCTGTGTTTACGCCGCCCTTCAGCGCGCGGATACTTGCTTCCTGCAGAAGCGGAGCCTCAGCCGTGGGGTCGGAAAACGGAATCCCGAGAACAATCAGCTTTGCGCCGCTTTTGACCGCTTCCCGGATGGATGCAGCAGTCGCCTGGAGATTCGGATCTCCACAGGTAATAAACGGAGCCAGTGTTTTCCCATTCAGAAAAGCCTCTTTCAGCTTACTCATGGATATCCTCCCCTCTGTAGCGCGCAATCGCTGCGCAGTCCTTGTCGCCTCGACCCGAGATCGTGACGATCATGATCTGATCCTTGCTCATCGTCGGAGCCAGCTTCATTGCATGCGCCACAGCGTGAGAGGACTCGATTGCCGGAATGATTCCTTCCGTTCTGGCCAGATACTCGAATGCGTCGACCGCTTCATCGTCCGTGACCGGTACGTACTGGGCGCGGCCGATATCGTGCAGATGGGCGTGTTCCGGTCCGATGCCCGGATAGTCCAGCCCGGCAGAAATCGAATATACCGGCGCAATCTGGCCATATTCATCCTGACAGAAATAGGATTTCATACCGTGGAAAATGCCGACACGGCCCGTATTGACCGTAGCCGCAGTTTCGAATGTATCAATTCCCCGTCCAGCCGCCTCACAGCCGATCAGGCGGACGCCTTCGTCCCCAATAAAATGATAGAAGCTGCCGATCGCATTGGAGCCGCCGCCGACACAGGCCAATACCGCATCAGGAAGTTTTCCTTCCTTTTCCAGAATCTGCTGCCGGGCTTCCTTGGAAATGACCGCCTGAAAATCCCTGACAATCGTCGGGAACGGATGCGGCCCCATAACCGAGCCAAGGCAATAATGCGAATCATCAATCCGGTTTGTCCATTCGCGCATTGCTTCGGAAACAGCATCTTTCAGAGTAGCGGTGCCGCTCGTCACCGGGATGACTTCGGCGCCCAGAAGGCGCATACGGTATACGTTCAGCGCCTGACGCTCCGTGTCCTCCTTGCCCATATAGACGACGCATTCCATGTTCATCAACGCCGCTGCCGTCGCCGTCGCAACGCCATGCTGCCCCGCGCCTGTCTCGGCAATAAGACGCTTCTTGCCCATTTTCTTGGCCAGCAGGGCCTGACCGAGCACATTATTGATCTTATGAGCGCCAGTGTGATTCAGGTCCTCGCGCTTCAGATAGATTTTCGCGCCGCCCAAATCCTTGGTCATCTTCTCCGCATAATACAAAAGCGAAGGCCGACCGGCATAATCGTTGAACAGCGCGGTGAGTTCCCGGTTGAACTCCTCGTCATTTTTGAAGAACTCATATGCTTTTTCCAGTTCATTGACTGCATTCATCAGCGTTTCGGGTACATACTGTCCGCCATGAATGCCGAATCTTCCTTTGGTCATCTCTGCCATTTTCTCTCGTTCCTTTCCTGCATCCCGACTCAGTCCTGCCGGAACATAAAAAAGTCCCTGACAGAATCTTCTCATCTGTCAAGGACGAATAAACTCAGTTATCCGCGATACCACCTTGATTCATGGCTTTCGGCCATGCACTCTGCGGGATACGAATATATCCCCGGCAACTGACGTATGCCCGGACGTTGCAGAATACTCTGCGCAATCGCGCATTTGACTGCACCCTCGGCGGCCCATTTGACAATCTGCGTTTCACCCGTCTCTCAGCTCCACGGGCTCTCTGTGGATGCACAATCGCCTTTATTTCCGCTTCATCGGTTTAATGGAATTATAACACGCTGCATGCATCCTGTCAATAGTATACCGCCTGTTTATTTGCCACCATGGAATAAAAGCCTAGCAACGCCCTTTATTCAGGTCCTTTGCCGCTTGATTTTATCTCCATGATCTGTTATTCTATTACCATCAAGAACTCTAATTGGAGGAGAATACTCATGGCATACGAACACGATCCTCAGATTATTGAGAAAGCTCAGAAATATCTGGACGCCGCCCTTGAAATGGGCGCGACGGACGCAGTTCTCTTCGAAGCTCCTGAAATCTGCTGGGACAGCAGAACGCTGCTCAAATGCATGTACGGCTGCTCCGATTGGGGCAAGAATCACACCTGTCCTTCCCGCCCTGGCAATCCGTCCATGGCCGAGATGAAGGAAATGTTCTCCCGCTACCGCTGGGGCATCATCATCCACACGCACGAGAAAAAGCTTTCTCAGAAAATTTCCTTCGCCATGGAGAGCAAGGCCTTCCATGACGGCTATTATTTCGCAATGTCTCTTTCCGACTGCGGTCTGTGCGACGAATGCGCCGCCGTCCGCTGTCAGGATTGCAGACATGTCCGTGAAGCCCGTCCGGCCTTCCACAGCATCGGCATCGACGTCTTCAAGACCGTCAATCAAATGGGGCTGCCGCTCAGCACCCTGCCTGACAGAAACGATCCCAATCAGAACTGGTACAGCGCAGTCTTTGTAGAATAACCCCTAAGAATCATCCGGGCCGCACAATGATGCACGGCCCGGATGTTTTTTTGTTCATCAATCGAAGTTGTAGTCAACCTTCTCCGGAAGGCCGCTCGCCGCGGACCTGATTGCCGCCAGAGCAGCCGCAACCGTGGAGGCGCCTTCCTGCGCAGTCGTCGCAATGGGCAGATCCTTGATGATACGGTCGGCAAAGTCTCCGATTTCGCCCATGGCGTTGTGGTTGTTGATGTTGATCGGATAGAGCATGGGCGTCGTGAATCCACAGTCGGCATCCGTCCTGAACACCTGCATATGCGGACTGGTATTGTCGGTGATAATCGTTCCCTTGGAGCCGTAGAAGACGCTGCGCATGGTGTAATTCCGCTTGCAGCCGGTAGATACAAACACCTTGCCGATGACGTCATTCGGGAACTTCATGATGGCAATCGTGCAGTCATCCGTCGGCCAGTCCTTCAGCATCTTCTTATTGGAATACGCCATGACTTCGGTCGGTTTTCCCGCAATCCAGCAGGCAAGATCGACTGCATGGCAGCCGCCGCCCAGGAATCCATGACGCAGCGGATCAAGACGCCAACCACCCATGCCCTGAATATGCGAATAATCATGCGCATATTCTGTTTCCACGAAAAACAGCTCGCCAATTTCTCCGGCGTCGATCATCTGCTTCGCCTTGACAAATCCGGGTGTATACCGGCATATCTGACCGACCATTACTTTCTTATCAGACGCATTCGCTACGCGGACCATCGCCTTGCAGTCCTCAAGCGTCAGGGCCATCGGTTTTTCACACAGAACATGCTTTCCCGCTTTCAGCGACTCTTCAAGCATCTCACGATGAAGCTGATCAGGCGTGCAGATGACGACCGCGTCAATATCTTCCCGCTTCAGCATCTCCTTGTAATCCGTGTACTTATCAACGCCATAGATTTCGGCGCATTTATTCAGCCGTTCCTCGTCGATATCACACACAGCCATCAGCTGAGTCGACCGATTGGCAACGATGGCATTCATATGAGCCTGAGCCATTCCGCTGGCGGAAATCACACCAAACCTTACCTTATTCATTACCTTCTCTCCTCTCAACAATTACTCACAAACCGAGCAGCGGATAAAGAATATCCCTGATCTGAAGATGTACCGGTCCCAACATGGCAGGCCAGTTTCTGATGTGCGTCATGAACATCATGGACAGCTCGTGTTCGGGATCCATCAGCATATCCGCTCCGGCTGCGCCGTCCCATCCGAATTCGCCCAGCGCGCTTGGAACGCCTTCATTGAACGCAATTCTCGTCCGGACGCCCAGCCCGTAGCCGTAATCAGGGCCGCACGTGCAGGTGAACGATCCCTCCACCCGGAAGGCGGGAATCTGCTCGCTGCGCATAAGATCAATCGTCTCAGCCTTCAGAATCCTCGCGCCGTGTGCTCCGACTCCGCCGCAGGACATGGCGTCCGTAAACTTCAGATAATCCTCACAGGTCGAAAGCAGGCCCGCGCCGCCGCTGTAATAGTTTTCTGAAAGAACAAAATCGTTTTTCTGATCAAACTGATCAAGAATCTTCCTGTTTGAATCGTATACATACTGAGCGGCCAGGTTCCGTGGTTTTTCTTCCGCCGTCCAGAAATCGGTCTGCGTCATTTCAAGCGGCTCAAAGATTTTCGCCTTCATGTAATCCCGCAGCGACATTCCGCTCGCCTTTTCAATCACCGCGCCGAGGACGTCATGACACAGGCTGTACTGGAAACGTTCGCCCGGCTCAAAGCTGAGCGCTTCCTCTGCCATCGCCTCCGCCAGCTGAATTGTGGTGGCTCTTCCGTTTGTCTCGGCGACCACTCTTGCCACTCCGCCGCGCTGTTTGTTGTAATCCAGCCCGGCCGTCATCGTAAACAAATGCCTGATCAGCATCGGTTCGCTCAGCGGCTGCTTTTCTCCATTCTTGAGGACGAATGCATTTTCATACGCCGGGAGATACTTCGAAACCGGATCGTCCAGTCCGAACAGCCCATCTTCGATGCACCGCATGGCGGACGCCGCAAGGACCGGTTTCGTACAGGAATACATCCAGTATCTGTCCGACGGACGCGCCGTTTGCGTCCTGTTGTAATCAGAGTATCCCGCACATTCGTGAAACAGCACTTCATGCCTTCGGCATACAGCAAGCTCCAATCCCGGAACGCCCTTCTCAATCAGGCGATTCATATAATCGTGCAGCTGACTAAAATCCAAGTGCAGCGCCTCCCTCTGTGTTATGGTTTCATTATAGCATAATGCATTCTTCGAATCAAGCAACCACTCCATTTATCCTTGCCCGGATAATACATCAAAACGGAACCCCTGCAGGCCTGTCGCCGCAGAAGTTCCGCTTTTCATTTATTCTTTGCTCAGAAATTCACAGACGAAAGCATCGTCGTTCAGATCCGGATACATGCGATATACTCTGTCGATTTCCTCAATCTGCCCGGGCGACATCGTTTCTTCGGGATTGAGACACCAGATTCCCTTCATCAGTCCCTGACGGCGCAGCACTTCATGTACGCCCGCAATACATCCGGCAAACCGGTTGCGCGCATCAAAGAAGGCCGCGTTCGCATCGGTAATCTGTGCAGCCAGTGTGAGCAGATCCGCGCTGATTGAACCGCTTTCGGCGGCTTCACGCAGTTTATGGAAATAACCGACCGCAGTATGTACCCAGACCGCCCAGTGGCCCAGCAAACCGCCCACGCAGCTGACCGCATTTTTTCCCTCATCCGACTCAAAAGTGAACTTCGTCAGAAGGTCAGTCGCAATGCTGTCGTCATTGCCGGTATAGAGGGCAACCTCCCTGCCGGAGAAGGCAATGGCGCGGGCAACGTCAATCGTCAGATAGCGATTGAACGCCGCGCATTTGATCGCGGCAACATTTTCAACTGCGCACAGTCTCGCCCAATACTCATATGAAAAGATTCTGCCGCCAACCGCAGGCTGAAGATAGAAGCCGACGACCGGCATGATATCGGCAACCCGCTCGGTCCTCTCGATCAGGTAATCCTCATCCTTATCCCCCAATCCGCCGGGGCTCAGGAGCACCGCATCATATCCTAGCTCTTTTGCAAGCGCCGCTTCTCTTACAGCCTGTTCGATCTGCCCGCATACGCCCGCGATGCGGATGACCGTCCGTCCGGAGTTCTTCTCGTAATCAGCCATCTCCTCAGATGCAACTCTGAGCACTTTTTCGAGCATATTATACTGCGGGAGTCGGATTTCGAACTGCGTCGTATGCACGGCGGCTGCGATTCCGTCCGCGCCCGCCGCCAGATAATAGCGAATCAGCCTCCGCTGTCCCGCCTCGTCGAACTTTCGGTTTTCATCCAGCACCAGCGGCATCGCCGGGATAAAGCCGCCTTTCTGAAGCAGCCTGTATGCATTCTCTCTCATCAGAAATTCCCCTTTCGCTCCTCGAAATGCGTCGGTTTGCCGAGCAGTCTGCCGCCTGCTTTCAGCCATTCCGCCTGCCATTCGATCATCTGGCGGATGCCGACCGAAGGATAGCCAAAGTATTTCACGCATTTTGCGGCATTGCTGAGCAGAGCAACCTGCGTCTCTTCTCCGTCATATACCGGCTGCCTGCCCAACAGACTCCCCAGCTGTTCAGCGGCATCTTTAACAGATACAGTCTCGGGGCCCGTTACATTCAGATACTCTACCGGGTTGTTCGCAATCGTCAGCGCACGGATTGCAACCTCATTGGCGTACCCCTGCCATACACAATTGAAGCAGGGCGTTCTCACGCTGATCGGATTTCCGTCGAGAATGTTTGCGGCAATGTCGCACAGCACACCATACCTCAGATCAACCGCATAATTCAGCCGGTACATCAGCACTTTCGCGCCGTAGTTCTTCGCCGCAGCCTCAAAAATACGCTCTCTGCCCAGGCAGGTCATCGCATATTCGCCGACCGGTCCGACGGCGTCGGTTTCCCGGCTGCCGCAGCCGCTGACAGGCGACAGCGGATATATATTGCCCGTCGAAAATACGACATAATTCGCATCTCTGAAATGCTGCGTCACCATCGCAGGTACGGAAACATTCATCGTCCATGTATCGCAGGCATTGCCGGACGTGCCGAATTTCTTGCCGACCATGAAGATAATGTTCCTGACTCTCGGAAGCTTTGCAATCTGTTCCGGGTCCGTCAGATCCGCGCTGATCATCTCCACACGGTTCTCGTTCAGAAGTTTTACAACCAGCGGATCAGAAAACCGCGATACGGCAATAACCCGCTTTTCGATTCCGGCAGCCTCTACTGCTCGCTTTGCCATCAGCGAAAGCGTCGGTCCAACCTTTCCTCCCGCGCCGAGGATCATAATGTCGCCTTCCAGCTTTTTGACGTCCTCAATCAGCGCCTGACTGGGCGTAGACAGCAATTCATCCAGATACTGTTCCGTAAACATCCGCCACTCCTCCTTACGACTTGCCGATTCTGAACATAATGTCCTCAGTGATTTCATGAATCGCCGGTTTTCCAGCTTCATACAGCTCAAGCTCCTTCAGCGTATGCCGGCCCATACGCACAAGTCCGTTGTTGACTACGCCTGCTATATGCGGAAGGATAATCACATTATTCAGCTTCCTCAGGGGATTTTCGAACACAGGCGGCTCCGGGTCTGTGACGTCGAGGCACGCAAACCGAAGATTTCCCGCGGCCATATGCTCATACAGCGCCTGTTCATCCACCAGCATTCCGCGCGAGGTATTGATAAAGCCGGCGTCCTTCTTCATCCATTTCAGCGTTTCCGCATTGATCATATGCCGTGTTTCCGGGATAGCCGATGCATGGAGAGATACAATATCAGCTGTCCTCATCAGCTCTTCGAGCCCAACCTTCCTGACGCCCATTTCAGCGCACTTCTCCTCAGTGACATACGGATCATATACAACGATATCAAATTCATACATTTTCAGCAGTTCAATCAGCAGTTTGCCAGTCATACCGGCTCCGATGATTCCGATGGTGATGTCCACCATGTCGACAACCGTCTTCTCCGCTTCCTCTCTCCATCCGCCTTCATGAACCTGATTATTCAGCCGGTAGAAATCCTTGCTTGCGGAAATCATCAGCGCCAGCGTCGTTTCTGCAACGCCGCGCGCAATGGCAATACCGGCGCAGATGACACGAATTCCCCTTTTCCAGATCTCATCATCAATAATCGGCGCTACAGTACCGGCCGCATGCAGGATGAGCTTGAGATTCGGAGCAACGTCCAGATATTCCTTTGTAATATGAGGCGATCCCCATGAAGTAATGATGATATCCGCATCCTTCATGACCGGCTTGATATCCTCCGGACAATCGCCGCCCATATTCACCGAAAGGTCCCCGTGCATCGCCAGTTTTTCCAGCAGATGCGGCGGAAAAATCAACGAACGATTCCGGTTGTTGGCGGCAATCAGTGCAATCTTCATACTTCTACCCCTCCCTGAAATATCGGGCAGGAACAATCATCTCCTCCGCCCGAGCTGCTCATTTCTTTTCTCCTACTATAGCACACAAATCCTTAACATGCAATAGATTCCGCATAATTTCACTAACCGTTTAGTTACTTTATTTCGAATCGCCGCATATATTGACAAACCCATTTCGCTGCGCTACAATGAATTTGCCTTTATAATGAATTATTCAGATTTCAAGCAGGGAGCAGACCGCATGCACGATACTCAGCCTTCGCGAAAAACCCGTTCCGACAAAACAAAACAGAATATCCTTTCAGCCGCCGAAAGCATCTTCTCACAGTTGGGTCTATACGGCGCCCGGATTGATGAAATCGCCTCCGCCGCCGGCGTCAACAAGCGGATGATCTATGAATACTTTGGCAACAAAGAAGAGCTGTACAAGACGATTCTCGACCGCGTATACCGCCGCCTCAGCGAATACGAAGAAGAGTTTTTCAGCTGTGCAGACATAACAGACGTCTGTACAGCAATTCATTCCATCGTCCGTCTGTATTTCACATTCCTCAGCGAGAATCCAAGCTATGTACGGATGCTGATGTGGGAAAACCTGAACATGGGCCAGTTTTTCGACAGCATGAACATGAGCGACAGCCGCAATCCCATCAAGAACGCTCTTCATTCCATTCTTGCCCGCGGTCAGTCTCAGGGCGTATTCCGCGAATCCATTGACGAAAAGCAGTTTCTGATGACCCTCTTTGCCTGTCCGTTCAACTACTTCTCCAATCAGTACACCATGCGGCGAATCATGGGAAGTGAGCTTACGGACGCATCTGAAATCGAAAACAGAATCAGCTTCACAAGCGAACTTTTGCTTGCCTATCTAAAGGAATAATCAAACAGGAGGTTATCTATGAACACCAACATCACCCGGGAGCAGGCTATCGCCTTGCTCAAGAAGTACAACCATGAAGTCTTCCATCTTCAGCATGCGCTGACTGTCGAGGGCGTCATGAAATGGTACGCAAATTCGCTCGGATTTGAATCGGATGCAGAACAGTGGGCGCTGGTCGGCCTGCTGCACGATATCGATTTCGAAGTCTATCCCGAGGAACACTGCATCAAAGCGCCCGAGCTGCTGAAAGAAATCAACGCATCCGATGAAATGATTCATGCGGTATGCAGTCATGCCTTCGGCCTTTCCTCCGCCATCGAGCCTGAACATCTCATGGAAAAGGTGCTCTTTGCCGCCGACGAACTGACCGGACTGATCGGCGCGAACGCTCTGATGCTCCCCACCAAGAGTGTTCAGGATCTTCAGCTCAAGAGCCTCAAGAAAAAGTTCAAGGACAAGCGCTTTGCCGCCGGCTGCTCCCGCGACGTCATCGCAAAAGGCGCTGAGATGCTTGGCTGGGAGCTTGACCATCTCCTTGAACAGACCATTTTCGCCATGCAGTCCTGCGAGGAATCCATCAAAAACGAACTCACGCAATGGACCGCCGAATGATCCCATCTCCCATAAGCTACAGACATCAAATGCTCCTGCCCGGCATCAAGCGGACAGGAGCATTTGTTTGTCGTATTATGATTTGATCGCGCGTCTTGCCTTCTTGGCAGCAAAATATTCCTTGATAACCGGAGACATCGTCTGAATAATGATGACAATGATCAGAATCGCGCCCTTGACGCCGTCCTGAATCAGCGTGTTCATCTTCATAGCGACGATGATCTTATCGATGATCGTGTACGAAAGAACGCCGAACAGGATGCCGACGCATTTGCCGCGTCCGCCAGCCATGCTGATGCCGCCGAGAACAACCGCCGCAATTGCGTACATCTCATTGCTGCCGCCGGTCGTCGCCGGATCGACGGAAGCATTCATCGCAATCCACAGGAACGCACTGATGCCCGTCAGGCAGCCGGTAATGACGAATACGGCGATGCGGGTGTTGTCTACATTGATACCCGACAAGCGCGCGGCGCGCTCGTTGCTGCCGACCGCATACAGCTGCTTGCCGAATTTCGTCGAAGTAGTAATGTAGACGATCAGAAGCGTCAGAGCAATCAGGAAAACACCGGTCATGGGCAGGATGCCAATGGTTTTCGAACTGAAGAACGCAAGAATCGGTTTCCAGAACACGATCACTGCAATGATCACAATCGCCTGAATGACAGAATAGATGATTTTTACCCTGCCGCCTGCAAGCTTTGCGGAACTCCTGCTGCGATAAAACGCGCATACCAGCAGAATCTCAACGCAAGCCAGAACGGCAATGAGCAGCGGCAGGCCGATCAGCTTGGAATTGCCGAAGTTAAAGAACGCTTTCCATTCGCTGTTCGAGCTGAGCAGCTTGAACAGGCTGTTGCTGCCGCCGGAAATATCCACCGGAACAGTGTAGCAGATATAGCGTACAACCGAGCGGAAAATCAGCATTGTCGCCAGCGTAACGATAAATGCAGGCATCTTCGCCTTGCCGACCAGCACGCCGTTCAGGAGACCACACAGCGCGCCGATTGCAACCGCTGCAATCGCAGCGACAATCACGCTGTTCGTCATGTTGAACACAATGATTGTCAGACCGCCGACAAAAGCGAGCATCGAGCCGATCGACAGATCAATCTGACCCGTAATAATAACCAATCCCATGCCGAGGGCCATGATTCCGATGACCGCAGAATGCCGGAGGATATTCATAACGCCGGCCATGGTAAGGCTCGGATTGACAACCTTGTATCCAACCAGAATAACGATAAATACAACAATAAAGCTATACCCGGACCAGAATCTGGCAAGCGCCTTCAACGGGGAGACAGCCCTTCTCTCACTCATCTCTTCATTCCTCCATCGCCTGTACCGCATTGGTAGAATACATCATGACCGTATGCTCGTCAATCTCGTCATGATCAAGAATCTTCAGCAGCTTTCCGTCATAGAACACGGCGCACCGGTCAGCCATTTTCTGAATCTCGTTGATTTCCAGCGTGTTGATCAGAATTGTCTTGCCGGTTTCGGCCAGCTTCAGGATCAGCTGATAGATTTCCGCCTTCGAGCCGACGTCAATGCCCTGCGTCGGATTATCAAGCAGCATGATATCTCCACCCGTGCAAAGCCAGCGTGCGAGGAATATCTTCTGCTGATTGCCGCCCGAAAGAGAGGTAACCGCGTTTTCGCTGTCAGCCGCCTTGATGTTAAGCAGCGTCTTCATCTCGCCATACTCTTTCTTTTCCGCCTTTTTGAAAATATGCTGGCGGCTTCCGGTCAGCGTATGCTCGGAGAGGAACATATTCTCATGTATGGACATGTCCGGCACAACCGAATTCTCCTTCCGGTTGGACGGAAGCATTGAAATGCCTGCCTTCATGGAAGCGTGGATACCGTGGCGCTTCAGCGTACGTCCGAAAACAGTTATCGCTCCCGCGTCAACAGGAACAGAACCGAATACAGCCTGCATGACTTCGCTGCTGCCCGAGCCCTGAAGACCGGTCAGCGCAAGAATCTCGCCCTTCTTTGCAGAGAGTGTGACATTGCTAAACCCGTTTCCAGTCAGCCCCTGAATGCCCAGCGCTTCCTCGCCCAGCTCTCTCCTGCGATAGATGTCGCTGTTTACATAGGAGCTGCCGACCATCATTCGCGCCAGCGCTTCTGCGTCCGTATCGGCGATGTTTCCCTGATTGACAAACTCGCCGTTTCTCAGAACGGTGTACCGGTCGCATAGCGAGAAAATTTCAGGCATCTTGTGCGATATAAAGATAAACGACTTGCCTTTCCCACGCAGATCGCGCAGAATCTCAAACAGTCGGTCAATTTCTTCGTTGTTGAGCGCCGTTGTCGGTTCGTCAAGAATCAGGAGCTTTGCGTCAAACAGCAACGCCTTCGCAATTTCCAGCAGCTGCTTTTTGCCCATACTCAGATCCGAAACCAGCGCAATCGGGTCGATCTGTACGCCCATCTCATCAAACAGCGCCTGCGCGCGCTCGATCATGGTGCGCTTTTTTAGCATACCAAATTTATTGGTGTATTCCTTGCACAAAAACAGATTCTCGTATGCTTTCATCGTCGGGAACAGATTCAGTTCCTGATGAACAAAGGCAATGCCTAATTTTTCGGTAAGAGGTACAGTCGGATGTTCAATTGTCTGCCCGTCAAATACGATGCTTCCCCGGTCCATCGGGAGAACGCCGGTCAGAATATTCATCAGTGTGGACTTGCCAGCGCCGTTCTCACCGAGAATGGTATGGATCTCACCTTTTTCAATCGTCAGATCCACGCCCTTGAGCACCTCGACGCCGCTGAACGCCTTGCAGATGCCCCGCATTTCCAGAATACTCATATTGCACCAAACTCCGATATGAAAGTATTGTAGGCGTCTTCTGGAGACGCCCGGCCGCTTCCTATCCGTAAAACGAAAGAAACTGCCGGGCGGACAGTTCCTGTCCCCGAAGGGACGCTCTCTGTCCGCCGCGGCAGCAGGCAAATCGATTAGTTGAAGCCTACGTAGTCAGCTACGTTCTCAACGGTAACGATCTCAACGGGAACGATGTAGTCCTGCGGAACTTCCTCGCCGTTCAGGGAGGCAACCATCAGGTCAACAGCATCCTGGATCATCGCCGGGCTGTAGGTAGCAACGGCCAGACCGCCGAAGTTGGCAGCCAGCTCAGCATTCTCTTCGCCGCGGATAACCTTGTACAGGCCTTCGGAACCGCCGGCAGCGGAGATAACGATCTTGTTGGCCAGAATGGCAGCCTTGGCGTCATCAGCAACGGCAGAGCCCAGCAGAGCCTCGATGATGCCCTGAGCGAACTCGTCGTCCTGAGAGTAGAACCACTTGATGTCAACATTGCTGCTGTCGCTCATCAGAGTCTCAAAGTACTCCTTGGCAGCAGCGCGGCTCCAGTTCATCGCGCCGGAGAAGGTCAGAGAAGCCAGCTGCTCCTCGGTCCACTTCAGCTCGTC
>JAFQQU010000179.1 GCA_017410445.1 Clostridia bacterium | reverse complement strand
CCCCTGCATCTCCTGCCATCAGGCGGTAGAGATCCGCATTTGATTTCATGACCGAAAAGCCGCTCATCTTCAGCGGCTTTTCGTTTTTCCCCAGAAAGGAGAAACCACATGAACGGCATCATCAATGCACAGCTGACCGCTCTTGAGCAGTCAGAAAACATCAAAATACTCATGGCAGTCGAATCTGGCAGCCGTGCCTGGGGCTTCTCCTCCGCTGAGAGCGATTATGATGTACGCTTTATCTACATCCGTCCGAAGGAATTCTATCTCCGGCTGGATCAGACGCGGGACGTCATCGAAAAGCCCATCAGCGACCGGCTCGACGTCAGCGGCTGGGACCTGAAAAAGGCGCTGCCTCTGCTCCGCGGATCGAATCCTTCCCTGTATGAATGGTTCGCGTCTCCCGTCGTCTACAGAGAACCATGCTTCATGTCAGATTTTCACTCTCTTCTGAAAACATGCTTTCTCCCCAAGACCTGCGTCAATCACTACCTGAACGCGGCAATCCGGCATGAAAACACCTATTTCACTGAACCGACTGTACGCGCGAAGAAGTATCTTCATACACTCCGCCCGCTCCTCGCCTGCCGGTGGATCATAGAACGCGGAACGCCGCCGCCCATCCCGTTCACCGAGCTCGCAGACGCCTGTCTGGCAGACGAGATGAAGCCTTACGTGAACCGCCTGCTCGACATGAAGATCAATACGCCCGAAATCAAGACGATCGAACGCATCGAGCCGCTTCATGCCTACATCGAATCCGGCATTCACGAAATCAGAGCTGCAATCAGGAATATGCCTGATGATCAGCCTGCTTCGTGGGAAATGCTGAACAGCGTCTTCCTGACCGAGCTCGGTCTATAACTCCTCTGTTTTAAAACACTTTCCATATCCACATGCAAAACAGGCAATCCGGGCCCTTACCCGAATCGCCTGTTTTCTCAGTATACGATGACCGTCGTACCGGCTTTGCAGTTCTCATAGATCCACTTGGCATCCTTGACCTGCAGGCGCACGCAGCCGTGCGATGCTCTGCTGCCCAGTGCGCTGACCGAGCCCTTTCGCAGCGTATCCTCGTCCATTTCGTCGTACAGCACCGAGTGGAACATGATATCCCCATCGATGTAGTATGCATATTGCGCCCAGCACTCAAATTTCTTGAAATAATGCCATCTCGCGCCAGGACCGGTATTGGTGAATGTACCCAGCGGCGTAGGATTGCTCTTCGTGCCGGTCGAACACTTGAATTCCTGCACCAGAATGCTGTATTCATCCTGTTCGTCGTAGGTGTATACATAAACCCGCTGTTTATCCACACTGATCCTGATCTGATACGGCTTCATCGCCTTTACCGCGTCCTCGCTGAAGAGAACGGACTGCATCTCCTGATCCGCGACGCCGGTCTGCGCCAGTCCGTTGCGGTGCTGGAAATCCATGACCGCAGTATAGGTGCCTTTCCCGAAGATGCCGTCCACGCCGTTCGCCGTCAGATATCCAAGCGAATACAGCCTTCTCTGAATGCGCTGAACCTGCTCGCCGGAATCGCCCTTCTGAAGCGTCTGGATGTATACCGGAATTCCTTCCTCCAGCAGCAGAACCTGCATCTCTGCAGTTACGATTCCCGTAGGTACAAACGCGTCTTCATCAACAGGCGAAGCCGTGGCATCAGGCGCAGCAGTTCCAGCACTGTCTCCTGATTCCGGCGCTTTTGTCTCCTCGGCATCAGACGGAGCCGCCGTCTGATCATTCATGTCAGTCTCTTCGGTCGGAGCAGCGCTCGCTTCAGGCTGAACCGACGGCGAAGGATTATCCGCCGCCGAAGTGGTTTCCCCTTCCTCCTCCGGAAGGACCTCGTAGGGATTTGTTTCCGGGTCGCCTTCAACGGTCCCCTGATTCTCCAGAATTGCCTCTGGAACCGCTGTTCCCTCCGGCTCCGGTTTGATCAAACCATGTTCCATCATCTCCAGCTGATGCAGGTGCCGTTCAAGCAGTTCCACCGCCGTCTTAGTCTTAGCGTCGAAGGTTCCGCTTGCTTTGCTGTTCGTGAACCCTAATATGCGGAGCTGGTTCTGAAGCGCCTTTACGTCATTTCCGGTTACCCCCAGATACAGCTGATTGTAAACCGGTTTCTCAACAACATAAGCATATTCCGAAAACAGCGCCTGCTGAGTCGCCCGGTCGGCAAGGCCGGTTGCATTCAGGTCGTGATGATTCTGAAACAGCTTGATCGCGTTCTCCGTATTGATTCCAAACATGCCGTCCGGCTCGTCGTTCAGGTAGTTAAGCCGCACGAGCCTCCGCTGAATGCGCGTGACGTCCAATCCCTTGTCATTGAGACTGACATCCCGGCGATACAGCGCATCCGCCTCGCCGTACAGTATTTCCTGAAGAGAAGTATCGGCAATGCCGTCCGCAGGCGTCCCGGGCGTAGGAACCGGAGACGGTTCAGGCATAGGAACCGGCGTTTCTGCAGGTGTCAGAGTGCCCTCCGGGAGAGAATCCGTACTCGTCGGTTCCGGCTTCACTGTCAGAGCAGGCGAAACTGTCAGAGCAGGCGAAACTGTCGCCGCTTCCGGAGCGACGGAAGGTTCAGGTGTTTCCGTCGGCTCGGGGGTTTTGTTCGCCTCGATCACCCGGTCGATTTCATCCTGTTCAAGCAAGCGGATATAGTTTTCGAATTCCCGGACAGCGTTCTGCGTGTTTGCTCCGTATATACCGTCCTCCGCCGTAAAGAAGAAACCAAGCACCGCCAGCCGCTGCTGAAGCTTGAGAACATCATCTCCGCGAGCCCCCAGCCCCAGATCATTCAGAACCGGTTCCGGCGTACGGATGGGAATTGATGTTTTTCCCATCGACGGCCTGACCGGCATTCCCTCTTTTGCATAAGCAGCTGATGCAGTCAAAAATACCAATACTGCGCAAATCAGCGCAATAGCTTTCCGATACATATTCACCCGATACACAGCCTTCCCGAAAAACATTACCTGTTAGACGCATAAATCCGCAATAAAGTTGACGCTTCTTAAAAGCTTTACGAAGGAATCCAGCTTTGTCTATTTTACATTTTATTAACGCCGCTGCCTATTTACAATCGCACATCCGCATGATATAATATCACTCGTTGTTAAGGCAACTCGGGGCATTAGCGCAGTTGGTAGCGCGTTTGAATGGCATTCAAAAGGTCAGGGGTTCGACTCCCCTATGCTCCACCATATTGGTATAATCCGAACTTTTCCTTCTTAAGGAACGGGTTCGGATTAT
>JAFQQU010000178.1 GCA_017410445.1 Clostridia bacterium | reverse complement strand
ATATCGTCCGTGTGCATTTCAGCCAGACCGCAAAAGAGACGATGGAGGACAAAATCAAGCGTCTGCTCCGTGAGGAAGTCCGCAAAATGTAACTTCTTTTTGAATTTGATGAAAAAGTCCTTGACTTTTCGTCTCTGGCAAGACGGCCAAGTCCATCCTGATCTCCTGCGGCGCGCGCCTAGCGCCCTTCGATATTGCGGAAATGCGCGAGATCACCATGTATGACGAACTGGAGCTGGACACGCTGGGAGACCGCAAGACCGCGCTGTTCATCATCATCTCAGACACCGACGACACCTTCAACTTCCTCGTCAGCATGGCGTACACGCAGCTGTTCAACCTGCTGTGCGACAAGGCGGATGATGTATACGGCGGCAGGCTTCCGGTGCATGTACGCTGCCTGATCGACGAATGCGCCAATATCGGACAGATTCCGAAACTGGAGAAGCTGGTCGCCACCATCCGCAGCCGTGAGATTTCAGCCTGCCTCGTTCTGCAGGCGCAGAGTCAGCTCAAGGCCATCTACAAGGACAATTCGGACACCATCATCGGCAACATGGACAGCGTCATTTTCCTCGGCGGAAAGGAGCGGACTACTCTCAAGGAACTGGCCGAGACGCTGGGCAAGGAAACCATCGATACCTTCAACACCGGCGAAAGCCGCGGGCGCGAGGTTTCCCACTCCCTCAACTACCAGAAGCTCGGAAAAGAGCTGATGTCGATCGACGAGCTGGCGGTGCTGGACGGCGGCAAGTGCATCCTGCAGCTGCGCGGCGTGCGCCCATTCCTCTCGGATAAGTACGACATCACCAAGCATCCGAACTACAGATACCTGTCAGACGCCGACCCGAAAAACGCCTTTGACATCGAGAAATTCCTGAATACCCGCTTAAAAACGAAGGACGGCGATCTCTTTGACGTCTACGAAGTCGATCTGACAGATGAACAGGAAGGAGAATCAGACGAATGAGTCCCTTTTCCCCAGCGAATTACCGGATCCGCGCACCCTGTGAAAACTGAACAGCAACCGTCATTCCCGACCGAGCCGCCATTCATCATCGATGGCGGCTTTTTTCGTACCATCAACAACATCATCATCAGTATATTTGGAGGTAATTCTATATGGCATTTTTCAATTCCGCGATCACCACTCTTCAGACTCTCGTCGTCGCTCTGGGCGCAGGCCTTGCCATCTGGGGCGCAATCAACCTGCTGGAAGGCTACGGCAACGATAACCCCGGCGCGAAGTCCCAGGGCATGAAGCAGCTCATGGCCGGCGGCGGCGTGGCCCTGATCGGCATCACGCTGGTTCCCCTGCTGAGCGGCCTGTTCGGCTAAGAGACAGTACAGCCCTGCAGAGCGAGCTCCGGAGGGAGAAGCGAAGCGACGACTAAGGCGTGCGGATTCGATGAATCCGCCGCCTGTACCCGCGATGCCCCTTCACGGGAGCGTCGCGGGCGACCGATAGGAGGGATGCTCCTTTGAATTTTCTTTGGAACAAGATCACCGAATGGCTCAAGGAGCTGCTCATCGGCGGCATCATGAGCAACCTGACCGGCCTGTTCGACGGTGTGAACGAACGGATTGCCGAGATTTCCGGAACGGTGGGCGCAACGCCTGCCTCCTGGAATTCCGGCGTGTTCAGCATGATCAAGAGCCTGTCAGACAGCGTCATCGTGCCGATTGCCGGAATCATCCTGACATTCGTCATGACCATAGAGCTCATTCAGATGATCATCGACCGCAACAACATGCACGACTTCGAAACGTTCATGTTCTTCAAGTGGATTTTCAAGACCTTTGCCGCCGTGCTCATTGTCACCAACACCTGGAACATCATCATGGGCGTGTTCGATGTAGCACATCATGTGGTCAGCAGCGCGTCCGGCGTCATCATCGGAAATACCAGCATTGATTTAAGTACCGTTATCGTGGATCTGGAAGCGCAGCTGACCGCCATGGAGATCGGCCCGCTGTTCGGCCTGTGGATGCAGAGCATGCTCATGGGCATGACCATGTGGGCGCTGACCATCTGTATCTTCATCATCGTCTACGGACGCATGATCGAGATCTATCTGGTGACTTCTGTTGCGCCCATTCCCATGGCCACCATGTCCAACCGGGAATGTGGTCAGATGGGCCAGAACTATCTGCGTTCGCTGTTTGCACTGGGCTTTCAGGCCTTTCTCATCATCGTCTGCGTGGCGATCTACGCAGTGCTGGTGCAGAATATCGCGGTCGACGGCGATCTGACGTCCGCCATCTGGACCTGCGTTGGCTACACGGTGCTCCTGTGCTTTACGCTGTTCAAGACCAGCAGCCTGTCCAAGAGCGTATTCAGCGCGCACTGACGAAAGGATGAATAACAATGGCTTATGTATCCGTCCCCAAAGACCTAACGAAGGTCAAGGAAAAGTTTCTGTTCAACCTGACAAAGCGGCAGGTCGTCTGTTTCGGCAGCGGCGCACTGGCGGGTCTGCCTGTGTTCTTCCTGCTGAAGGATCACATCGGCACATCCCTTGCGTCGCTCGTCATGATCCTTGTCATGCTGCCGTTTTTCCTGTTCGCCATGTACGAAAAGAACGGACAGCCGCTGGAAAAGGTACTGTTCAATGTATATCAGCTGCGGTTTGCGCGTCCGAAGCACAGGCCGTATCAGACCGACAACTTCTACGCCGCCGTTGACCGGCAGATTACACTCGACAAGGAGGTCAGAAGGATTGCCCAGGGAAGAAACATCCGTCAGTAAAAAGCTGACACGCGAAGAGAAAAAGCAGATCGCCGCCGCCATCAGGAAAGCGAAGCGAGAACGAAAGGAGCCGCATTCGGCGCAGGAGACCATTCCTTATCAGCGGATGTGGCCGGACGGCGTCTGCCGCGTGACCGACACGCTGTACACCAAGACCATTCAGTTTCAGGACATCAATTACCAGCTGGCGCAGAACGAGGACAAGACCGCCATCTTCGAAGGCTGGTGTGATTTTCTCAATTATTTCGATTCGTCCATCCGGTTCCAGTTTTCGTTTCTCAACCTCGCAGCTGGTATGGAGAGCTTTGAGCAGAGCATCTTCATTCCCGATCAGAACGACGAATTTGACGATATCCGTCAGGAATATGCCGAGATGCTTCAAAACCAGCTGTCCAAAGGCAACAATGGCCTGAAAAAGACCAAGTACATCACCTTCGCCATTGAGGCAGACAGCATCAAGACGGCCAAACCGAGGCTGGAACGGGTGGAAACCGACCTCATCAACAGCTTCAAGCGGCTGGGCGTTGCTGCCGAATCGCTGAACGGAAAGGAGCGGCTTCAGCTGCTGCACAGCGTATTCCACATGGATACCCAGGAGCGGTTTCAGTTTGAATGGCGCTGGCTGGCCCCGAGCGGGCTGAGCACTAAGGATTTCATTGCGCCATCGTCCTTTGAATTCCGCGACAGCCGATCCTTCCGCATGGGAAAGAAGCTGGGCGCGGCGAGCTTCCTTCAGATTCTCGCGCCGGAGCTCAACGACCGCATGCTGGCGGACTTCCTGTCCATGGAATCGAGCCTCATCGTCAACATGCACGTCCAGTCCATCGACCAGACCGAGGCCATCAAGATGATCAAGCGCAAGATCACTGACCTCGACCGGATGAAGATCGAGGAGCAGAAAAAGGCGGTGCGCGCCGGCTACGACATGGACATCATCTCCTCGGATATCGTCACCTACGGCGGCGACGCCAAAAAGCTTCTGCAGGACATGCAGAGCCACAACGAGCGTATGTTCCTTCTGACCTTCCTCGTCCTCAATACCGCCGACGGTAAACAGCAGCTTGAAAACAACGTCTTTCAGGCGCAGGGCATCGCACAGAAATACAACTGCGCGCTCACAAGACTGGATTTTCAGCAGGAGCAGGCGCTGATTTCCTCACTGCCGCTGGGACTCAACCAAATCGAGATTCAACGCGGCCTGACCACATCCTCCACGGCGATCTTTGTCCCCTTCACCACACAGGAGCTGTTCCAGACCGGCGGAGAGGAGCTGTATTATGGGCTGAATGCGTTGTCCAACAACCTCATCATGGTGGACCGGAAGAAGCTGAAGAATCCGAACGGCCTGATTCTCGGCACGCCCGGTTCAGGCAAATCCTTCTCCGCCAAGCGAGAGATCGCCAACAGCTTCCTGATCACCGGAGACGATATCATCATCTGTGACCCGGAAGGCGAGTATTTCCCGCTGGTTCAGCGGCTGCACGGTCAGGTCATCCGCGTATCGCCCACCAGCGGCGATTACATCAATCCGATGGACGTACATCTGGACTACTCGGATGATGAAAATCCGCTCTCCCTCAAGAGCGACTTCATCCTGTCGCTGTGCGAGCTGATCGTCGGCGGGCGTGAAGGTCTGCAGCCGATTGAAAAGACGGTCATCGACCGCGTGGTAAGGATTGTATATCAGAAGTATCTGAACGATCCGAAGCCGGAGAACGTACCGATTCTGGAAGATCTGTACCGCGCCCTGCTGGAGCAGGAAGAAAAAGAAGCCAAACACATCGCCACGGCGCTTGAAATCTACGTCACCGGTTCTCTGAACGTGTTCAACCATCGCACGAATGTAGACATCCACAACCGCCTCGTCTGCTACGATATCAAGGAACTGGGCAAGCAGCTCAAGAAGATTGGCATGCTGATCGTGCAGGATCAGGTCTGGGGGCGCGTAACAGCCAACCGTGCAGAAGGCCGTTCCACCCGGTACTATATGGACGAATTCCACCTTCTCCTCAAGGAGGAGCAGACGGCGGCGTACAGCGTGGAGATCTGGAAGCGGTTCCGCAAATGGGGCGGTATTCCCACCGGCATCACGCAGAACGTCAAGGACCTGCTGGCCAGCCGGGAAATCGAGAACATCTTTGAGAATTCCGATTTCATCTACATGCTCAATCAGGCCGGCGGCGACCGACAGATTCTTTCCAAACAGCTCAACATCTCCCCGCATCAGCTGTCCTACGTCACGCACTCCGGTGAAGGCGAAGGGCTGCTTTTTTATGGAAACGTCATCCTGCCCTTCCAGGATCGTTTCCCGAAGGATACCGAACTCTACCGCATTATGACGACCAAGCCCAATGAAGTGGCGAAAAAGGAGGAAGAAAATGATGAGTAAGATGAACTGCTGCCCCGGTTGCCCGATACATCATACCGAAGTCAAGGAAATGCCCGATCTGCATTCCTTCGTGGGCGCGCTGACTGACGAGCTGCTGGCCTCGCGCGCAGCTGCGGAAGCTGTGCGCGACTACCTGAACCGGATCATCGTGAAGGTGGACGAGCTCATGGACGTGCTGGATGAGGCCGACTGGGAATTCAGCGGCGAGGAGACTACAGAATGAACTGGCTTTTAATCATCTCAATCATCATCTTGTCTGCCGTATACATTTGGACAATGATCAAATCCGCACCTGAGATCAGCGCCCAATTCGAGAATGATAGAAAGCGATTCCGCCATGGCAAATAACCCTTCATCCAGACTTCGGTTTACAGACGAAGAACATGTTGATCCTGCGCTGAAAAAGCCCATCCGAAAAATCGAGAAGGCAGCCGTGCAGCGGGAAATCGCGCTGTCAAAGCTGCCGACGAAGAAAACCGTCGTCCGTGAGAAGGTAACCGATATCAGTACCAGTAAACCAGTCACGAAGCTGCGGTTTGAGGAGACAGTCCAGAAACCACCGGCCAGTATTCGTCATCCGGCTGTCGACAGAGTCAACGCCGAAGCGGACCGCCTGATCAGCGAATATGAAGAGGACAACACCGGCCTGCAGGCAGCGCATACTGCCGGGCAGGCCGGTCAGTTTACTCTCCGTATGGGCGAGAGCGCATATCATTCGCATCAGCTGCGGCAATACCGCAAGGCGGAGAAAACGGAAGAAAAGCTGGATCAGGCCAACCGGAAATATCTGCTTGCGAGAGCCGGACAGGAGAACCCGCAGCATTTCAGCAATCCCTTTTCCAGATGGCAGCAGAAGCGGGCGATCCAAAAAGAATATACGGAGATCAAGAGAGGCCGCATGCAGGAGACTGCTTTTCGGCAGGGACATGATCCCTCGCGGCACATGCATCCCCAAAGGAAGCCCAGGGAGAAAAGAAAGACCGGCCTGCTGATCGGCGCATTTGCCGTGATGCTGGTATTCGTCATGAATTCGGTCACATCCTGTGTGCCGGTTGTCCAGACCACACTCAGCGGCATCATCGCCAGCACCTATCCGGCTGAGGAGGCCGATATTCTGGCGGCGGAAGCGTTCTAGCTTTCTCTGGAAGAAGAACTGCAGTTTCAGATGACCAATTATGCTGAGCTGCACCCGGAATATGACGAGTGCAAGTTCAACCTAGACACCATTTGGCACGATCCGTATTCACTGATCTCCTTTCTGAGCGCCCTGCACGACGGACAGCCGTGGACGATTGATGATGTGACGGACGATATGATAAGCATCTTTGAACGCCAGTACACGCTGACCGAAACGGTGCACAGGAAGACCAAATACCGGACTGAAACGCGCACTGGCGTCCGCGAAGTTGTGGATGAAGAAACCGGGATGGTGTATGAGGAAGTCTACGAATACGAGATTTCGGTGCCATACACCTATACCACCTGCACAGTGACGCTGGACAACTTCAACCTGTCGCATCTTCCGATCCTGTCCATGAGCAAGGAAAAGGTGGGCCTGTACGCACTGTACATGTCCACTCTGGGCAATATGCCGGATCTGTTTTCGAGGAATCCGTACGCGTCGACGCTGAAGGATCCGTTCATCTACGACATTCCGGAAGAATACTTTGCGGACGAAAACTTCGCCAGACTGATCGAAGAAGGAGAAAAGTATCTGGGCTTCCCGTATGTCTGGGGCGGTACGTCGCCGAGCACATCATTTGACTGCTGCGGCTTCGTCAGCTTCGTACTGACCAATTCCGGCGTACTGAACACCGGACCGCGCGGCGTGGAAGGCCTGTATGACCTGACCGACCGCATCCAGCCCTCTGAAGCCAGACCGGGCGATCTGGTCTTCTTCTCTGAGACCTATGAGGGCGGCGGCGTACTCTCGCATGTCGGCCTGTACGTCGGCGACGGCTATATGCTGCACTGCGGAAACCCTATTGGATATGTGCACATTGAGTCCAGCTTCTACCGCGACCATTTCTATGCATTCGGCAGACTGCCGATCTGAGGAGGAACATGAGCAAGAAACTTGAGAAGTACCGCACCGAGCGGGACAGAAACAATGCGAAAATCGCAGAACTGAAGGAAGAAAACCGCGAGCTGGACCGACTGATCACCGAACTGGAGAATACGGAGATCATCGGATTGGTGCGCGCAGAAAACATGCGGCCGGAAGAGCTGGCGGAGTTTCTGAATGCACTCCGCCAGCCGGCGAGCAGGGAGGACGATGAACATGAGAAGGAATGCTAAGCGGCTGACCGCCGTGCTGTCGCTTTTGATCTGTCTGGGCATGTTCGACATGATGATGCCGGACGCCGGAATGCTGAGCGGAAATGCGGCGGCTGAAGAAGCGACAGAAGTTGGTTCCGAAGCAGCTACTGTGCCGGATAATTCGGATGCGGAAGATAAAACCGAAACGCCGGTTGGGACGTATGACCTCACTGTTACACATGATTCTGAAGTCTCGGATGAAACAGATAATTCTGAAATTACCGACAGCACCGATGAAGCGGATACTGTTGAATCTGAAACATCGGAAACAACAGATGAATCGGTATCCACTCCTGAACCCGAAATTCCCGATGTGACGAGCGAACCTGTATCTCCTGAAAGTACGGATGAGCCAGTGGCCACTCCTGAACCGGAACTTCCTGATGTGACAGACGAGCCTGTCCTTCCTGACAGTACAGACAAACCAATCATCACTCCCGAATCCGAGAAGCCCGATACAACCACTGAGCCCGAGATTACTCCCGTACCGGATGTCCCCGAGTACGAATACATGATCCAGATCATCCCGCCGCTCAACTGGACGAACGCTCCTTCGGCGGACGCGTTCATTCGCTTCCGTGATCAGATGGGATATGGATGGGATCGAATCGAAATCCGAGCGTCTCATACTGACTGGCAGGATATTTCAGAGCATTTCCTGACCGCAGACGAGATGGACTTCCCCGTCTATGACAACGGCAGTATCATCGTCCGCGTAACCGATCCTGCAGGGAATCATCATGAAACGCAGGCTTTCGTCAGCTGCTTTGACCGGGAAGCGCCGCTGCTGACAGCCGGTATCGTGGATCAGTCCCTGCAGGCCGTGGCGCTGGATTCGCTTTCGGGCGTGGCAGGAATCCATGTAAACGACCTTCTGTTCACAACACTCGACTCCGGTTCGCTGGACATCCGGCTGGAATCCCGTCTGAATCAATATAAGAAACTTACGGTGTACGCTTATGACCATGTAGGCAATATTTCCGAGGAAGTTATGCTGGATAATCCTTATTATGCCAATGTCTGCCCGACGAAGAAGCCGTCCTCCGGCGGTTCCGGCAATTCTTCCACGAAACCTGCCGCAACGGCTGCGCCGACGGCCACTCCCACGCCGGAGCCGACCGCAACGCCTGCGCCCGAGATCACCTACAGCCCCGGAACGCCCTTCCAGATGGACGGTAACATGCAGACGCTGGACCTTCTCTTTTCCAGCAACACCAACAAGCAGTTCATCACCGTTCAGACGCGCAACGGCGAGACCTACTACCTCGTCATCGACTATGATAAGCCCATCGATGAGAAGAGCAATCTGTACGAAACCTATTTTCTGAACATGGTGGACGACCGGGACCTGATGGACATCGTTTCCGAGGAAGATATGATTACGCCGGAGCCGGAAGTGATCTATGTCACGCCCGAACCTACGGAAATCCCCGTAACGGAACCGGTACAGAGCGAACCTGCGCAAGAAAGCAGCACGGGCGGTCTTCTTGCTCTGCTTGCCTTCGCAGGCGCGGGCGGCGGAACGCTGTGGTACTTCAAGTTCCGCAAGGGCGACACAAAGAAGCAGGCAGGCGGGGCGTTCGATGAGTATGATTTCGATGACGAAGACGAACCCATGGAAGAATAATCGCAGAACAAAAATCCGGAAAAATGGATTTGCTAGTTGCAAAATCGATAAAATTCGGATAAAATAATGATAGGAGTGAAATGCGAATGCAATTGGAGGTTCTGCAAATGATCAATATTCGTCCTGTATCGGATCTGAGAAACCGCTTTCCCGAGATTGAAGAAATCGTCAAGCAGGGAGCACCGGTTTACCTCACCAAAAATGGTTACGGCTCTATGGTCGTATTGAGTCTTGAACAGTATGCTGCTTTGACGGATAATCTGGAACTTCGACTGGACGAAGCAGATAAAGCGGCGGCAGCTTCCGATGTTCGTTATTCAGAAAGTGACGTTTTCGATCGTGTGAGGGCGCGAGTTCATGGAAGATAAGCATTACAAACTGAGATTTTTGCCTATGTTTGAAGATGATCTGAACGAAATCGTTGACTATATCGTAGATCGTCTTCAGAATCCGGAGGCGGCAAAACATTTGGTTGATATGGTGCAGCATGCTATTCAGGAGCGTCTTCCTCACGCAGAGGCATTTGAACCGTACCCTTCGGCAAAGGAGCGCCAGTATCCGTATTACCGTATCTACGTTAGAAACTACATTATCTTTTATGTCGTGATCGATGACATAATGGAAGTACGCCGCATCCTATACAACCGAAGGAATATGAAAAATCACATTTGAATACAAGCTATGTAAGGCAGCTCAGAAATGGGCTGCCTTTTCATATGCAGAAATGGAGAACCAAATGAACAGACTTGTCATTGCCGAAAAGCCCAGCGTTGCGCAGACCATTGCCGCCGTACTGGGCGCGCAGACGAAGAAGGACGGCTATCTGGAGGGCGGCGGCTATATCGTCAGCTGGTGTGTCGGCCATCTGGT
>JAFQQU010000177.1 GCA_017410445.1 Clostridia bacterium | reverse complement strand
TCATTCGCCATGGACAACCTCCCCATCCTCCAGCTCGTATACCGCATCGCCGATTTCCATCAGTCCGGTATCGTGCGTGGTCATAATGATGGTAACTCCCTCTGCCTGCGTCAGATCCTTGAAGATTTTCACAACCTGCAATCCGGTATTGGTATCCAGCTCGCCGGTGGGCTCGTCAGCAAAGATCACCTTCGGTTTATGCGCAATCGCACGCGCAATCGCCACGCGCTGCTGCTCGCCGCCCGAAAGCTCCTGCGGAAGGTGATTCATTCGCTGCGACAGGCCGACCAGCTTCAGACATTCCAGCGCACGCTCCGCCCGGTCGCCCGGATAGCGGGTCAGCCGAAGCGCATACTCGACGTTTTCGAAGGCGCTCATCATCGGAATCAGCGCAACCGACTGGAATACAAAGCCGATCTGCATCCGGCGAAGCCTCGTCCGCCTGCGCTCGTCCATTCTGGCAATGTCCGAGCCGTCAAAAAGTACCTTTCCCTCGGTCGGCTTGTCCAGCGCGCCGAGGATGTTCAGGAGCGTCGTCTTACCCGATCCGGAACGCCCTTTGAGGATGGTCAGCGCGCCCTTAGGCGCCTCCATGTCTATACCTTTGAGCGCCCAGAAATCTCCTCCGCTGGTTTTGAAGCAGCGCTTGACGCCCTCGGTTCGAATCATATATCTCATATCATCAATCCTCTCCCAGCTTGAGCGCCTGTGCAATCTTCATCTTCGAAATCAGCCAACCGAGAATCATCATGCAGACCATCATAACCGCGCCGACGATGACCAGCAGCCTGATCATATCGCTCCGCTCGCTGATCACGCGCAGCGGCAGCGCGCTGTCATACGCCGCATACGCCATCTGAATCAGCGGCATATACAGCCACGAGGTCAGCCAGCCCACCAGCGCGCCGACCGCGATGGAGGTGCCCGAAATGAACACCTGCTCGCCGAGCAGCATGGTAATGATCTCCCTCATCGACATACCCATCGCCCGGTAAATGCCGAACTGCAGCGAACGGGATTTGATCGAAAGAATCCAGTAAATCAGGAAACCGACTGAGCACAGAATCAATACGACGATGAAGCCGACCGTCAGAATGCCGTTCGTGCCCTGGAAAACCGGATCGTTCTTCAGCTCGACGATCTTTGCAGACATGTCCTCGAAGGTCATGAACGAAATGTCCTCCGCCTCGGCGAAATCGTACATGAACGAGGTGGAATCCTTCGCATCGATCCAGATCTCATACGGCGTTACGCCCCAGCTTGCCTGCAGCTGGTTGAGATTGGCGACAACCAGATAATTCTGCGTTTCCTTGTACAAGCCGTCGCTGGCTTTGGTATAGGACAGCGGCTGATAACCCGGCCAGTAATCGACAAAGCCGTAAATAATGCCTCGCGCGGAATCTCCGGCGGCGTTCCGGTAGTAAATGGCGTCGCCCAGCTTAAAGCCGTAGACAGTCCCGAAATTCCTCGATACCAGTACTGCCCGCGAGTTGGTCGCCATGGCATTGAGATATTCATTGATATGATGCGGCAGGATGCCGTCCTTGAACCATGCCGTCTCGCCGAAGGTCTTGGTATGAATGCCCATGACATTCAGATTCTTGATGTTTCCTCCGCTGAAGTTCATCGAAGCCTTGTTTGTCCAAAGAACCTTGGTAATGTGCTCGACGCCGTCAAGCAGCTCAAACCGACTGAAGTCCGGCTCGATGTACATCAGTTCAACGCTCGGATCGTTCTCGACCTGCGCGCTGTTGTCCTCCCACTTTTCCTGAATGACCAGATCCGCGCCGATGCCGTAGCGGATGTTGTCCTCCTCATTTGTATTGATCGTCCGCGCAGCCTGGGCATTGAACACGCCCAGCGCGATGGTGAGAATCAGGAAAACCATGATGAAGCTCTGACTGTAGCGAGTGCGGATGACCCGCAGAAACGCCGCATACAGCGCCGGGCTCCACCATCTTTTGAACAGACGGAAAATTACAAAGGTAATCACCGGCAGAACTCTGAGCGCAAACAGACCCGCGCCGATCATAAACAGCGACGAGCTCATGAACAGCAGCGGATCCAGTGAAGCGCCGTCCATGACGCGCTGTGCAAGAAGCTCTTTCTGTCCATTATAAGTATACAGGCCGTACAGAGATACAGCCAGCACCGCGACGTCCAGGAAGATTCTCTGCCACAGCGGCGCATCGCTCTTTCTGTGCTTCTTCTGCTTGTGATTGACGATGGTTACATTCGAATGCCTGAACACCGGAATAACCATGGCCGCGACCGCAAACAGAGCAGCGGCGGCGCCATACCAGATCACCTGCTCGGTAATCTCAACCGGCAGCGAAGAGCGCTTTACAAACTCCAGGAACGCATTGGCCGAGCCAAGCACCTGAACCAGATACGAGCCCAGAGGAATGCCTGCGATAAAGGCGATCAATGCAACGATGCCGCTCTGAATCAGATAGGTCGTAATGATCTGCTTCTTGGAAGCGCCGCGGCTCTTGAGTACCGCGATTTCGTTCTGCTCCATGTCCAGCATTTCACGGGAAACCATGAAGATGAACGCAGCCAGCAGCACAAAAATCGGCACCTGCAGCACCCACAGGGTGACATTGACCTTCTTCTCCGTCGTCAGGAAATCCTTCAGAATCGCATCAAACTGCGCGCGGTACGTCTGGCCGGTGATTCCGCCAAAGTATTCGAAATATTCCTGAGAAATATTCCGGATTTCCTGCGCACGGTCTCCTCTGATCTGCGTATAGTCCAGCAGCACAAAATACTGCGCGCTCAGCTGCTGCTTGGAATCGGGCTGCATGAACAGCTTGTTGAAGATCTCATCCGCCATGAAGCAGACCTTGCCGTAATAGCTGGGCGTTCTTACCCAGTATACATCCTCATCGGACGAGTTCCTGAATACGCCGCAGACGCGCAGACGGAGCGGTTCTCCGTTCTCATCCAAGACGCCGGGCATCCGGAAGCATTCTCCCATCAGAAGATTCATGTCCATCACGCCGCGCTCGCTGACGATGACGTCGATCGTTCCGTCCTCCGCGCGGGTGTCCGAATACATCGTACCTGCGACAATGGTGATGTGATCCTCAATATCCATCATCGTCGCCAGCTCGACCGACCCGGCCATACCCTTCTTGCGCTCCAGTTCGGCTTCTGTCCGGGCAGGACCTACATGATAGTATTCAACGGACTCAATTGCAGGAATTCCGAACTTCTCCGGCATCCCGCGGACTACCTCGCCAGACTCAATCGTCTGATAGTTTCTGGAAACCGAGCTGCCCGTTTTCAGGGAAATCTGTCCGGGATACGAATTCTTCTCGGTCAGATAATTCGCCAGCTCCTGTGTAAGCGTGCGCTGGAGCACTGCCTTGCCGTACATAGCGTTCGAGCAGGTAATGCTGACCAGCAGGATGTTGCCGATCAGAAGAGCGAACACCATCCACTTCTTGTTCGCCATCTTGCGAAGAACAAACCTGAGCATGTGTTCACCTCCTAATCAATGATCAGCGTATCGCCTTCGGACAGGCCGTTCAGCACCCATACATCCGCCGAATTGCCCAGACCGTATTCGATAAACCGCTTCTGCACCATGCCGTCGGTCAGCTTGGTGACGAAATACTTGCCCGCTTCCAGCGTTACGGTCTTCCGCTTGATGATCAGAACGTCGTCGACAGAAATCGTCGGAGCAATGACCTTGGGGCTTCTCAGCTTGATGTTCTCCTCGTCATAAGGATCGAGCAGCACAAAGGCATGTCCCGTTCTTTCTTTTTCGGGAATGGCGTCGTCGGCCGCTACAATCCGTCCGGTCACAGTCACCTGCTTGTCGCCCGTACCGCTGGTCACCTGTACCGGCATGTTGTACCGGAATCCGCCGGAACCATTATCGATTCTCAGCAGCTTGACGTCCTCCGAATAAATCGTGACCAGTCTTTCGTTCTTGCCGACCGCATCGTCCACCTTCTTGTAGACGGTCTCGGTTACTACGCCGTCCACCGGAGAAATCAGCACATTCGTCTCTCTGCGCTCGATTTCATCCGCAATTGCTTCCTTCTGCCGGTCGATATTGCGCTCCTGCCGGTAGATATACTGCTCCAGCTCGATTTCCAGCTTTCTGAGCTGCAATTCCTTCTTCGCGCGTTCGAATTCGTCCTGAACAGACGCAAGCTCCGCACGCCGCTTTGCAATCTCCTTCTCCCGCGATTCGATTCCCGAGGCCAGTGATTCCTCGGCACGCGCAAGATCCAGTTCCATCTTCGTCATCTGAACTTCACTGCCGGTGATGGTGAATCTTGCCAGTATGTCGCCTTTTTTGACGACGTCGCCCCGCTTGACTGTATATTCAACGAACTTGGCGTCGCTATACATAAAGCGTACATTATAGGTCAGCGGGAAATATTCGGACGCCCCGTTCATCGTCGTCTTCAGATAGGTTCCGCGGACGACGGGCTCGGTCTTGTAATTCACCAGTTCCTGAACCCGCTCGTCAACTGGCAGAATATCCTGTCCGGCATAGGCTGCGGAAGAGATGAGCAGCACAGCCGCCAGCGTCAGGAGCAGCAGCTTTTTCATATCAATCCTTGACATAAACCACGTCTCCCTCCTCCAGACCTTCGGTAATCTGAACCAGTCCGTCCGTGGACTTGCCGGTTTTTACCATCTTGCGGACGCGCTCACCGTTTACATCCACATATACATATCTTCCGCTCGCATCCCTCAGCACCGCGTTGCTCGGAATCAGCAGAGCATTCTCCTCATAGCGGGATATGACGAAAACCGCTGCATACTGTCCCGCTTCAATCAGGTCCATATTTTCTGCCGGCCCGTCGATCTCAAACTGAGTCGTCGGCGTGCCGCCGGTCAGCACCAGAGAAATGTATTCCCTCTGATCAATCGGAAGCGCGGTGATGTCATAATCCTCTGCGCCGATCCGGGCATACGTCCTGTCCGCATTCTTCAGCTTCGTTTCCGAGATGAACTCGCCGCTGAGCGTCAGAATATTGTCGTCGGCCAGGAACAAAACCGGATCATACGCCGTCACCCAGGAGCCCTGAGCAACCTGCTGCCCGTAAACCACTCTGCCGGTGAACGGCGCCCGGAGCACATTCTTGTCCAGCATTTCAGCAATCGATTCAAGCCTCTGCCGCTTGACCTCAAGCTCCGGCTCGCGCAGCGCCCGGGTTTGCCGGAGAGCAGCCTCCTTCTGTTCGATCTCATTTTGCTTAAGCGCAATCTGAGTTTCATCGGCACGCTTCTTCTGAAGCTCCCTGAGTTCGAGTTCAAGGATTTCGATGTCCAGCTCGGCCATTGCATCCGTATAGGCGTTGTCTCTCTCGGCATACTCCAGTTCCTCGCGAAGCGCTTCGGCCTGTTCCACCAGACTGGATTGATCCAGCTCAATCAGAACGTCGCCCTCTTCAACCATCATGCCGGGATAGACATGAACCGTTTCAACCGTGCCGTCCACCTCGAAGAACAGGCTCTCGACATACGGCACAACCGCAGAATCGAACTGCTCGATTTCGTAGATTTCTCCGATGTATGCCGTCGCCATGTCGGACTGTACGCCGACCGGTTCCACCAGTTCCGGCGCGACAATCGTCTCCTCCGCGCATCCGGACAGGAGCGCCAGCATGAGGAGCAGCGCCGTCAGGCTGATTCTCTTTCTCATTGTAACGCCTCCTATTCCGCAATAACGCTCTCGCCTTCGGTAAGGCCCGAAATGATCTCGATCTTTCCGTTGGCAACCAGTCCGGTAACAACCGGCTTATAGGCCTTCATGCCCTGCTCGTCCTGATAATAGACGATGCTCATATCGCCGGCGGTCGTAACGGCGCTTTCGGGCGCCATCAGAACATCCGTGCGCGAATCGAGGACAAGGGTCAGGGTGCCGCGGTCGCCGTCCTCCAGATCAAAGGTCGGATTCTTCAGCTTGAAGTATACATAAGCCGGTTCACCCTCGATCTTTTCCTGTTCGGGAAGCCCCAGCTCCTCCTCGGAGGCAACAATCGCTTCATACTCTACCTTGCTGACCGTAATGACCCGTTCCTGACCCGGCTCAAACATCGGCCAGTATTTGGTCTCCGACCGGAACAGGGACATCGTATCATCCGCTACGCTGATTACGCGCTCTCCTGCCACGCTGCGTTCGCCGGCTTTGGGGCGCTTCGTGTAGGTGACGGTTCCGTTGATGCCGGCTCTCAGCTGCCTATCTGCCATATCCTTTTCATATTCAGCTTTCTGCAGAAGCGCAATCGTACGCTCGTCTTCGAGCGATCTGAGCTGAGCGTCATACTGCTTGTTGACCGCATCCAGCGCTTCCTGCCGCTGCGCAGCGGTAGAAGAAGCAGTCGAAATCATCTGCCGCTCCAGAGCCAGCGCACGGTTCTCCTCGAGCGCAGCAATGCGGATATCCAGCTTTTCCAGCTGAATATCGATGCTGTTCAGTTTTTCTTCGACGCCCGCCAGATCAAGCTGTGCAAGCAGCTGCCCGGCCTTGACGCTTTCGCCTACCTGAACAAAAATCTCGTCGTGATATACGCCGCCGATCGGGTATCTGAGCGCTTCGATCTGCACGGGAACGTAGGTGCAGGTAATTTTCTGCTCAAGCACCATATCGCCCCGCTCGACAAAAGCCAGCTTGAACTGTTCTCTCTCATACGACCGGATGAGAGGCGCCGTCCGGAATACTTCTTCTTCCGGAATCAGGCTGCACGAGCTCAGAGCCACGCAAGCGATCAGCAAAAACAGCAGTCCCCATTTTTTCACACGCTTCAACTCCTTTTCATTAACCAACAGTATATCACATAATTTACACGATGAAAACCTGATATTTTTCAATTTATCCCCATATTTTTCACACCGCACCATTTTCTCGGCTCTCTCATAGGATAAACCGTCGGACCCGCTCAAATGGAGGTGTATATACATATTATGTCTGTGCTGACAGTTGGCGGCGATCTCCGCTACGTATGGATGACGCGTCTTGCCTTAGAACAATCCATAGATATCAAAGCAGTCGGTCTGGAAAATGCGCCTTTTCCCATTCCCCACGCCTCATGGGACGCCCTTTCCCATGCGGAAGCGGTCGTTCTGCCGAATCCATGGCGCAGCGGCCTGCAGCTGCCCTTCGCAGAAAACACGCCGCCTGCGCTGAATGAAATCCTGTCCCAGATTCCGGACCACACGCCAATTCTGCTTTCCGACGCCGCATCCATGCCCGAATCGGTCCGCGGAAAGACAATCATCAATCTTTCCTCCGATGAAGAATACATTTTGAAAAATGCGCATCTGACTGCCGAAGGCGCAATCATATCCGCCGCCTCTCTTTCACAGAGCGCGCTGGACGGCTCGCCATGTCTGATCATCGGATACGGCAGAATCGGCCGAAGACTGGCATACCTGCTGAACTGCATGGGCGCAGAGGTCTCCATCGCGGTCCGGCGAAGCGCCGCCGCGGACGAAGTCCGAAGAGACGGATTCCAAGCGCATATTCTGGGCGGACTTGCGCAGCTTCTTCCCGCCATGCGCTTTATATTCAACACGGCACCCGCACAGGTGCTCAGCGAAACGCATCTTAGGCGTATATCTCCTGACGCTATGCTGATGGACCTGGCCAGTCCGCCGTACGGATTTGATCTTGATCTCGCCCGTTCGCTCTCCGTTCATGCTGTCCGGGAAAACGGACTGCCCGGACGGTACTACCCGTACTCGGCCGGGGCATGTCTACTGGGCGCTGTCCTCCGCGCCCTGAATTCATACAGGAAAGGAGCAAATCTATCATGCCGCTGACAGGTTTTGATCTCAGCATACTGGACGGAAGGAGAATCGGCTTCGCCATGACCGGTTCATTCTGCACCTTCTCACAGATTTTTCCTCAGATCAGGCGTCTCTGTGAGCTGGGCGCGCAGGTTCAGCCCATTCTCTCCTTCAACGCATATCAGCTGGATACCCGGTTTTACACATCCGGGGAAGTACGCAGCCAGCTGAAAACGATCTGTGGAAAGGAAATCTGGCATACGCTTCAGGAAGTCGAGCCGATCGGGCCGAAAAAGATGCTTGATCTTCTGATTGTCGCCCCCTGTACGGGCAATACCCTTGGAAAGCTCTCCTCGGGCATCATCGATACCCCGGTCACCATGGCCGTGAAATCTCACCTTAGGAACAGCCGCCCGGTGCTGCTCGCCGTATCAACCAACGACGGACTGAACACCAGCGCACGAAGCATCGGCGAGCTGATGGTCCGGCGGAATATTTACTTTGTTCCCTTTGAGCAGGATGATCCGGACGGAAAGCCTGCGTCTCTGGTCGCACGGATGAATCTGATTGTCGAATCGGCCGCGGCCGCCCTGAAAGGCACGCAGCTTCCGCCGCTCTGCGGATGAATACCTTCGGCCGGCTGCGGAAGAGTTTTCTCTTTTCCAGCCGGTCTTGATACAAGTCACTCCGCCCGGTGTTTTGAAATAATTAAAATTCAGTATTCGTTCAGTTAAATTTTACCATTCCTTTACCTAACTCCCCGTCAATTGTTATATAATAGTTTTAGTGGAGACCCCTCAAACACTTTATCAGGAGGCGCTACATGCAGCTCAATGAAATGATTCCGCCATCGGTGTCCGAAGAGGTGCTGATTGATGAGGAATACAAGGAGCTGGTCAGCGAACACGCTCAGATACAGTATCTGTACAATGCAGCCATCCAGTTCATCAACGTGCGGCTGGAGACGCTGACCAACGAATTCCGCATCAGCCACAGAAACAACCCCATACACCATATACAGAGCCGGGTCAAGACCCCGCGAAGCATCGTCCGCAAGCTCCGCAAGCAAGGAATTCCCGTATCGATGACAAACGCCAAGAAAAGTCTGCACGACCTGGCCGGCGTCCGCGTCGTCTGCTGCTACATAGAGGACATTTTTACTATCGCGCGGCTCATCAAATCGCAGGACGACATTCAGGTCATTACAGAGAAGAACTACATCGAAAAGCCCAAGGCGAACGGCTACCGGAGCCTGCATCTGGTGGTGGATGTGCCGGTCTATCTGTCCGGCGCCAAGCTGTTCGTGCCGGTCGAAGTGCAGATCCGCACGGTCGCAATGGACTTCTGGGCTTCGCTTGAGCACAACCTTCGCTACAAAGCGCCCAGCGAAGTGCCGCAGGAGATTGTTGACGAACTCAAGGAATGCGCCGATATCATCACCGCTACTGACTTTCGGATGGAGCGGCTTTCCCGCGCCGTCAACCAGCTGCAGGACGACGAATCCTCCCCCTACCGTTAATCAATCCCGCATATACTTATTTTAGGAGGAAAAGCATACTATGTCCAGCTATGTTACCAGAAAAACACCGGGAGACGTATCGTGGTTTACGCACGACCGTTTCGGCATGTTCATTCACTGGGGACTGTACGCCATGCCCGCCCGTCACGAATGGATCAAAAATATCGAATGTATCCCCGAGGATCATTATCAGCTTTATTTCGACCATTTCAACCCCGATCTGTATGATCCCAGGGAATGGGCCCGCCAGGCCAAAGCTGCCGGCATGAAATACGCCGTATTCACCACGAAGCACCATGAAGGCTTCTGTATGTTTGACAGCCAGTACACCGACTACAAATGCACCAACACCCTTGCCGGGCGCGATCTGGTGCGTGAATATGTGGATGCATTCCGCGCCGAGGGCCTTAAGGTCGGCTTCTACTATTCCCTGATCGACTGGCATCACCCGCACTTCACCATCGATCAGATCCATCCCCGCCGTTGGGACAAGGACGCCTTTGAGCAGAATCAGGGCCGCGACATGCACATTTATGCCGAATACATGCGCAATCAGGTCCGTGAGCTCCTCACCAACTACGGAAAGATCGATATCCTCTGGTTCGATTTTTCCTATAAAAAGAATCCGGAATATCCTGAATGGATGAAGGGAAAGGGCAAGGACGACTGGGAGTCGGAAGAGCTGATCGCTCTGGCCCGCTCCCTGCAGCCGGGCATCATCATTGATAACCGGGCAGACCTTGAACAGGATCTGTGGACGCCCGAGCAGTTCCAGCCCACCGAATGGGTCCGTCACAAGGAAACGGGCGAGCTGGTCACCTGGGAAGCCTGTCAAACGTTCTCCGGCTCCTGGGGCTATCACCGCGACGAAGCTACCTGGAAATCCCCTGAGATGCTGATCCGCATGCTGATCAACACGGTGTCTCTGGGTGGAAACCTCCTGATGAATGTCGGTCCGACCTCTCGCGGCTATCTTGACTACCGCGCTGAGGCCGCGCTCAAAGTCTATGCCGACTGGATGAAGTACAACTCGCGCTCCATTTACGGCTGTACCATGGCTGAGCCTGAATTTACCGCGCCGGACGACTGCAGACTCACTCAGAGCGAAGATGGAAAACGACTGTATATCCATCTGTACGCCTATCCGTTCCGCCATCTCAAGGTCAAGGCGCTGGCGGGAAAAGTCCGCTATGCGCAGTTCCTGCACGACGGCAGCGAGCTCAAATACACCGAGAATACCATGAGCCATCAGGCAGGCGACAGCCAGCCGGCCGACAACGACGGTATGGTCATATTCGAACTGCCTCCCGTCAAGCCGAACACGCTGGTGCCCGTCATCGAGGTCTTCCTGAAATAACATATATACGCCTAAACCGGGAACAGTCTGGATTCTGTTCCCGGTTTAGTTTATGTCTTGAAACAGTTTTAAGTTTTTGTCCCTTTGCAATCGCCGGGAAATGCGTTACAATAGGATAGAAAAATACGAGGTGGTCTTTCAAGGGAGGCGGTTTCTGTGAATCAGAACGCAATGACGCGCATGCTGATTGAAAATCTGGCTGATCGGTACATTTCAAAAATTCAGTTTGATCCGCACAGAAGCATCCGGAAGCTGGTTGATCTGGGAGAATGTTTATCCAAAGGAGATGTTCAGAAGCAATTCTTTCAGGCCGTTCAGAAACTCCTTGAGAAAGAAAACAATCCCTACTACGCCCTCGTTCAGCGAGTCATCAGTCAGTTCGACGCCGCTGCCATCAAGACCATCGGCATGAACCTCAGCCTGAACAGCTGGTCCGCTCTGGCCGGCCGAAAAAGCCGAGAAGCCGCGCCGCCGTGGACGCTGATGTTTGAAATGAAATCCGCCCCGAACGCGCTGAATCTGGATGAGCTGACCGCGCTTCTCCGAAAAAGCGCTGAAACCGGCATACACACTTTCCTCTTCTGGCTGGATCGCTCCTATGATAAACTGGACGCCCTGACTGCGCGGCTCAAAGAGTTTTCGGACTGCGCCGTTGCCCTTTTCACTCCGGCTGACATGATCGATAAAAGCGCGCTCGGTCAGGTCCGTCAGGCGCGAAATCTCCTGCTGTCCGTCGAAGATACCGCTTCCATCGATACGGAAAACGCCGCCGACGCGCTGCGCTCTCTCAGATGCCCCTTCGCGCTTCACACAGTATACAATACCCCCACCGACGCCGAGAACATTCTCTGCGGCCGATGGCTGGACCGCGTAAGCCGCCTGTTCAGCCCCTTCGCTTTTTTCTTTCCCGGTGCGGAGTGCTCCGAGGAAAATCATATGGCTGTCCGCGAATATGCCAGACGCCTCCGGACAGCGCCGCAGCATCCGGTCTTTTCCATGAGCCTGTGCGACGATGTCGCCGATGTGGACGAGCTGATCACCGGCAAGCCGCGTCTCCTGAGAATCGGTCCCGACGGAACGATCGATGCAGGAAGCCGTCTGCTCCGTATTTCCTCAGGTGTTCAGCCTGCAAATAAAATCGCCCTTTCCGATATGCTCCAGCAGTATACTTCCCCGCTTCCTACCATATAAATGGAAGCAGCGGGAGGGTGAGAAATGAGCCTGATCGAACTGTTCTTCGTCGCCGTCGGATTATCAATGGATGCTTTTGCCGTAGCAATCTGCAAAGGATTGGCCTGCAAGAAGGTCCGCTTTGTTCATTGCCTGATCACTGGCCTGTTCTTCGGGCTGTTTCAGGCCGGCATGCCGCTTGCAGGATATCTGCTTGGCGAAGGATTCTCCGACCGCATCACTGCAGTCGATCACTGGATCTCGTTTTTCCTTCTCTTCATCATCGGCGCGAAGATGCTTCTTGATGCGCGGCGCGGCGATGATCTTCTGGACGCCTCCTTTTCCTGCTCCGCCATGCTGCCGCTTGCTCTGGCAACCAGTGTGGACGCTCTGGCCATCGGCGTGGGGTTTGCATTTCTGAAAATCCGCATTCTCCCCGCGGTTCTGCTCATCGGCCTGACGACGTTCATCTTGTCCTCGCTGGGCGTTTATACAGGCAGCTTTTTAGGCAGCCGCTTCCGGAAAATTGCGGAAATCGCCGGAGGGATCATTCTCATCCTGCTCGGCGGCAAAATACTGGCAGATCATCTTCTCTCCATATGAATAAAACAGCAACTCCTTCCGGAGCACAATCGTTCCGGAAGGAGTTCTTTTCGTATGCATCCGCCCGGCAAGGCCAGGGTTCTTTTATATCTCAATCACATAGCTCATCCAGGCATTGATCACGCGGGTATCCCCATGCTTCCGTTCACGGACAAACTCATGCGAATACTCCTTGTGGACATGGCCGTGCAGCATGAACTACGGCTTGAACCTGTTCAGCAGCCACACAAACACACCAAATCCTCTGTGCGCACGATCCTTTGAATCGCCGATGCCCTCTGCAGGCGCATGCGTGACAAGGATATCAAAGCCCCGGCGGAAGAAGAGTTTCGGCCAGAGTTTGATGACGCGCTTGCGCATTTCCCATTCGGTATACTGATGATCGGTAGGCTTATACCGCATACAGCCGCCCAGGCCCAGAATGCGAACCCCCTTATAGACATACAGTTCGCCGTCTATGCAGATACACCCTTCCGGGGGCTTGCGCGTATAGCTGGTATCATGGTTTCCATGCACATACAGAATGGGCGCGCAGGTAAAGCAGGTCAGGAAAGAAAGATAAGAGCCCGAAAGATCGCCGCAGGAAATGACCAGGTCAATTCCCTCCAGCCTGCGCCGGTCCAGATGATCCCACAGCATCTTATCCGGTTCGTCAGCGAGGACTAATATCTTCATTCATCATCCTCTTTCCCCGGGAGACCCGTCCAGCTGAACGCCGATGTATCGGGGCCGGCAGTATTCTTGATACCCTGAAGGCTGACGAGCGCTTGCGCTTCTTCCTTCAGCATGCTCAGATCAGGCATATCGCCCACTACATTATCCAGCAGCCAGTCCATCGCAATGATGTCGGCCGGCGAGAGCTCTTCGTTGTCCTTGCACTGGGTGACGCCGCTCTGATCGACCATCAGGCCGGAGAACGGATTGTATGCACCGGACTGGATGTTTCTGATCAGAAGCTTGACCAGTTTCTGCGTATCTGCCGGCAGTTTGCGCGAGCAGAATACCTCAATTGCCTCAGCAGACATGCCCAGCCAGTAGTTCAGCGCCTGCCGGCCGCTGCCGATCGTTGCTTCGCCCTTCCACGAACCGCTCAGAATGCTGCGGATCAGCGCTTCATAGAGTCTGCCCCAATGCCACGCAGGCATGGCCAGGTTGGTAGAGGTTTCTCCATCTACGCGATACAGACCGAACTCGCGGGCGCCCTGATGCGGCGCGCTGATATCTTTATTGGAGATGATATTGACGTCGTTATCCCTGAAAGTCTGATACATATCGCGGTCCTTGACCATGGACCACTCCAGATAGACCTTAGCGCGGGGATTGGTCAGACGGGCGCCGAGCGCGAACGCATTAATGCTGGCCGGTACGCCGTAGATCGGATAGTCGGCAATGTAGCCGATTCTGTCGTTCTCGGCCAGCGCGCCCGCAATCGCGCCGATAACGAACTTCGCCTCATAGATACGCAGGTAATACGAGCGAACATGATGGTAGGAAGCCAGCAGCGAGCAGTTGAGGATCTTGACCTCGGGATGCTCGACCGACGGACGCAGCGTCGCGTTCAGGAATACGGGCGACGTCGTGAAGATGACCTGATATCCTTCGGCAATCAGCTCTTCAATCACCTGCTCGGCGTCCTCAATGCTGACATTCTCGCGGCATGTCGTCTCTACGCGGCTGCCAAACACCATCTCGATGTGCTTGCGGCCCATCTCATGCATGTAGGTCCAGCCGGATTCCATGGGCGTGCGCTGATAGATGAACGCAGCACGGATATTCTGCGGCGCGGGGCGCAGCATGGATGCCAGCACGCCTCTGGGCGCTTCCTCGGTCGGCTGCATCAGCAGAGTGACCTGTTCGTCGTTGCTCTTGACCTGGAACTCCACCCAGATTCTGCGGATGTCCTCACGCATCTCGGATGCGAGCTTTTTCATCGCATCCTTGTAGCCGTAGATTTCCAGATAAACCAGCAGCGCGTCGCCCGCCGTAATGCCAAGCTTATCGCCGCCCTGCTCTTCAAACTCGGTCGAAAAACGCGAATACAGCGAACGGAAATCATAGATTTCCTCCTGCGTCCACTTTTCTCCGTGCTTGCGGCCTACATAGCTTGCCAGCTTTTCAAATCCGCCCTCTTCGCTGAACCAGATGTTGTTCTGGCCCGTCGCTTCATAGAAAGGCAGGAACTCAAAATAGATCTTGTTTTCCTTCTCATCGGTGCGCTTGGGAATGATGCGCGTGACAATCGCCTCAACGCTCACGGCGTCCAGCATTTTCATGACGCTGACGCGCTTATTGCCCTCGACGACATAAAACTTGTTCATGTACTCCTGAACAACGATCGCATCCCGTACACCTTCCTCAACCACATGGCTGTACAGCCGCGCCCACTTGTTCGCAAACTCGGACTTCCAGCCCAGCAGCGGCATGAAGTTCGCGGCAAAAGCGCTGGTTCTTCCCTTCGTGCTGGTACCGACAATCTGCTTGACGGGAATCTGCACCAGCCCCAGCGAAACCGCGGGCAGTGCGGATACATCGGGGACAAGCTCGTCCAGTACCGGCAGATACGGGTCCTCATGCCTCTGCAAACGGGCCTGATATTCCTTCTCGCCCGCTTTCAACGCTTTCATATAGTCTTCTCTGTCCATTGTCCTTCCCTCTTCTCCGCGCCCTCGCGCTTTCATTTTTATTTCATTCAAAATGCTGTTTGGTCATCGCCTGATGGTTTTCCGGTAATACACCAGCGTCATCCGCTCGTTTATCTGCTCATATTCGCCGGTTCTACGATAGCCGTGCTTCTCGTACAGGCGGCAGTTGCCCGTCTCCTGAAGAATCGTATTCAATTCCCATATCGTTTCAGGATACATTTCTTCAAGTATAGTCAGCACAGCGGTGGCAATACCCCTTCGCTGAAACTCCGGCACAACAAAAAGCGGAGAAATATTGCACTTTCTCTCTCGCCTGCGAACCACCCGTACGCCGCCCACAGCTTGTCCATCGATATAGATAATATAATAATCAGCATAACTCTGTCGGAGTCTGCCAATCACTTTTATCAGAGGTTCGCTCGCGGGATTCGTCGAAACGTCGCCATATTTTTCAAGAAGCGGTGCGAACGCACGCTTTTGCATACTCCAAAGCAGCGGCGCATCCTGTTCCTCCGCCCGTTTCAGCAAAACGTCCATCTTCCCCCTCCTTCTCATTACATTATATCATATATTGCACAGGAAGAAAACCAATTTCAAACATTTGCAAAATCTGATGCAGTTTTGTAAGTATTTTCCCAATCAAGCGCATTGAAAAAAACAAAGAATACTATTAGAATATTATCGTTGTCATTTGTGCAGGAAATGATTCTGCATCTCTTTCTGCCTCGCCGATCACCGTGTCGGACAATAGAATAGAAGACATTGAAAGGGGATTCTTGTTTATGGAACGCTTTTTCAAGCTCCGGGAAAACGGCACGAAGGTCTCCACAGAGATCATGGCCGGCATCACCACTTTCTTCGCGATGGCATACATCATCGTCGTAAACCCCAGCCTGCTGGCTGAATCCGGCATGGAATGGGGCGCGGTATTCCTCGCCACCATCCTCTCCTCCATCATCGGAACTCTGATTATGGGTTTGGTCGCCAACGTGCCCTATGCGCAGGCTCCCGGCATGGGCCTGAACGCTTTCTTTGTCTATACGGTATGCTTCGGCCTCGGCTTCAAGTGGCAGGAAGCCATGTCCATGGTCTTCATCTGCGGTCTGGTCAACATCCTGATCACCGTCACCAAAGTGCGCAAGCACATCATCAAAGCGATCCCGCGCAGCCTTCAGAACGCTATCGGCGGCGGTATCGGTATCTTTGTCGCTTACATCGGTCTTCTGAATGTAGGGATCATTAACTTTGGCGGCGGCGTTCCTGCGCTCTCTACGCTGAATCAGCCTGCTTTCTGGCTGTTCCTGATCGGTCTGGCGCTGATCGTTATCCTGAATCTTCTCAAGGTAAAGGGCGCGATCCTCATCAGCATCATTGCCACCACGATCATCGGCATCCCGATGGGCGTTACCGCTACAAGCAACACCATCAGCTTCGTCGAGGCCTGTAAGTCTCTGCCTACCACGTTTGGCGCAATCTTCACCGGCGATGGCCTCGTCTCTCTTTTCTCCGATGCGTCTCGTCTCCCGCTGGTTCTGATCACCATCTTTGCGTTCAGCCTGTCTGATACTTTCGACACCATCGGCACCTTCATCGGCACCGGTCGCCGCGCCGGCATCTTCAGCGACGAAGACGAAAAGGCCCTGGAGAACAACACCGGCTTTAATTCCAAGATGGATCGCGCGCTCTTTGCCGATGCCACCGCCACTTCTATCGGCGCTATTCTGGGCACCACCAACACTACTACCTTCGTCGAAAGCGCAGCGGGCATCGGCGCAGGCGGACGTACCGGTCTGACCAGCGTCGTAACTGCCATCTGCTTCGCTCTGAGCGCTTTCCTTGCCACCTTCGTAAGCGCCATTCCCTCTGCTGCGACCGCCCCCGCGCTCGTTATGGTCGGCATTATGATGCTCTCCGCGTTCAAGGAGATCGACTGGGAAGATCTGTCCGAAGCGGTACCCGCTTTCTTTGCCGGCATCTTTATGGCTTTGTGCTACAGCATTTCCTACGGCATCGCCGCCGGCTTCATCTTCTACTGCATCACCAAGATCTGCAAGAAGGAAGCCAAGCAGATCCATCCGATCCTGCTGGGCGCGACGCTCCTGTTCATTCTGAATTTCATCCTTCTGGCCACTCTGTAAATACTTTATAGATTTCTCCAGCATCGGCTCCGTACTCCGGGGCCGATGTTCTATATGTTCTGACGAAAGCTTCCTTCCCCCTTCAGAAGGACAACCACCGAATCGAATCCGAACTTTTTTTGTACATCCTCTTCATTCAGGGGCTTTACAAACACAGCTCCGTTCCCTTACAATATATTAAGAAACATATTTCCCTACGCAGCCGTTTCGTTTGCAGGCATTACATCTCCCCCCTGGAAAATGATCGCGCGACCAATCACAGCAAGGAGGAAAGCCTCATGTTCAGACCTCACGTGTACGAAACTGACCCCCGTGTAAGAAAATACATCGTGCCGGTGCGCGTAGTGCGAACTACCGGCCATGTTACCGGCGCAGAAAACCTGCTCCAGGAAAGACCGCCTCAGATTTCGCTGGAAAAGCCGGATTTCTGGCCGCCTTGCGTGCTGGCCAATAAGAACGGTGAACGCGCAAGCGTCCTGCTCGATTTCGGCTGTGAAATCCACGGCAGCGCGCGGATTTATTCGTGGTATGTCCATCCTGCTGATAAGAGTACCAACCGCGTCAACCTCCGCCTGCGCTTCGGCGAATCGGTCACCGAAGCGATCACCCCCTATCCTGATAGGGGCAGCACGAATGATCACGCCAACCGGGACGTCCATCTGAACGTAGGCTTTCTCAGCGCCAACGAGACCAACGAAAGCGGCTTCCGTTTTCTGAATGTCGAGCTGGAAGACGACAACGCTTCCATTGAGCTTTACATGCTGCAGGGCGTCATGATCCTGCGCGAGCTGGAACAGCCCGGCACGTTCGTATGCAGCGATCAGCGGATTAACGACATTTACGACACTTCGGTCTACACCGCTTACCTGAACATGCAGGAATACCTGTGGGACGGCATCAAGCGCGATCGTCTGGTCTGGTGCGGCGATATCTATCCGTCCGAAAGAACCATCCTTGCAGCGTACGGCGCGCATGATATTCTCAAAAGGAGCCTCGATATTCACCGTCAGATCACTCCGCCCACGAAATGGATGAACGGCATGCCCACCTACTCTCTGTGGTGGCTGCTGTCCCATGAACTGCTGTACATGGCCGGCGGCGACCTTGAGTATCTTAAGCAGCAGCACGATTATATGGCCGCGCTGGTCCGCAATGTCGCTGACTTCATCGCTCCCGACGGTCAGGAAAAACTGCCCGGCGGTTTCCTCGACTGGCCCAACAGCGAAAACAAAGTCGCCATTCACGCCGGCCAGCAGGCTCTGATGGCCCAGGCCTATCTCAAGACGGCAAAGATGATGCGCGCCATGGGCGACGAAGAAACGGCTGGTTTCTGCGACGAAAAGCACGCGCTTCTGGCAGGCGTACATCTGCCGCACGGCAGTTCCAAGCAGGCGGCGGCGCTTCAGGCCCTGTTCGGTCTGGAAAATCCTGTCGAAATGAATGAAAAAGTCATCGCGCCCGGCGGAGGACACGGTTACAGCACCTTCCTCGGTTATGCGGTGCTGGCAGCCAAAGCGGAAGCCGGCGACATAACAGGCGCCCTGCGCGATATGCGCGAATACTGGGGCGCAATGCTCGATCTGGGCGCCACCACCTTCTGGGAGGATTTCGACCTAAAGTGGGCGGAGAATGCCGCGCGTATCGACGAAATCGTTCCCGAGGGCAAGACTGATGTTCATGCGGATTTCGGCGCTTACTGCTATACCAATCTGCGCCACAGCCTGTGCCATGCGTGGGCGTCCGGTCCTGCGCCGTTCCTTGCGGAATATGTGCTGGGCGTTCAGGTGCTCGAACCCGGCTGCACGAAAATCTCCGTAAAGCCCGAGCTGGGTGATCTGGACTGGGCGGAAGGCACTTATCCCACGCCCAAGGGGATCATTCACGTACGATGCGAACGAACTGGAAGCGGCATTAAGACCACTGTCACCGCACCGGAGGGAATCGAGATTCTGAAGTAATCAAACACTAAGGGTTCCGACATCTACGCATCATCGTTTTGTTTACATTTTCAGGACAGGCAAGAACGCCTCCCTGTACCGAATACACTGTTAAGCAGGATATCCGGTGCAAGGAGGCGTCTTTATATGCTCTTTTCGGAAATGCTGATCTGGCTTCTCGATCATGTCTGGCCTATGTTTTCTCATGTGACCGGCCGGTCCGGTTTCCCCCGCGCCCTGACCGCCGCAGAAGAACAGGATATTGTCGCCCGCGTGCAGGCCGGAGACGAGGCAGCCCGTCAAACGCTCATCGAGCACAATCTGCGCCTTGTTGCCCATATCGCAAAGAAGTATTCCCATTCCGGCATCGACACCGACGATCTGGTTTCCATCGGCGCAATCGGGCTGATCAAGGCTGTGCGCTCATACAAACCCGAAAGCGGAAGATTGGCCACTTATGCTTCGCGCTGCATCGAAAATGAAATCCTGATGGCGCTGAGAAGCAGTAAGAAGAACAAAAACGACGTATCGCTGAATGATCCGATCGGCTCCGATCCTGACGGAAACGAAATCACCCTGATCGATATCCTTGGGACCGATCCGGATCTTGTTCCCGATGAAGTCGCCCTTCATATAGAATCCTCACGCGCGCTGAAGCTGATCGGTCGCCTGCTAGACCCGCGCGAACAGACCGTGATTCTTCTGAGATACGGCCTGCTGGACGGAGTGCCGCATCCGCAGCATGAAGTCGCCCGGAAAATCGGCATATCGAGAAGTTACGTAAGCCGGATTGAGAAAAAGGCGCTTGAAAAGCTGCGCGCTCATCTGGAATAGCTTCCGGACGCTTTCATAATTCAGCAGGAGCGTATACTCCATTCTCATCCCTATTGATCGGAATGGCCCTAAGCCGGAATGTCAGACTCCGGCACGGGCATTCCATTTCCATCTCGTATTTTTCCTTGCATCCTCTGTAGGTGAAGTCTCCGCCGCAGCGGATGACCTCGCACCATGTGAATATCTCAATCATCGCCCTCGGGCAGAAATCCGCCGGACAGCCGTACTGAAAGCGGAAAATGTCTCCCTCTTCCATGCCGAGCCGGCAGTTTTCCGCCTCACCGTGAACGACCGTTACCTCGAACGCCCAGTCCTCCGCCATCCATTTTCTCATACTCTTCTGCCCTCCCGCTTGTTTTTACAATCAGTATAATCGTCAGGTTATCTCCATGTCAACGGAGTTTATACAACATAACCGCCTTATTTTCTTTACAGAATTACAAAGGCCGAAACAGCTCATTTGATGTTGCTTTTTGCCCTTGAATCCCTTATAATATCGCCGTATAACAAACGTCACGAATTCAAGGAGATAAAGCATATGCGCAATCATTATCTGCTTCAGGTCAAGATGGCCGATCGTTCCGTCAAGGGCTTTCTGGCCAATCAGTGCATGAACGAATCCTCTGAGCTCTACGGCATTACTCCGAATCACGCTCTGGGCTATGTTTCCGCCGAGCAGGGCATCGGCGCCGCTTCCACCCTGATGATGGCATACTACACGCCTGAATCCGAATACTACCGAAACGACCTGCTCCTCGAGCGCGGCATGCTGGCGCTGAAGAACGCCATGGAGCTGCAGCACGAAGACGGCAGCATCGACCTGCCTCAGACCAACTTCTCCTGCGCCGCCACAATGGCTTTCACCATCTTCCATCTGGGCCCGGCGATGAAGCTGATGCGCGCTTTCAATCAGCACACTCCCATTGAGGATGCGGCTGACGCGCTGTACACCGAATTCCTGAACCGCGGCGCTGACGGCATGCTGGCCGGCGGCTTCCACACGCCCAACCATCGCTGGGTTATTTCCAGCGCTCTGGCCTACTGCTATAACCTGCTGAACCGTCAGGACTGCCTCGACGAGATCAATCTGTATCTGGGCGAAGGCATGGACTGCGATGAAGAGGGCGAATACACCGAGCGCTCCGCCGGTACCTACAACATCATCTGCAATAACGCTCTGATCGTTCTGGCGCAGGAGCTCAATATGCCCGAGCTGCTCGAGCATGTTAAGCGCAATCTGCACATGGTCATGAAGTACATCGAGCCCGACAACCTGATCAACACCCTGAACTCCACCCGTCAGGACGTCGGCACTGCGCCCAACCGCATGCAGTACTACTCCAACTTCGTCAACATGGCTGTGCTGACCGGAGATCAGGAAATCGCATGGCTCGCGGACGATATGTATAAGGACGTCGAAGCGCTGATGACTCTGAACCAGCCTCACAACACGCCCTACTGCACCTATCAGGAATATATTCTCAAGCCCGAGCTGAAGGAAACCATGCTCGCTCTGGAAGGCGTCGAGCCCGACCTGAACTATGAGAAGTTCTTCGAAGCCTCCGGCCTGGTACGCTGGCGCAAGGGCGATCTGGCCGCCACTCTGATCAAGGAGCGTCCGCTGTTCGCCAAGTTCCAGTGGGGCAAGCACACCGTTCATCTGCGTTTGGCCGGATCTTTCTATGCCCGCGCTCAGTTCCGCGCTCAGGAGCTCACTCCCATCGAGAACGGCTACCGTCTGACCTTCCATGACTGCTGGGGCTACAAGCGCCCGCTGACCGAAAAGCCCGAGACCTCTGTATGGCGCGAGATGGACCACAGCAAGCGCGAGAAGGCCATGATGAAGGATTTCGATCTGTGCGTAGAAGTCCGCTTCACCGGCGACCGCACCATCGAGGTGACTTCCAGCGCATCCGGCTGCGAGCGCGTTCCCACCAAGTTCGAAATCATGCTGCAGCCCGATGGCCGCTACATCAAGGACGATATGGAAATCCGCATGCACGGCGGCGACTACCTTTATCAGAAGAAGGGCGAAGCGACCTATTGCTTCAACGACGACCGTTCCGTTCGCATTGAGGGCGGCTTCTTCGATCATTACTACGGCGAGCATATGCGCGGCACTCTGCCGGTGGATAATTCTTCCGCTTTCGTCGTCATGACCGCCTATTCTCCCTTCACTCAGAAGGTTACCTTCGAATTCAAATAATCCATAAACATAACGGACGCGAGGAATCATCTCCCCGCGTCCGTTTTTTCATTTTATCAAATATTACCGGATTTTCACACCCAGCGCGCCCCGCACCTGCGCCACGCGGTAACCGCATTCGTTTCCGCGGACGCATGCTTCTCGGGCCTCCGACGCATCAATTTCTGCATTCGTTCCCTGCTCAAGCAGTCTGGATACCGCGCCGCCGAAAAAATAATCGCCCGCGCCGGTGGTATCAACGATCTGTTCACCGCACAGCCCGGC
>JAFQQU010000176.1 GCA_017410445.1 Clostridia bacterium | reverse complement strand
CATCGACATGGAGATCACTCTGATCACCCCCATCGCTTGCGAAGAGGGTCTGCGCTTCGCTATCCGTGAAGGCGGCCGTACCGTAGGTTCCGGCGTTGTTACCAAGATCCTGGGCTAATCGCTAAAAGCTTCGACAGGGGCGGGAATCCTTTTCCCGCCCTTTGTTCGGGTGTTATATGTGATTTAATAAATCTGTAAAAGGTTGACAAGCGGGAAAACATGCGCTACAATAGTAGGGCATGTTTGAGGACCCCATACATTCAAATAGGAGGTGTCGACGGTGGCATCTGATAAGCGTGTTAAGATTACGCTGGCTTGCCAGGATTGCAAGCAGCGCAATTACAATACCATCAAGAATAAGAAGAACGATCCTGATCGTCTGGAGATGCATAAGTACTGCCGTTTCTGCAAGAAGCATACCGCTCATAAGGAAACGCGCTAATCAAGGCTGACCAGGCACATTATTCTGCAAGGATGTGAGCGAATGGCCAACAATAATAACGAAGCCAAGAAGGACAATTTCTTCAAGAAGTTCATCAATTTCTTCAAGAACCTGGGCCTTCGCATTTGGCGCAGCCTGAAGGAAATGGTTGCAGAGTTGAAGAAGGTTACCTGGCCTCAGAAGGGTGACCTGATCAACTATACGCTCGTCGTACTCGCGTTCATGCTGGTTATGGGCGTTGTTATCTTCGCGATCGACGCCGGTTCCAGCGCGCTTGTACAGCTGATTACCAAGTAATCAATATTTGGAGTGCAATATGGCTGATCATGCGGAACAGGCCCTGTGGTATGTAGTACATACCTATTCGGGGTACGAGAACAAGGTGAAAGCCAATCTGGAGAAGTCTGTTGAGAACAACGGGCTTCAGCACCTGATCCATGAAGTATCGATTCCGGTAGAGGAAGTTGTGGAAATCCGCAACGGCAAGCGCCGTCTGGTGCAGCGCAAGATCTTCCCGGGCTACGTCATGGTGAAGATGATCATGACGGATGAGGCTTGGTATATTGTACGCAATACGCGCGGTGTGACCGGCTTTGTCGGTCCGGGATCCCGTCCGATTCCGCTGGACAATGCGGAAATCGAGGCGACGCTGAACCGTGCCGCTGTGTCCATTGATATCGCGGTGGGAGAGGACGTCCGCGTTCTGTCCGGCCCGCTTGCCGATCATGTCGGCAGAGTCGAGGACATCGATACCATCCGTCAGAAGATCTCGGTGGTGGTCTCCATGTTCGGCCGCGATGTCCCTGTAGAAGTGGACTACGATCAGGTATTGCGCGTTTAAGCATCAATTGCTGGATGCTGATTTGTTGCTTGACTACCTCTATATGAGGTTTTCAGGAGTGGGAGGGGCGTAAAATGCGCTCCGCTTACACCACATACGAGTAGAGGAGGATATCCCATGGCAAAGAAAGTAACTGCGCTCATCAAGCTGCAGGTCAATGCCGGTAAAGCGACCCCCGCGCCGCCCATCGGCCCTGCGCTCGGTCAGCACGGCGTGAACATTCCCGGCTTCTGCAAGGAGTTCAACGATCGTACCGCCAAGCAGGTTGGTCTGGTAATCCCGGTAGTCATCACCGTTTATCAGGACCGTACCTTCACCTTCATCACCAAGACGCCCCCCGCAGCCGTTCTGATCAAGAAGGCCTGCGGCATCGAGTCTGCGTCTGGCCGTCCCAACAAGGATAAGGTTGCGAAGATCACCAAGGCTCAGGTTCGCGAAATCGCCGAGCTGAAGATGCCCGATCTGAACGCCGCTTCCGTTGAGGCTGCGATGAGCATGGTGGCCGGCACCGCCCGTTCCATGGGTGTTGTGGTCGTCGACTAAGAATATGCACTGTGTCCGCTCAAACGCGCGGCACATACATCAAGTGGGAGGATTTCGTTCCGCTTGTACCACGAGGAGGATATAAAGCATGAAGCAGGGTAAGAAATATCAGGACAGCGCGAAGCTGATTGACAGACTCAAGCTGTATGATCCCGAAGAGGCCATTGAGCTGGTCAAGCAGACCGCGAAGGCCAAGTTTGACGAGACCATCGAAATCTCTCTGCGTCTGGGCGTTGACCCCCGTCACGCTGACCAGCAGGTTCGCGGCACCGTCGTTCTGCCCAACGGCACTGGTAAGACCCAGACCGTTCTGGTATTTGCCAAGGGCGCGAAGGCTGACGAAGCTCTGGCTGCCGGCGCTGATTTCGTAGGCGCTGAGGACATGGTTGCCAAGATCCAGGGCGGCTGGTTCGGCTTCGACGTTTGCGTAGCCACCCCCGACATGATGGGTCTGGTTGGCCGTCTGGGCCGCGTTCTGGGCCCGAAGGGCCTCATGCCCAACCCCAAGACCGGCACCGTTACCATGGACCTGACCAAGGCCATCGGCGACATCAAGGCTGGTAAGGTTGAGTACCGCGTTGACAAGACCGCCATCATCCACTGCCCCGTCGGCAAGGCTTCCTTCGACGCCGACAAGCTGGGTGAGAACCTGCGTGTTCTGATGGAGGCTGTTATCAAGGCGAAGCCCGCTGCTGCCAAGGGCACCTACATCCGTTCTGCTGTTCTGTCCAGCACGATGGGCCCCGGCATCAAGCTGAACGCTCTGAAGTTCTGATAAATTGCCAGAGGTTGTTATATTAAAGGCCGCTATCGAAAGATAGCGGTCTTTTGTATGTTTTTGGGCAGATTAAGCGGGAAATGCATTATGCATGCGGGGCGGAAGCGTTGACGGCTCGGATGTAATCCTCTTTCGGCATCATGGGGATCTGAAGTTCATGAATTGTTTCGGGTGAAAGGGAAAGACTCTTTGCGTATTCCTGACCGGCGAGAAAGAAGCGGGTTAGCAGAGGCTGTGCGAGAGGCTCGGCTTCCGGGACGTTCATAAGCGGCGTTTCGGGCACGAAAACCATCTCTGCCTGACCGAATGAGTTCTTGCACTGCAGGCGCAGTCCTTCGAAATTTCCGTCCCAGTCGGGAAATCCGCTGCCGCAGATGACGATGGTGCGTTTTTCCGAGAAATCGATCAGCGGTTCATGCTGCACGCGGCCGTCAGTCTCTTTCATGCGCAGCTGAATGAGAGGTATTGTGCGGTCGAGTACCGCTTTGAGATGGGAGGGCATGGAGTAGCAGTAGAGCGGGAAACTCCAGATGATGAGGTCCGCTTTTTGGTATGCGGCAAGGATTTCGTTCTGGTCGTCCTGCTGCACGCATCGTCCGTCTCCGTTTTTCCAGCAGGCGAAGCAGCCTCTGCAGGGACGGATATCTTTATGGATGACGTCCACGATGGTCACGCTGCAGGAGGCTTGCCGGGTCATTCCCTCAAGGAAGCTGCGGGTGAGGCGCATGGTGTCGCTTTTTGGTTTGGGGCTGCCGTTCAGTACGAGTATGTTCATCGTTTTGCTCCTTTTGCGGCTGCGTGGAACATGCCGTGGCGATTGCAGTAGGCATAAATCCATCGGACGTTTGAAATGCGGAAGCGTGCTTCGGCGAAGCTCTCAGGATACAGCTGAACATATTGAAGGCCATTGTCTGATATGGCGAAGATGCAGCTGATATAATGATCCTTGCTCATCGGATGATCGATGGAAACATAGTATTCGCCGTCGCTGACGCTGATGGAAATCGGATGCTCCTCATCCGCATGCTCAGACTGAAGCGGGGGCAGTGTGATGCCGCAGCAGCTGACGACGGCCTGACCGAGCGCGAGAATGCCGTTTCCGCAGACAGGACAGACATAACAGACCGAGCGCAAGAGATTAGAGGACCGGTTTTTATTGACGATGTTCCGGCCGGCAAACAGCTCTATCATGGAGATGTCCAGCGCTTTGGCCAGAGGCTCAAGGAGGGAGATATCCGGCAGTCCTTGACCGGTTTCCCATTTGCTGACGGCTTTGCTGCTGACATGGAGCTGCGCGGCCAGACTTTCCTGAGTCAGCCCCTTCTGCTCGCGCAGCTGGCGGATGATTGCGCCGGTGACATATTGATTCATGAGGAAGCCTCCTTTCAGGATTCAGTATAGCATGCGGAATGTGAATTCACAACCTACGGAGCGTGGACTTGGCCGCAGCAGTGATTGTGAAGGATTCTTTTGCGGCGCAGAGAGGAAAAAGCAGGGGAAGGGGAGAATGAAGATAGATAAATGAATATGGATCAAGGAGGCGTTGAGATTGAAATATGACCTGAAAAACGGACTTCCGGAGAATTTTGTCTATGCTGCGTCTACCGTGGTATCCTACCGGCGCGAGTTCCGGACGGATGAAAACGGCGTTGTGAACGGACGGATTGACCTGGAGGACCCGAAGGCGAAGTACCGGGATTTTGAGTATATTTCTGCCGTTGCGGATGAGCGGGCGCAGCTTCCCCTCGTGCTTGAGACAGAGTGCAGCTTTGACAAGTTCGGCGCGCCTCTGATTGTGTTCTCGGAGACGATGAACGAGCTTGAGAACGGCTGGAAGGTGTACGGAGAGCATTACGAGGTGGTATTGTTTGAGAGCGGCATCAACATCTGGCACATTACGCCCAAAGAAGAGGGCGGGCAGCAGGTGGAAGCCGTGTGCAAGGCGAGGCTTCCGTTTGAGGCGGGGAAAATGACCAGACTCACGGTGAAGCTGACGAGGGAGGGCATCGAGGCGCAGGCGGGTGAGCTGACGGCCCGCGGCGAATGTGCGCTGCCGGAGAGGATGTATGTCGGTTTCACGGCCTGCGAGGGCATCAATCACTTTGCGAATTTCTCTGTCGAACGCGCGTAAGGAGGGGCTTGCATGTATCAGGTGCAGATTCCGGTAATCAATCTGAATGTGAACTGTGAAGAAGCGCTGAAGGAGATCAGGCGGGCGGGCGCAGGGCGCGTATGGCTGGCGCCTGCCAGAGGCATCGAGCCGGAAGAGGTGCTTTCGGCTGAGCTGGAGACGCTTCGCAGGAACATGGCGTTTTTTGAAAAAAACGGACTCGAGGTCGGCGTGTGGATCAGCTCGCTCGGCCACGGCGGCACGCTGGTGCAGGACGACCCGGGCGCTCTGGTGAGGGCGGGCCGGTATGAGAAGATGGTCGGCCTCGAGGGGACGACCTGCGAGGACAGCTTCTGCCCGACGGACGAGGCATTTGTCGAGGATTACGTCGGATGGATCGGACGGCTTGCGGAGACGGGCGCGAAGATGATCATGCTGGACGACGACTACCGGCTGTCGCTCCGCCGCTGCGGCAACGGCTGCTGCTGCGACCGGCATATGAAGGAATACTGCGAGCGCGTTGGCGAGACGGTAACGCGGGATCAGCTGAAGGAGCTGGTTTTTTCCGGCGGCCCGAGCAAATACCGGACGGCATGGCTTGAAATGTGCCATGATTCCTTGATCGGTCTTGCAAAGAAGATCCGCGCGCGGGTGGACGAGGTGAACCCTGAGACACGCGTCGGCGTATGCGCGGTCATGACGACGTGGGATGTGGACGGCGTGAACGCGATGGAGCTGACGCGCGCGCTGGCCGGCAATACGAAGCCGTTTCTCAGGACCATCGGCGCGCCGTACTGGTCGGCCAACGAGCCGAAGACCAGGCGGCTGGGCTACGTGATCAGCATGAACCGGATGCAGCGGTACTGGTGCGAGCATTCCGGCGTCGAGCTGTTCAGCGAAGGCGACGTCTATCCCAGACCCAGATATATGACGCCGGCGAGCTATCTTGAGATGTATGACATGGCGCTCCGGGCGGACGGCGGCTGGGACGGCATCCTCAAGTATATGATCGACTATTCCTCGTCCGAGCAGTATGAGCACGGCTATGTGGACCGGATGGTCAGAAACAGGCCTGTTTATGACTGGATCGAGACGCATATGGCGAAGGGAACAGCTGACGGAGCGGACATTATCTGCGGATTTGACCGGCTGAAGCATGCTGACCTTCCCGAGGGGATGACGTATCAGGAGGCGAACGAAGCCTTCTTCTGCACGCCGGCGGTGAAGCTGGCGGCGGACTGCTGCGTGCCGGTGACGTTCGGAACGGGAAACGTGCACATCGCGTTCGGCGAGAACGGTCGGTACATCACGGAGGATCAGTTAAGCGACGGCGCGGTGATCGACATCGGCGCGGCGAAGATTCTCATGGATCGCGGAGTGGACGTCGGCATTGAGAAGATGGGCGCAGCACAGACGATCAGCGGTCTTGAGCGATTCCCCGGACAGAATGAGCGCGTCGCAGTTGGAAACATCAGAAGATTCCGGGACGTCGAGCTGCGGGAGGGAGCAGAGGCGCTGTCCTTCATTGGCGGTCATGTGACGGCCTGCCGGTATGAGAATGAGAAGGGACAGCGTTTCCTCGTGTATCCGTTCGACATGGACGCCTCGTGGATGGAGATGGGCGTTTGCCGGTCGTACTGCAGACAGAAGCAGCTGATTGAGGGGCTTGAATGGGCCGGACGGAAGAAGCTGCCGGCGGTGCTGACAGGACATCCGGATATTCATGTCATCTGCAAAAGGACGGAGGAAGGGCTGGCGGTGGGCGTATGGAACCTGTCGGCAGACTACCTTGCGGACGCCGAAATCCGGACGGATGCGGCGTATAATGGCATGGAGACGTTCGGCTACGAAGGAGAAGTCAGAGACGGAATTGTTAAACTTCGCGGAGAGCTGGCTCCATATGCCTTTGCGGGCATTCTTTTAACAAAAAACACTTGAAACCGAAAACGGGTAATGATATAATTATCACCGTGCTGTGAAACAGCCATGCCATAGATAGCAGGCGCGTAATGCTTAATTGCCGAAAGGCTGCCCGCCGAGGCGCAACAGTGACATTTGCTTTTTTGTCGCCCTTGCGTCATGTGCGCAGGGGCGTTTCATATGCCGTCATTATTGGACGGATATGGAGGTGTATATACAATGTCCAACGCTATTGAGATGAAGAAGGCTGTCGTCGCGGAGATTAAGGAGAAGCTGGTTAACGCCAAGTCTGTCGTCCTGGTTGACTACCGCGGACTGACCGTTGCCGAGGTCACCGAGCTGCGCAACCAGTGCCGTAAGGCCGGTGTTGAGTACGCTGTTCTGAAGAACACCATGGTGTCTCTGGCTGCCAAGGAAGCCGGCATCGAAGGTCTGGATGCTTACCTGAAGGGCCCGACCGCCGTTGCTTTCGGCATGGAGGACGCTGTCGCTCCCGCGAAGGTTCTCACCGAGTTCATCAAGAAGGCCAAGAAGACCGAGGTTAAGTGCGGTCTGCTGGATGGTCAGATTCTGGATGCCGCTGGCGTCGAAGCCCTGGCTGCGATCCCCTCTCGCGAGGTTCTTATCGCCAAGATCATGGGCAGCATGATGTCTGCTGTTTCCAAGTTCGTCTACGTTGTGGAAGCGATCCGCAAGAAGGCGGCCGGCGAAGAGGAATAATTCTCGCCGCGTAACCAACATCAATCTGAATTATTGTAACTAATTGGAGGTTTACTGTCATGACTCATGCTGAGATTATTGCCGCCATCGAATCGATGACGATCCTGGAGCTGGCCGATCTGGTTAAGGCCATGGAAGAGAGGTTCGGCGTTTCCGCCGCTGCCCCCGTTGCCGCTGCCGGCGCTGCCCCCGCTGCCGCTGAGGCCGTTGAAGAGAAGACCGAGTTCGACGTCGTTCTGAAGGACGCCGGCTCCGAGAAGATCAAGGTCATCAAGGAAGTCCGCGCCATCACCGGCCTGGGCCTGAAGGAAGCCAAGGAAGCCGTCGAAGGCACCCCCAAGACCCTGAAGGAAGGCGTCTCCAAGGAAGAGGCCGAGAAGATCAAGGCTCAGCTGGTTGCTGTTGGCGCCGAGGTCGAAATCAAGTAATTTTACTTGTATCATCAAACCGGTACTGCCCGAAAGGGCGGCGCCGGTTTTTTTCTGTGCATCATGAGAGGACGGAGCTGCCGGAGAGCCGAGCGGCTCCGTTTTTGCATGGCTGTCATGAAAAAGAATGAAGGTAGGTTGGCGTTGAATCCGGGCATCTTTTGGGTAGGCGATTGTCAGGAGGCGGACGGATATGATACAATGGAAAAAAGCAAGACTGAGGGGGAGAGAATATGGATATCCGCGCTTTGATCTGCCCGGAAAACGAGAAGCCTCTTGACAGGCTGGTGACGGACGGCGGATTTGTCGGAATTTTCAGGACGATTGCCTGCGTGGGCGACAGTTTGTCCTCTGGCGAGTTCGAATCGGTGGACGAGAATGGCGTCAAGCATTATCATGATATGTTCGAATATTCTTGGGGAGCGTATATCGCGCGGGCGGCGGGATGCACGGTATATCATTTTTCGCGCGGCGGCATGACGGCGAAGGAATACTGCGAGAGCTTTGCCGAAAGCACTGGTCTTTGGGAAAAACATCTGGCGGCGCAGGCATATATCATCGCGCTGGGCGTCAATGATCTGATGAATCAGCATATGGATCCGGGCTCGATGGACGACGTTGATTTTGCCGACTGGCGGAACAACAAAAAGACCTTCATCGGGTATTACGCGCAGATCATTCAGCGGTACCAGGAGATTCAGCCGGAGGCGAAGTTTTTCCTGATGACCGCGCCCAAGGGCGACAGCGAGGCGAGGAATCAGGACGGCGAGGAGCTGCGCCGGTGCGTGCTGGAGTTGGCGGAGGCGTTTGAGAACTGCTATGTGCTGGATTTCTGGGAGTATGCGCCGGTACATGACGGGGAATTCAAGGAGCTGTTCTATCTGGGCGGGCATCTGAACCCGTGCGGATATATTCTGACCGCGCAGCAGGTGATGAGCTATATCGATTACATCGTCCGGCACAATATGAAGGACTTTAAGGAAGTCGGGTTCATTGGACAGCGGTGACGGAGGGCTTTATGAAGGTGATACGGGTGATTCCGGGGGACAGGCTCTGGGGAGAACTGTGTGAATATGCGGAAAACTGTTCGTGGATTGCCGGAAAGCATCTGGCGGGCATGATGAGGGAGAACCTCTTTACGGACTGGGAGGCGGTGTTTGCGGCGGTGGAGGACGGCAAAATCGCCGGATTCTGCACCTTCCTGAAGGAGGATTACTATCCGGAGAATCGGTACTGGCCGTGGATCAGCAGCATGTTTGTGGGCGAGGAATACCGGGGCCGGAGGTTCAGCCACCGGATGATTGAGGAAGCGTGCCGTTATGCGGAGGAATGCGGATTTGAGCGGGTATATATTCCTTCTGACATGACGGGGTTTTATGAAAAATGCGGATTTCGGAAGATCGACGAGCTGGTGAACTACGGCGGAGACGTGGATTCGGTGTTCATGAAGGAGATCGGATAAGGAGGCGGGAGCATGGGCGCGAGGGTATATCCGGTGCAGTCGGCTTTGAACGGGCCTGCGGGCTACAGAGTTCTGGTGAACGGACGGGAAGCAGAATTGAACCGGGCGCGGGTATCGGCCTGCCCGTACAACCGCCGCTGGCCGGGGCATCAGAGGACGGAGGATCAGACGGAGATCATTGAATTTCTGTCGATGGAGACGGATGGCCCGGCTGAGATTGAGATAGAAGCGCCGGAGGCGTTTGAAAGGGTCTGCGTGCGGCCGCTGAGCCTCGGGATTGTTCCGGAGACCGAGGGAAAGAAGATCCGGTTCCGGCTGGAAAATCCCGTGTATCTCACTGTTGAGCCATATGGGCGCAGGAACGCGCTTCATCTCTTTGCGGACGGCGCGGCGGCGTATGATATCGGGGAGGATGAATCCGTCCTCTATTTCGGGCCGGGCGAGCATGACGCGGGAATGATCGAGCTGAAGAGCGGTCAGACGCTGCTGATTGACGAGGGCGCGGTGGTTTACGGCTGTATCCGTGCGACGGACGCGGAGAATATCCGCATCATCGGCCGGGGCATTCTGGACAACAGCCGGAACAGGGCGAAGATCCTCTATGAGGTTTTGGCAGAAGGCAACGACATGGCGGTAAACAACGCCGAGCGCCTTCATACCGTTCAGATGGAATACTGCACGAACGTGGAGATTGACGGGATCACCATCCGCGATTCGCTGGTATACAACATCCGGCCGGTCGGCTGCCGGAACATGACGATCCGGAACGTAAAGATCATCGGCTGCTGGCGGTACAATTCGGACGGCATTGACATGCACAACTGCGAGAATGTGCTGATTGAGAACTGCTTCCTGAGGACATTTGACGACAGCATCTGCGTGAAGGGCTTCGACTGCTACTATGAGGGCGACGTCGAGGCGGCGGTGAATGCGGCGATGTACCGGAACGGCGAAAAATACGATGTATTTCGGAATGTGCTGGTGCGAAGGTGCGTCATCTGGAACGACTGGGGCAAGGCGCTGGAAATCGGCGCGGAGACGCGTGCTGAGGCGATATCGGATATTGTTTTTGAGGACTGCGACGTGATTCATGTGACCGGTCCGGTGCTGGACTGCATGAATGTGGATTACGCGGACGTGCACGACGTCGTCTACCGGGATATCCGGGTGGAATATGATGATGTGATTCCGCGCCCGGCGATTCAGAAGAAGGACGGCGTCAAGTATGAAGAGATTCCGGCAGACAAGGAGTATGCACCGCCTCTGATGTGCGTGGAAGTGCTGTATCACCCCGAGTATTCGGCGGGCGGAAACCGGAGAGGGCGGAACCGGCGTATTCTGTTTGAAAACATCTCGCTGACCGGGCGGCAGGCGCCGGGGATGGTCGTCAAGGGAATTGACGAAGCGTTCGGCTGCAGGGAGATCACGGTTCGGGGGCTTATGTGGAATGGGCATCCGGTGAGGAAGCTGACGGAAGATCAGCTGCACGTGGGCGCGGGGTGTTCGGAGATTGTGATCGAATAGGAGCGTATCACGCGGGGAGTGAGTTTTCCTCAACGAATCCGATATGGAAGAGGCGCAAAACGGCTGTTATACTGTAATCGGGCATTCCGGTTACAGTATTTTTTATGGGAGGGATGTAGAATGAGGATCAGCATCGGCGCGAAGATGCGGAGGCTGAGGCTTGATAAGGGACTTACGCAGGAGCAGCTGGCGGAGGTGTTCGGCGTATCCGCGCAGGCGGTGAGTCGGTGGGAAAACGATCAGGCGTATCCGGATATTGCGCTGCTTCCGGGGCTTGCGATGTATTACGGGACGACGGTGGACGAAATTCTGGGCATGGAGGGTTTAAGGCAGGAAGAGCGTCTTTATGCGATGATGGACGAGATCTACACGCTGGCGCGGCAAGGCGATATGGAAGCGGCTATCAGCCTGATCCGGGAGAGCCTGAGGATTTATCCGGACAATTCGTCCCTTCTGATGGCGCTTGGCGAGGCGCTTGCGAGAAAAGAGGATGATGAGGCGCTTCGGGAAGCGATGGCGGTCTCCGAGCGGGTGCTTAGGAAAAACGATATCAGCATGAAAGCGCGGAGCACGACGGCGGTGAATCTTCTCTTCCTTTATATAAGGGCGGGGGAGAAGGAAAAGGCGCAGGATCTGATTAAGTCTCTTCCGCACATCTGGGAGAGCCGGGAGACGGTCATGCCGGAGGTTTATGAGGGCGGGGAGTACCGGGAGGCGCTGAAAGAATCAGTAAGAAAGGCGCTTATCTTTCTGTGCATGAAGATTGAAGGGTGCGGGGAGCGCAGAATGGGCGTGGCGCCGGGATATATACAGCTGGGCGTGGATTTCGAGAATGGAATGAGCGATGAGGAGATGGTGAGGAAGATCAGGGAGTTTTTGGAAGAATGAAAAGCACGCCCGTGTACTGGGGCGCTCGTACGGGGCATTGATGAATAATAAAACCTGTCGCTCCCATTTCTCTTTCAGTACACGGGCGGGACAGGATCAGACGGAGAGGATTTTGTGCGGCGAGCAATGAGCTGGGTTACGTGCCTCCGGCGGCGT
>JAFQQU010000175.1 GCA_017410445.1 Clostridia bacterium | reverse complement strand
TGGGCGGGAAAGAGAAAAACGCCGCCGTCCCCGGGAAACCGGGAGCGGCGGATGTAAGAATCAGAGAACGAGCGAGGGCGCGGCGTATACGCGGGCGGCCATTTCGCTGTCCAGCATGTACAGGCTGCGGGGGTCGCTGCCGTACAGCTCAAACTTCTTGATCAGGCTGTCGGCGTTGTTTTCCTCTTCGCACTGCTCCTTGACGAACCAGTCGAGGAACTGCATGGTGCGGAAATCCTTGACGGAATAGGCCGCGTCGTAGATGGTGTGGATGAGGCCGGTGACGTAGATTTCGTGCTTCAGGCCTTCCCTGAGCACGGTCATGCTGTCGGTCAGCTCGACGGCGGGCTTGGCGATGGCGTCCAGCGTCACCTTCTCGCCGTTGTTCTGCAGATACTGAAGGAAGAGCATGGCGTGGTCGCGTTCTTCCTGCGCCTGAATCCGGTACCAGTTGCCGAAGCCGTTGAGCTCCTTGTCATAGAAGTAATTGGAGAAATCCAGGTAGAGATACGCGGAATAAAACTCCTTATTGATCTGTTCGTTGAGCAGCTGAACAACCTTGGAATTCAACATAGCCATCCCTCCATATATTGTCTGCCGGGCTGTGCCGGACGGTTTTTCGGTTAATTACTATATACCCCGGAAGCGGGGCGCTGAATCACATTTCTCCGGAAAAATTTTCTTTTTGCGGAATGCTCTGAAGTTTATTGAGAAGCAGTTCCAGCTGATGCGCCTCCTCCGGCGACAGTTTTCCCGTTAGCTGCGCTTCGGTGCATTCGCCGCTTTTGAGATTCCTTTTAAGCGCGCGGGAGACGGTGAAGAGCGTTCTCACGACGCCCGATTCCGAGACCAGCCGCTCCCATTTGCAGGCGTGCTTTTTGCATTCTCCGGCCTTTTTGGGCAGCGCTGATTCCTGCGCTTTCCGTTCGAGCTTTTCAAAATAGGCGCGTCCGCGCTTGCAGCGGAGGGCGTCGGCGGCGCAGTGCCGGCTGCAGCCGGGGCATACGGGTTTCTTGGTTTTCTTCATAATGGGCGGCTCCTTTCCTTCGAGGGAATGCTGATTGACTGTAATATACCACCGACTGCGCCGGATGACGCACGGACGGGCCTCAAACCTGCGCGGAATAAATCCTGTCATTATGAAAAAAAAGGTTGCCGGGGTCCGGGGTTTTGTATATAATGATCGTAATCGGCCGAAGAGGCCATAAAGAAGGAGTGGAGCAGGTGAACAGAATCAGGGAAATCTTCCGGGAGGATTCAAAATTCAAGCCGTTTTTGCTGACCATTCTGATTACGGGCCTTTCCTACGGCCTGTATAAGGGCGTGCTGGACAACTTCCTTGCCGAGGTCGTTCAGATGGGCGAGATGGACCGGGGCGTTACGGAGTTTTTCCGCGAACTGCCGGGCATTCTTCTGGTGTTCATTCTGGCGGCGTTTTACATGCTGTCGGCGGAGACCATGTACAAGGCCGGCGCGGTGATCATGCTGGCGGGCCTCGGCATGCACGCGGCGCTGCCGCCGACCAAAGTGCTGGCGACGCTGGCCATCTGCACATATTCTCTGGGCGAGCACATCCAGCTGGGCATGAAGAGCTCGCTGACGATGAGCTATGCAAAGGGCGGCCGGGGCGGCGCTGCGCTGGGCATTCAGAGCTCGGTCAGTCAGATTGGCACGCTGGCCGGATATCTGGCGGTCGTTGTGGCGTTCTCGGCGTTTGCCCAGAGCCAGCCTTACACGCTGTTTTTCGCGATGGCCGCGGCGCTGGCGGGCGTGAGCGCGTTTTATGCGCTGCGCGTCAGCGGCAGAAGTCAGGCGGACGCCGCCAAGCGCCGGTTTTACTTCCACAAAAAATACACCAAGTATTATATGCTTGAGATGTTCTACGGCGCGCGCAAGCAGGTGTTCATCACCTTCGGTCCGTATGTGCTGATTCTGTTCTACGGCGCGAATGCGGCCACGATCAGCCTGCTGTTTGCGGTGTCGTCGATTGCGGGCTTCTTCGCTTCGCCCGTTGTGGGCCGCATCATCGACCGGATCGGATACAAGAAGGTGATGGTGGCGGACACGCTGATTCTGGTGATCGTGTGCTTCTTCTACGGCTTCGCGCATCATTTCCTGCCGATGAACATCGCCTTTATCGTCTGCTGCGTGAACTATGTGCTGGATGCGATCATTTCGCTGGCGTCCATGGCGTCGAACGTGTATGTCAAGGATCTCTCGGACAGCGACGAGGAGGTCAAGGCGACCATCTCGACCGGCGTGTCGATCAATCATCTGATTACCATCTTCATCGCGCTGTTCGGCGGCTGGATCTGGAAGACGCTGGGCATTGAGACACTGTTTGTCGCCTCGGCGGTACTGGGCCTTCTCAACAGCGCCTATGCCGCGACCATCAAAACCCGCAGGCAGATGACGGACGGGAAGCAGGCGGCCTGATGCGCGCGGATGAAAAGGCGAGAGCCGCGCTCGAGGCTCAGTGGGAGAAGAGGCTGAGAATCGCTACCTCCGCGGCGGACTACGAGAAGGATGATATGAACCACTCCCGCTATGAGCCGACGGCCTACCGGGTGCTCAGCCGGCTGGCGGAAAGCGGATACATCGGGAAAGACGATATTCTGGTGGACTACGGCTGTGGCAAGGGGCGGGTGAGCTTCTTTCTTCACTATGCGCTGGGCTTAAGGACGGTCGGGGTGGAATATAACGAGGAGCTGGTCCGCGCGGCGGAGGAGAACCTGAGCTCCTACGCCGGACGGGCGCAGGAGAAGGATAAGATTTCCTTTGTGTGCGCCAATGCGGAGGAATACGAGCCGGGGGACGCGACCTGCTTCTATTTTTTCAATCCCTTTTCGCTGAGGCTTCTGCAGGCGGTCGTTCAGCGGATTCTCGCGGCCTATTACGCCGACCCGCGCCCGATGCGCCTGTTCTTCTACTATGCGCTGGACCCGTATCTTTCGTATCTCATGACCGGGGACATGCTTCAGTTTGAGGGAGAGATCGGGTGCGGGGATCTGTTTGACGGCGGAGATGCGCGGGAGAAGATCCTCGTGTTCCGGATAGGATGAAATGAATATACGAAAGCAGGACCGCGCCGGGGAATGATCCGGGAGGCGGTCCTGCTGGTTTTTGCTCATCACGGGCGGTTAAAGGTGACTGATGGGGCGTCCGCGATGCGAAGCTGCTCATCGACCGATGCGGAAGGGGCCTCCGCACGGAAGCGGAAGGCATGGAAGTCGAACTTTGAGCCGGGCAGGAAGACGAAGCGCACCGTGCATTTCCCGCCGGGCTGGGAGAGGACAAAGCGCTGAACGGGGCCCGCTGCGCCGGAGAAATCGACGGCCTCCGAGATTTCTCCGCCGGATTCGCTCTCGATGCGGACGGCAATCGGGTGGCGGGCGAGCGGCGTATTGCCCTCGAGCTCAAGGACGGCGGGTCCGGCTCCGGGAAACTCCATCCGCTCATAGACGAGGGTCACGTTGTTTCCGATGTTTATGAGCGACGTGCCCGAGCGGACAAAGGAATCCCCGTAGACGGCGTCTGCGTCTGCGGCGGTCAGAGGTAGGAAGGCGCGGCTCTGCCGGGCAAAGGAGAAGCCCTTCAGATGGATTTTCCGGTGCATGACGAAGCAGACGGTCTGAATGCCGGTGATTCTTTCCGGCAGGCGGTAGGTCTCGCTCTGGTATACGTTCCATTTTGATGGCTTCTGATACGGCAGGCGCGCAAAGAGCGGCGCGCCCTCGTCCGGATTGCCCAGATACATTTCGATTTCGTAGGCGTCCGAGTCCAGCGCAAAGACGGGCAGGGTCATTTCGTCTGAGCCGTCCGGGCCGAAATTGACCTGCGTGAACCCGGCCATGCTGCGGCCGTCCCGCGCAAAGGCCACGCCCTTTTCATTGCCCGGGCTGATTTCGCCGCTGTGAAGGTCGAAAAGGCCGCCCGATACGAAGCGGTAGGGGTCGGTGTCCGGCCGTCCGATTCCGGAGATGAAGATCTCCGTCTGCGAGAGCACGCGCGGATGATCGTATCCGTTGCAGCACAGCGCGCGCAGATACACGACGCCGTCTCCGAGGGCGCGGACGGTGAGGCAATCGCCCGTGCGGGTCAGAGAGGCGCAGTTGGTTTCGATGCCTGCTGCGTTGGTCAGCTCGAAGGAGATTTCCTGCTCCATGGCGCAATCGGGAAGCGTTTTCCATGTGAAGGAGACGGCGCGGTTGTCGGGGGTGAGATGCGTATTCCCCAGGGCCGCAAGATCGATGCGGCGGACGTGAACGCCCTCTTCTGAGGAGGGAAGAGTTTCCTTCATCCGGGCGCGGCCGGGAACGGGGGCGGCGGGCAGAACCGGAATGCAGACGGAGGCCGGTTCCAGCCCGGGAGAAGATACCGAAACGGTGATTTCGCCCGGCACGGTGAGCGAACCGATAATGGCGAGGAGCTTTCCCGAGAACAGGCGGCGGGATGCGGTCTTGTAGCCGTCCCGGTCGGTGCTGTCGCCGTTGTCAAGGCCCAGAAGAACGCCCGGCCCGGATACTGCGACGGATACGCGGTCGCAGGCGTTCTCAACCGGGCGGCCCTGTCCGTCGAGCGCGGTGATTTCGAGAAAGGTCAGGTCGTGTCCGTCGGCGAGGAGGGACATGTCCTGCGCGCGCAGCATGAGGCGGCGGCTGTCGCCCGGCGTTTCCCGGGAGACCTCTTTGAGGATGAGGCCCGCTTCATCATAGGCCCGGGCGGTCAGTATGCCCGGCTCAAAGGGAACGCGCCAGCGGGGCAGGCAGCTTTCGGGCGCGTCGAAGGAGACGGACTTCCTTCCGAGGGAGACGCCGTTCAGGATGAGTTCAACAGAGCAGGCGTTGCTCATCACCGGCACGTCGATCAGCTGCCCTCGGTTGAAATCCCACGATACGCCGATGTGAAGCGCCGTTTCTTTCGTCCATGCGGCCCTGAACAGGTGGTAAAGGTCCTTCGGGAAGCATGCCGTGTCCGCATAGCCGAAGTAGCTGGAGCGGGTGTGGTAGGGCGTGGGCTCGCCGATGTAGTCGACGCCCGACCAGAGAAACTGGCCCATGGAGTAGGGGGTATTGAGGTCGTCCGTGATCAGGCGGCGGATGTCCTTCGTGCCCCAGCTGGTCAGGCTGTTGCCGAGCGCAGAGCACTGAAGATCGGATTCGGAGAGGATGGGCGCATCGGCGGGGAAGTGATATATGCCGCGGCTGGATACGAGGGATGCGGTCTCGCTGCCGTAGATGATCCAGTCGGGATACTTTTTATGATGCTCGGGATAGAGCTTTTCGGCGTAGTTGTAGCCGCCGTTTTTGATCAGACCGACGCATTTCTGCGCGTTTTCCCACGGAAGATAGTTGAGCCCGATGGTGACCGCGCCGTTTTCGTGCGGGTCATGCCTGCGGACGGCGGCGGTCAGCATGCGGGTGAGTTCCTGACCGCGGGGACCCAAGTGCGTATCGACGATTTCGTTTCCGATGGACCACATGAGGAGGCTCGGGTGGTTCCGGTCGCGGCGCACCCAGCTTCGGACGTCCTCCTCCGCGCATTCGGGGAAGAAGCGGGCGTAGTCGAAAGGCGTTTTGGGCTGTTCCCACATGTCGAAGATCTCGCTCACGACCAGTATGCCCAGCTCGTCGCACAGGTCCATGACCTGCCGTGCGGGCGGGTTGTGCGCGGTTCTTAAGGCGTTCACGCCCATCTCCTTCATGACGGTCAGCTGCCGCCGGGCCGCCTTTTCATGAAACGCCGCGCCCAGCGCGCCGAGGTCGTGATGCAGG
>JAFQQU010000174.1 GCA_017410445.1 Clostridia bacterium | reverse complement strand
GTTTAATCCTTCACTTTCCGCTCAGAAGCTCTCGCTCCTTCGCTTCCAGTTGTCTCTCTCAGAAATCTGACTGTTCTTTCTTGTTCGTCTTTTCTTCACTATATCGTTTTCAAGGATCGCTCGTTGTCATTTGCTCTCGCGCCTGACAACGTTGATTATTATACCCCCTTTCCCCCTTTTTGTCAACACCTTTTTTTATCTTTTTTACTTCCTATTATATACGCGACTTTTCTGCACACAGAATCGACTTAAAAATCACTTTTTTCTCGTTTTTTATTTCTTGACCATGAAACAATGTTCTGCTATAATACATGCTGTGATAACCTCTGAAAAGGAGCGTATTTCCATGGATGAATGGATTTCCAAGAAAGACCTTCTCGCCGAGACCAGAATCTCATACGGCCAGCTCTACCGATGGAAGCGAGAAGGCCTGATTCCCGAAAACTGGTTCGTCAAGCGAGCCGTCCCCAGCGGTCAGGAAACCTATCTGCCCCGCGAAATGATTCTCAACCGCATATCCTTCATATTGAAATACAAGGACAAGCATCCTCTCAGCGAACTTCACCAGATGCTTTCCCCCGATTCCGAGAGCCGCCACTATAAAACCACGGCGCTTATTCGTCTCCCCGGCATGCTGCGCCCCATCATGCAGATTTCCGCGCTGACCAACGCCCGTGATTTCAACCATGGTCAGGCGCTGTGCGCGCTCATCGGCGCAAACATCCTCACAGCCTGCGACATGACTGACGAACAGCTGCGCTTCATCATGAAATCCATCCTCGAATGGCAGCAGGAGAAGCATATTTTCAGCAGCTCGGACGGCCGTATCGCCATCCTCCGGTCTCAGAAACACATGATCCCCATATACGTTCAGCCGGACGCCGACATCATGGTCGCCGAGGGAACCGACCTGATCTTCGAGCTCCGAATCGACGACATTCAGAAAATGCACAACAAACAGCTCAACAAATTGTTCGAAGACCTCACATAATTCCATTCAACCCAAGAAAGCGCCCGGTCGGAATGCCCCTTCCGCCGAGCGCTTTCTTCTATATAAATTCTATTTCACCAGCATCGAGTACGCGCCCGCTCCGGTCAGCGTTTCTTCTCCGTCTCTGCCCCGGACGACGCATTTCTTCACGCATTCAGGTACTTCCACATATACCCTGACTCCGTCCGCGCACTTTTCCGCACGCGTCCAGATTTCTCCCTGCGGCGTCGGCACCGTCGCTTCCGCCCAGTCCAGCTCATCAAGATTCGGCGCGACCACGACCTCCGAGAATCCGTCTCCGGTCACATGCACGCCCGAAATCCACTCCGGCAGCTGCCACGCCGGACTTGCGCCCCAACCATGGCAATAGCTGCCCGGCGCGTCGTAATAATGCGTCGCGTTCATCTCCGGAACGTCCAGCCGCTCCCAGCAGGTCAGGCTGTCATGGTCGAGCATCTTGCCCCACGCAGACCGCATGTCCCTGAGCGCCTCATGCACATAGCCGGCGCGCATCATCGCTTCGATTCGCCATGCAGCTGCGAAAGACATATTCGGAATCAGCATGCGCTGCAGCCGCTCCATGCCCTTTTTATCTTCCTTTCCGGCCAGTACCGCCCGCATAGTCACATGCTGACTGACCGCCGGCGCCTTCTGCTTTGCCAGATCGGTATACTGATTGAAATGCGCCTCATGGTAATGCTCTTCGATGTGCGCATCCAGCTTTCCGGCCATCTCCGCTGCCCATGCTCTGAGTTCGTCCTTCCCCGCTCTCTCAGCAAGACGCACCAGCGCTTTCATGCCGCACAGCATCTCCATCAGGACGCCGCCCTTGGAGCCGATGTTCATGTTCGGCATGTTCTTGCAGTCATGATGGATGGAATATCTCAGTCCGCGCTCGTCGCGCTTCGTCTCATATTCGTCGATCCACCACTGACCGGGCGTTTCCATATCGGTCAGAGTGAGCATAAACCGCGCCGTCTTCTCCGCGCTGTCAATGAAATCCGGAAGAATGGACGCGTCGCCGGTTCTTACGATATACTCGTCGATGCCGCAGAGATAATCCGCCAGATAATTCAGGATGACCCAGCCGCCCAGATTCCTCGGAATGCCCGGCATATACGAAATGCCGCTCTCCGAATCGTGCTGCTGTCCGCCGCCCTCTGCGCAGCAGGCAGGAATCGCGCCGCACTCCCACTGACTGTCGCGGATCATCAGAAGGCTCCGCTTGGCCAGCTCTTTCTCGCCGAACGCATACCAGCCCGCCAGAAAAGCAATCCGGTAGTCGCCGATCCAGAGAAGCCCGTCTCTCTTTACGCCGTCCTCATAGAAATCCTGCATACAGGCGCGGACGGTGGCCGCGGAAATGTCCCAGATACAGTTGAGCCGGTCGTCGCTGCAGCGGAACGAGCCGCGCTTTTCAACCGGCCAGCCGCCGCTGATCGCCTTGACGGAAATCAGTTCGGCGTCTTTCTCGCTCTTCACAAACAGGCCGATGTATCTGAAGCCCCTCCGGCCCTTGCTGCTCAGGGTATGCTCCCCTTCCGTCAGATCATATCCGTCCACAGGCTGCCTGTACCAGCTGCAGACAAACGGCTCCCGGCGCATCGCCCCGTCCGGCTCCTCTTCATAGATTATCTCCACATGCGCCTTCGCCCCGCAGCGGATTTTCACTTCCAGCCCGCCGACAACTTCCTCCCGGAAATCGATCAGCATGCCCGCCTCGCCGAGGCTGCACAGAAGTCCGGCATGTCCCTTCCCCGAAATAAACGCATCCGGCGATTTCACCAGCGTCGTGCGGCTGATATTTTTCACGCTGACCTCATGATAGGTCAGGCGCGGATTCTTCTCAAACATATTTCTCCTCCCATTGATGCACGGTTATTTGCTGATTCTCATGCGGATCCGGTCGGTCAGCCGGTCGGCGATGCGCTGAACGCCATGAATATTCGGATGCACCTCGTCTGCCGAAATATACGACATATTGTCCAGAATGTCCAGCCCATTGATCCATTCAACATTTTCAAGCGCCAGCCGCCTTCCGATTTCCTCCATCTTCGCGCGGCGTCGGTCCGCCTTGCCGCTTGCATCAAACGTCTCGCCGCAGTAATAAAAGGGCGAAATGACAAACACCGGCTTATCCGGATTGCGTCCGGCTACCGTGCGCACCGTATTTTCCACCCGGCTGAGGAATTTCTCCTCCTCCCAGCCCATCACATTGATCCCCAGCTCCAGAATCGCGATATCCCACGCGCCCTTCTTGCCCTCCGCAGCCACATAATCGACAATCTCAGGCTCCATCCAGCAGCTGCCCGCCATGCCGAGATTCCTCGCATCCATATTCTGCGCATGCGCAATCATGGAAACCCAGGAATGCGACTGATCCAACGAATTGGAGCCGTGCGTGATGGACGAGCCATAGGCCATCAGCGTCTGTTTCGGGCACTGCTCCCTTCGGGGCGGCTCAATATCGCCCTCAATGCCGTACAATTCAAAATAACCCCGGTCGAAGATCACACGGATCACTTCGCAGTCCCAGTCGAGGCCGCTCTTCTCCGTCATCACCTTCAGCCGTTCCATATTCTCAGAGCGACGGATCACAAACTCCTCAGCCTGCGCTCTCACCATTTTATGAGTCTCATGATCTTCCCAGCCGCCCTGAATGCCGCCGCGATAAACATGAAAAATGCCGTCTCCCACCACCGTGCGCATGCGGATGACCGCCTGCTCGCCCTTCAGGACGAATCTCAGTTCCACACCGGTCGCGCACCCGGCCATTCTTTTTCCCTGATCGGTCTCCATGGCGTCCCGCGCCGCTGCCGGAACACGGAGCCAGCAAACGCCGCCGTCTTCCTGCGCAATCAGCTCTGCTGCGTTATATATTTCTGCATTCTGCCAGATCACACTCTATTCTCCTTTTCATTCGTTGTTCCCTTACGGATTGGCGAGAGGCTCTGCGAAAAAGTGGAAGAAATCCATTCTCAGCTCCGTGCCCTCATCCGGCTTGAGCACAAGGCACAGATTCAGCTCGTCGGGCAGCGGCTCATCGAAATGAACGACCCCGTTGATCCGGTTGCGCCATGAATACCATGTGCCGCGCCCCTTGTATTCAATCGTGCCCAGGAGCCGGCCGTTCTCATCGTCCACGCGGAGTTCGGCCGTACCGCCGCTGCCCACGCAGTTTCCGTTGAAGCAGAACCCGATTTTGTCCGCCAGATTGCGGATTCTGGGATACTTCAGCACCGCCCGCCCCGTACAGGCGACCGAGAAGCCGTACAAATCCTTGTTTTCGACCTTTTTCGCGTTCTCAGCGCTCATGAACCATTCGGCTTCGATCTTATTCCAATCGGCGTCATACTTGCCCACGCCGTATTCCACAATCAGCGGATCAGTCACCAGCTCGCCATTGTCCCGGACATGCGCATAGCAGATACCGCTGGAACGATATTCGCCGTAATGATCCACAACCGTGATGGCGTTGAACAGCTGGCCTTTCCACTCGAAATAGCTGGTGTGATCAATGCTCGCGCCGGTATGCCCCATAAACTCATACGGACCATACACATGATCCGACACCGCGTAAAAACCGCCGTAGGTCAGATAATAGCGTCCGTTCAGCTTATTGAGGGACGCCTTGTCGTCAGCCATATGATTGAGCGCAATGGGCCGGGGCGTCTCGGCCAGAGAGATCATATCCTCGTTCAGCCGCGCGATAAAATAGCCGCAGCCCTTGCCGTAAGCCCATTCCGGCCCGCCGAAGACAATATAATTCCTGCCGTCGTCGTCCCGGAACAGCGCCGGGTCGTATTCGGTGGTCGTAGTCAGCGTGCCGTCCAAAAGCGGCCTGCCCAGCACATCCTTAAACGGACCGGCCGGATGATCGCTCACGCCCACGCCGGTGCTTTTGTTGCCATCCGAAAAATAGAAATAGTATCTGCCGTCCTTCTCGGCGCAGTCGGTGGCCCAGCAGGTATTCGACGGCCCCATATAGAAATCCTCGGGCCGGACAATGCCCTCCAGCCGCCATTCAACCAGATCGGCGGACGACCAGATCTGCCAGTCGTGCGTACAGAACTGTCCGCTGCCCGGAATTGCGTCGTGACTGGCATACAGCCAGACCCGGTCTCCGAACACATGCATATGCGGATCACAGACGCCCATCCGCGGAATAATCGGATTCTTGTAATTGGAGACAATCTTCATATCAGGCATGTTATTCCTCCTCATGCAGCTCCGCTTTTCGAATGGTTCCCGGAGAGAAAAGGCAAAGTCCCTGCAGATTCATGACATGATTGCCGAAAGGCTCCCCTTTGAACAAGAGGAGCCTTTAAATCACAAATTACTTCTTGGCCTTGATATATTCGTCGATGGCCTTGGCCGCGTTCTTGCCAGCGCCCATCGCCAGAATAACCGTCGCCGCGCCGGTGACCGCGTCGCCGCCGGCATAAACGCCCTCGCGGCTGGTCAGGCCGGCCTCGTCCTTGACGACGATGCAGCCGTGGCGGTTGGTTTCAAGACCCGGCGTGGTGGAGCGGATCAGGGGATTCGGGCTGGTGCCGATGGACATGATCATCGTATCCACCTCCAGCACGAACTCGCTGCCTTCCTTGACGATCGGACGGCGGCGTCCGGACGCGTCCGGCTCGCCCAGCTCCATCTCTACGCACTTCATGCCGCAGACATTGCCCTTCTCGTCGCCCAGCACCTCGACGGGGTTGGTCAGCGTGCGGAAGATGATGCCCTCTTCGATGGCATGCTCAACTTCTTCCTTGCGGGCAGGCAGTTCTTCCATGCCGCGGCGATATACGATATAAACCTCTTCCGCGCCCAGACGCATGGCGGAGCGCGCCGCGTCCATTGCGACGTTGCCGCCGCCCACGACGGCGACCTTTTTGCTCTTCTTGATCGGGGTCGCACTGCCCTCGCGGTAAGCCTTCATCAGGTTGATTCGGGTCAGATATTCGTTGGCGGAATACACACCCTTCAGGCTTTCGCCGGGGATGTTCATGAATCTCGGCAGGCCTGCGCCCGAACCGATGAACACCGCCTCAAAGCCCATCTCATCAAACAGCTCGTCGATCGTCAGCACCTTGCCGATGACCATATTGGTCTCGATCTTCACGCCCATCGCCGTCAGGTTGTCGATTTCCTTCTGAACAATGGCCTTGGGCAGACGGAATTCCGGAATGCCGTACACCAGCACGCCGCCCGCAGTGTGCAGCGCTTCATATACGGTTACTTCATAACCCAGACGGGCCAGATCGCCCGCAGCCGTCAGGCCGGAGGGACCCGCGCCGATGACCGCGACCTTATGGCCGTTCGATTCGGGCTTGACCGGCTGCTCGGCGCTGTGCTCGCGGTGCCAGTCGGCGACAAAGCGCTCCAGACGGCCGATGGCTACCGGCTCGCCCTTGATGCCGCGGACGCACTTGCCCTCGCACTGGTTCTCCTGCGGACATACGCGGCCGCAGACCGCCGGCAGCGCGCTGGAAGCGGACAGCACTTTATACGCGCCCTCCATGTCTTCCTCCGCGACGCACTTGATGAACGCAGGAATGTCGATCTGCACGGGGCAGGCGGCAGAGCAGGGCTTTTTCGGGCAGCCGAGGCAGCGCTTGGCTTCCTCAACGGCCATTTCATAGGTATATCCCAGCGCGACCTCGTCAAAATTGCGGGCGCGCACCTTCGGATCCTGAGAGGGCATGGGGCACTTGGTCATGCACATATTGGGCATTTCAACGCACCTCCTTGTTGAGCAGATTGCAGGACGCCTCGCGGGCATGCGCCTCGAAATCGCGATACATCGCGCCGCGGCTCATCGCCTCGTCGAAATCGACCAGATGGCCGTCGAAATCGGGGCCGTCCACGCAGGCAAACTTGGTCTCCCCGCCGACCGTCAGGCGGCAGCCGCCGCACATGCCGGTGCCGTCGATCATGACGGGGTTCATGGAAACGATGGTCTTGATGTTATACTTCTTCGTCACGCCGCAGACGAACTTCATCATGATCAGCGGACCGATGGTGATAACCATGTCGTATTCGTTGCCCTCGGTGATCAGGTTCTCCAGCGCATTGGTGACCAGGCCCTTCTCGCCGTAGCTTCCGTCGTCGGTCATCATGCAGAGCTTGTCGCTCACCGCGCGGAATTCGTCCTCGAGAATCACCAGATCCTTATTTCTGAAGCCGACCACGGAATGCACCTCGGCGCCCAGCTCATGCAGCTTCTTCGCAACCGGATAGGCGATCGCGCAGCCGACGCCGCCGCCCACCACCGCAACCTTCTTAAGGCCTTCCAGCTCGCTCGCCTTGCCCAGCGGGCCGACGAAATCGTGCAGGCACTCGCCCTCGTTCAGGCGGTCCAGCGCCATGGTGGTCGCGCCGACGATCTGATAGATGATCGTAACGGTACCCGCCTCGCGGTCATAGTCCGCAACAGTCAGCGGAATGCGCTCGCCGTCCGCGTCCACGCGCAGAATGATAAACTGGCCGGGCTGCGCCTTTCTGGCGATCAGCGGCGCATGAATAACCATCTTGGTGACAGTCGGATTCAGCGACTGCTTTTTCACAATCGTATACATGGGTTTACCCCTCCGTTTCAGGATGAACCGCCCCGTTTGACCGGGCGGCCTGGAATCAATTCATTCGTCATTCCCCGAAGAGAACGATATATGGAATAGATTTTAGCATACATATGTTAAGACTTCGATATCCTCCATCAAACATCCCCGCATAATTATTCACTCCGATGCAAATTTATCAATTTTCCATAAAGAACCGGCGTCTGCGCCGCGCTTTCAACAATCTTAATTGGCGTCCGGAACGATAAGCGTGTATAATAATTGGAAAGATATTATCTGCATACCCCTTACGCGAGAAACACTCAGTACATTATTCTGGAAGTGATACGAATGTTTGCCATCATCGTCAATCCCACCGCCGGAGGAGGACGGGCCGCCGCCGTATGCAAGCGCGTCTGCGAGCTGCTGGCCTCCCGAGCCATTCCCTACCGGGTAGAGGAGACCGTTTCTCCCGAGCACGCAACCGTTCTGGCCCGCTCAGCCGCTGCATCGGGCGCGGACGCCATCGTCGCCGTCGGCGGAGACGGAACGCTCTCCGAAATCGCTGCCGGTCTGTCCGCAAAGGCGGTGCCGCTGTATATCGTTCCCTGCGGAACCGGAAACGACTTCGTCCGCGTGCTGAAGCTGCCTTCCGACCCCATCGAAGCGCTCACCGCCCAGCTGGATGGAACAGAAAGCCGCATCGACATGGCCATGGTCAACGGAAAGGGCTTTTTGAACGTTGCCGGCAGCGGGTTCGACGTGGACGTTCTCCGGGAGGTCATCCGCTACAAGCATGTCGGCAAGGGACTCCTCCCCTATCTCCTCGGCCTCCTGTCCGCCCTGAAGAAATTCCATTCCTTCCGGGCCGAGCTGACGCTTGACACCGGAGAGGTATTGAACGAAGCCTTCACCATCATTTCCATCGCCAACGGCAAATTTTTCGGCGGCGGCATGAAGGTCGCGCCGCTGGCTGATCTTCAGGATGGCCTTCTGGACGTCATGATCATCCGCGGCCTTCCGAAGTTCACCGTCCCCTTCCTTCTGCCGCTGTTCATCACGGGCCTCCACGCCAAACTGCCCTTCATCTGCCGAATCCGAAAGTGCAGGCAGGTCAAACTGGTCTGCCCCGGCATGACCTTCAATGCCGACGGCGAGCTGAGCGATATCGACGAAGCCGACATCCGCATTCTGCCCGGACATCTGCCGGTACGTCTGCCCCGCGCCGTCGCGAAATCCGTCAATGCGGAAAAGGCCGCATAAATCCATAAAAATCCATCCCCTGAGCATCGTTCAAATGCGATTCTCAGGGGATTTCTCTCTATAACCTATGCATTTCTTCGCTCATCCATGCACTTCGGCATGCTCGGCGTCATCCAGCACGCCCGCCGTCTCAGCCAGCCGGATCAGCTCCTCACATACAATACTCCGCTTCACCGCAACGCGGCTCATCGCATTGTACACACGGAAGCGGACGTCCAGCAGTTCGACGTCCACCTCGCTGAAGCGCTTCATGTCAGGCCGGTGGAAAAGTCGCGCAAACAGCCCGACCACGTCCAGATCGAACGCCTCCCACGCCCAGTCCGCGCCGCCGATCTGGCAGTATTTGATCTTCTCGCGCATGTCGTGCTTGATGGCCGGCTCCTCAATGATCGTATAGAAGGACTGCATCATCGGCTCCAGCTCATCCACGCCGCGCAGCGCAATCCGGAGCGGCTCGGACAGGCCGCCGCTGCCCACACGGAACTTTAGCGCCTGATCCATGCATCTTTTGATATGGCCGGTCTGCCGGATGATGCGCTGTCCGGTTGCCGCGGCTTCGTCCAGCGCCTTCGCACTCTTCTGAAGGCGGATCAGTTCCTCTTCCATTTCTTCAAAATGCATGCCGATCCGGCCCATGTTTTTGAGCCTTCTTTCAATCGCGTGGTTGATCTTCTCCTCGCCTGCGCACAGATCCCTCCGCTCGGCGACCAGCATCACCATTTCCGCGCTCATCATCTTCTCTTCGCCTTTTTTGTCCGAATCCTTCACCGCAGAATCATTCGCCCAATCCTCCGAGTATTCGGGAATAATCCGGCTGATATGCTTCTCCTTGCCCGCGCGGCGCACATACAGATTGGCCAGTTCTTTCTCCAGTTCGCTCCGCCGCAGTACGCATTCCCGGGCCTTCTCCATGCTCACCGAATTCATTTCTCCATGCTTCCTCTCCGACCAGATTCCATGAATTTCCGGACCTTGTCAAGATCCTCAAGATATAAAGACACCTCTCCGCACTCCGGGCACACGGCCGCCTTCGGCTTGCCCAGCGTATGCGCAAACAGCCTGTCGTTCTCCATAATGACGATTCCGCAGGCAGTATCCGTCTGCCGGACGGCGCATCCCTCAACCATTTCGGCGCCGCAGCGAATGCATTTTCTCATCTTCTACGCCTCCTCAGCCATTGTACGGAGCTGAAGATCAAGCTCCTCGATTTTTCGTTTCAGTCCGGTTTCATATTTCCGAAGTTCGCTCAGCAGATTCTGCACCTGATATTTTGAAGGCGCCAGATTCTTCTGAGCGTCCTGAATGCACGAAAGCACCTCAATATCCACAAACAGCCCGTCAAAAAACCAGTCCGCAAAGCGCAGGCCGTCGCTGCCGGGCAGGCCGAAATCCGTCTGAATGGACAGATCACTCAGCTCCGCCTTGAATTTTCGAAGCAGCCATTCGAGCTTCTCCGCGTGATTTTTCGCATCATCCAGATACGACCATTTTTCAATCTGATTGATCAGGCTTCTCCGCGTCCACACATCCCACTGGGCGCACGTCTCCGCATCCGAAAGGCTCTGCTCGATGTTCTCAAACTGAGCAAGGACGCTTCTCCCCGCCGCCATCGCCTCGTTTGTCTCGCGGATCTGAATGGCCAGAAATCCCTTTTTCTCTTCGATTTCCGTAATCCGATCGGCGTAGGCGCTCATTTCCTTCATGGCCGCCGCCTTTTCCATGAGCAGCGCCTGATATTCGCGTTCGTACCGCTTGACGGAGCCTGCTTCCCAGTCGAGTCTGAAAATCTCCTTCTGAACGGCCTCCAGTTCCTTTTTCGCCGTTTCCAGCTTCATGGAAGCCGCGAGCACTTCAGCCTGTTCCTTTTCGAGCATTTCCGTCCTTTTGCCGATCACCGCATAAAAGACCGACCGGAAGCCGCCGGTCAGCCGGTCGACGTCCGCCTGCTCCAGCTGAAGCTGGCTCGCAAGCTCGCCCACGCGCGCAGCCAGCTCCGTTTCCTGCCTGCGCAGTTCATACAGCATGGAATCGAGCTTTCCGCGTCTGACCATTTTCCCGCGCAGTTCGTCGAGTTTCCGGTTGTATTCGCTCAGCATGGCGAGCCTCCTTCCGTCAGATTGATCAATTCTTTACGCCATCCTCTTTCCGCATTTCCCGCAGAAGTTATCGCCTCTGTCCAGCTCTGCGCCGCAGTACGGACAGAAGGAAAACGCCTCCCGGCCCGCGACGCGGGCAGTCTGTTCCCCTTCACCAGGACCGGCGTCTTCTCCGAACCGCTCGTTCAGCGGATCATCCTCTTCCCCGGTTTCGACGATATCATATTCGGAAAACCGCTTTTTCGAGGTCGCATTCCTGAAGTTATATATCGCCCCCGACACGGCGAGACCGACGAAAATCAGGCCGAACGCAGCAAACAGCGGCGGCGCGCCAATACTCAGCGCCGTAACTGTCCAGAATATGCCGAACAGAGCGGCAAAGACGCCGCCTATCCCTTCCATCGCGGACGGAGCGCGGCCCTTCTTGATGCTTTTCATTTTGGTCACTCTCCTTTTTCTTATTTATAATATACCATATTCTTTGCCGACTTCCAAGCCTTCTTTTCCGAATGATACATTTTTGCCGCTCAATCGTGCAGATTCCGGATAAATCACAAAAAACAGAGGCACACGGCAGCTTACGCCGCAGCCTCTGTCGGATCATTGTCTATTCCTCTTCTTCACTCTCCGGCTGTTCAGCCTTGCGGACGATCGCCCATTCGACGCGCCGGTCGCTCAGCTCTTCAACCCGGATATGAAGCCCGAAGCATTCCACCTCAGGATGGCTTCCGTCCTCGGGAATCTCTGTCAGCTGACTGAACACCAGTCCGCCCACCGTTTCGTATTCGTCCTCGTCCAGCTGCTCGATTTCCAGCTCGTCGCACAGCGTGTCCAGCTGCACCTGACCGGAGACCCGCCAGCTTCCGTCCGGCAGGGCGGTGATGTCCTGCTCAGCCTGCGGATCGAACTCGTCGTAGATATCGCCGACGATTTCCTCCAGCAGATCCTCAAGCGTAATCAGGCCGCTCGTTCCGCCATATTCGTCAACGACGATCGCCATATGCGTCTTGCGGGCCTTCATCTCCCGGAACAGCGTGTCCGTCTTGACCGTTTCGGGCACGAAATACGCCGGCCGCGCCAGCTCCCGAAGTTTCAGCGGCTGCTCGCTCCTTGCGTTGAGCAGATAAGCGCGCGTGGAAACGATGCCGATGATGTCGTCCAGATCTTTTCCATAGACCGGATAACGCGAAAGGCCGGCCGTCTCAATCATCGAAATGATCTCCTCTTCCGTCGCCTCCACGTCAATCGCGGTCACGTCAGTCCGGTGCGTCATGCACTCGACCGCGGTCTTGTTGTTGAAATCGAAGATGTTCTCGATCATTTCCTTTTCGTCGGATTCGATCGCGCCCTTCTCTTCGCCCATATCGACCATCGCCATGATCTCGTCTTCGGTTACCTTCTCGGCTGTCTGGCTGAACTCAATGCGCATCAGCTTCAGAATGCCGCGCACGGTCAAAGCGCTCAGACGGTATACCGGCGAGAAGATGCCGCCGAAAAACTCGACCATAGAGAACATCGAAAGCGCCAGATCATCCGGCTTGACGGCTGCCAGCCGCCTCGGAAGACATATTCCCAGAACCTGCGTCAGGAAACAGATCAGCAGCACAATGCCCGCCATCGCCGCCGTACCCGCAGCGCCGGTCGGCGCCCACGCGTATACCGGCTCAATAAAGCCGACCGCGCCCATGAATCCGGCCAGAAAAGTGACCAGCCACGCGCCCAGCTGAATGGACGGAAGCGCCGTCTCAATCCGGTCGAGCCGGCCTCTCAGCTTCTCAGCCTGAAGATTTCCCTCGTCGGACAGACGCTCAAGGCGATTGTCGGAAATGCACTCCGCCGCCGCTTCCAGCGTGGTCATCATCGCAGTCAGCGCCAGCATTGCTGCCTGAAAAACAACAGGTCTCCATATAGGATCAGGGCCCAAAGTTTATTCCTCCCAGTATGAACACAGGCGTCCTTGCCTGCTTTTTCAGTCATTATATCATATTCCTCAGAAAAATGATATGAATTTCCAAAGAAATCATAAAACCTTATTCATTCCCGATCGGCGTCCGGCGCGCAGCTTCCCGGTCGAGCTCCAGCTGAGCCTTCAGTTCGTCCAGCGAGGCGAATTTTTTCTCCCCGCGCAGATATCCGGTCAGCCGGACAGAGAGCGTTCTGCCGTACAGATTCCCCTCAAAGCCGATCAGATGCGCCTCGACGGTGGGCGGCCCTTCCGGCACGGTCGGATGCCTGCCGATATTGATGATCACGCGGTAATCGGTTTCATCCACCCGGGAAACGCCGCAGTACACGCCCGCAGGACAAGCCTCCATGTCCTCCACGTCGATATTCGCCGTCGGAAAGCCGATGGTGCGCCCCAGCTGCTTGCCGTAAACGACTTTTCCCTCCAGAATCCGCTCGTTCATCTTCCGTCTCCTCCCGCGCCCGGTTTTCATTTCTATTGTATCGGAAAGCGGCCTCTTTGGCAAGCGGAAACCGCCTTTCCGCCAACGCATCTTCTTGAAAAGGCGGTTGTTTTGTGGTATAGTGAGGGCGAATCAGACCCCGTCCGAAACGCATATCCAAAGGAGGCATATATTCATGTCCGTCATTCCAAATGACTATATCAAACGCTGCTACGCCGGCTGGATTGCAAAACTGGTCGGCATCCGATACGGCGCGCCCATCGAGGGCTGGTGGTACAACCGCATCAAGGATGTTTACGGCGAGCTGGACGGCTATGTCGTCGATTACAAGCGCTTCGCCGCGGACGACGACTCCAACGGCCCCATGATCTTCATCCGCGCCCTCAACGACGCAACGCACACCCGCGACATCACCCCGCAGGACATCGCCGAAACCTGGCTCAACTACGCGCCCTACGAGCACGGCTTCTACTGGTGGGGCGGCTACGGCATTTCCACCGAACACACCGCCTATCTGAACCTGAGGAACGGCATCCCCGCGCCGCGCTCCGGTTCCATCGAGCAGAACGGCGCAACCATCGCCGAGCAGATCGGCGGACAGATCTTCATCGATACCTGGGGACTGGTCTGCCCGGGTCAGCCGGAGCTGGCGGCCGAATACGCTGCAAAGGCAGCCTCCGTCAGCCATGGCGGAAACGGCATTTACGGCGGACAGTATGTCGCCGCAGCCATCGCGCTGGCCTTCACCGCGAAGAACATCCGAGAGGTGCTCGAAGGCGCGCTCAAGGTCATCCCTGAAGACTGCGAATACGCCCGCGCGACCAAGGCTGTCATCCGCTTCTACGACGAACAGCCCGAAAAGAACTGGCGCGAGGCCTATCAGTACGTCCGCGACAACTGGGGCTATGCCAAATACCCCGGCAACTGCCACATCATCCCGAACGCCGCTGTCATGATCCTTTCCATGATCTACGGCGAGGGCGATTTCGACAAGACGCTCAATATCTGCAACATGTGCGGCTGGGACACCGACTGCAACGTCGGAAACGTCGCCACCATCATGGGCGTGCTCTGCGGCATTGAAGCGATCAGCTGGGAAAAGTGGCTCAGGCCCATCAACGATTACTTCGCCGTCTCCTGCGTCCTCGGCTGCCTGAACACGATGGACGCGCCCTGGTGCGTAGCCTATCTGGCCGATCTGGCTTACCGCATCGCAGGCGAGGAAATGCCGGACGAATGGAAGAAATATATGAATCCGGACGAGCAGTATTACCACTTCAAGCTCCCCCGCTCCACGCACGGCTTCTCCGTCGAGCCCGAGTTCGGCTGCAAAAACGAAGGCGTATGCATGAACAGCGGCGAGGGCTCGCTCAAGGCCGGCGTCAATCAGATGGGTCCCAGCCAGGGCTTCCGCATCGGCAAGCGCACCTACCTCAATCCCTCCGATTTCCACGACGACCGCTACGAGCCGGTCTGCTCGCCCATCCTCTATCCGGGCCAGACCATCTCCGCACGGGTGAAGCGCACCGAACGCTGCCAGCCCGAGCTGTGGGCTTCCATGTATGTCCGCATCCGCGGCGGTGAAATCCTCGAGGGCGAGCGCGCCAGGCTGACCGGCGACGACTGGCTGCCCCTATCCTTCAAAATCCCGACGCTTCCCCACATGCTCATCGAAGAAATGGGCGTGCGCCTGACTTGCGGCGCGGCCAGCGGCGGCGGTTCCGCCATCGTGCTGATGGACGAGGTCCGCTTCACCGGAGAGCCCTGCTACGATATCGATTTCCATCATGAAACCCTGCGCTGGAAATCCAAAATCAGCCAGTTCACCTACCTCAAGGGCAGCTGGTCGCTCGAAAACGGCCGCCTGATGGGCTCGACCGCCGATTACGGCGAGACCTATACCGGCGATATCCGCTGGGGCGACTATACCCTCGAAGGATCGATCACTCCGGCCTGCGCGGGTGAAGCGGCGCTCAACATCCGCGTACAGGGCGCCATCCGCTCTTACTCGGTCGCCCTCGCAGACGAAAAGCTCATGATCCGCAAGAACAAAAACGGCTATGAGACCCTCGCAGCCTGCGTGCATGAAACCAAAATCGGCAAGACCTACCGCTTCAGAATCGAAGCGAAGGGCAATACCATCTCCGTCTACGAAAACGGCATACTTCAGCTCTCCGTCACCGACGAGGACAAGCCGTATCTCACCGGCTGCATCGGCTGCTCGGTCTTTGACGGCGCAAGGGCGTATTTCGATGATCTGAAGATCAACTGACCCTTACAGGGAGGCCGACCCAAATGACCGATACCAGACTTTTCCTCTCCGGCGGACGCTCCAACTACCGAATTCCGTCTATCGTCGTTACCAACCTTGGAACCGTTCTAGCTTTCGTCAATGACCGCCGCGATACGCTGATCGATCACTCTCCGGAAAGCTGGCTGGTCATGCGCAGAAAGCCTCTCGGCAAAGAATGGAAAGAACTGACTGTTCTGGCCAAACATCCCGGCTGGTCATGCCGCATCGAAAGCGCCGTTCATGACCGCCAAACGAACGAGACGTTCCTCTTTTTCACCCGCCTGCCCGTCAGTATCAACGAATTCGGCGACTATACTGAAGAGGACCGCGCGCGCATGGCCCGCGAGGCCGAAGATCGCGCCGCACAGGCCGGCCTGACGCTCGGCCCCTGCATGATCGTTTCTTCCGATGACGGAAAGACGTGGGAGGAGCGTCCCTTTGTCTGCGCGCCCAATTCGCTTGGCTATGTCGGCTTCACGCACGGCTCCGGCCCCGGTATTCAGCTGAAGCACGGAAAATATGCCGGTCGGCTGCTCTGCCCCTCCCGGTATATGACCGGCCATTATACCACCATCGACGAACTGCAGACCTATGGCTTCAACAACGCCATCTACAGCGACGACCACGGCAAAACCTGGATTTCCTCCGAACCCGTGCAGCCAGGCACCGGCGAGGGTACGCTGGCGGAGCTTCCGGACGGATCCGTCCTTTACAACTCCCGCGCCTTCTTCCATGATCAGAAGCGATATCTGGCCGCCAGCCGGGATGGCGGCGCTTCTTTCGAAAATTTCCGCACGGACGATTTTCTCATCGAAGAAAAAGCCATCGGCTGCAATGCTTCGCTTCTTTGCATTGAGCGCGATCAGCTGAAAAATCCTTCCATCCTGCCCGATGACGCAGCCTCTGTTCTGCTCTTTGCCAATCCGCGCAGCGAGGTCCGGAACAACATGACCATATGTACCAGCTTTGACGGAGGCGTCAGCTGGCGCGAAGCAAAAACGGTCCATGCCGGCCCCTGCGCCTACTCGGCGATGACTTACTCCGAACAGGAAGGATTGATCTATCTGCTGTACGAAAAGGGCGAACGCGGTCCGTATGATCTCGGCCTCAACGTGTTCACCTTCGACCCGACCAACCTGCCGGACTGACCCGTTTACACCAAGGAGGCGTTCATTATGGAAGACTTCACTCTGAACGAAATGCTTGACATGCAGCGCGCGCTTCAGGAAAAATACAAAGACCGTTGGGAGCCGATCACCCCGGAAACCGGCAAGCATAAACTGCTCTGGATGATCGGCGAAATCGGCGAGGTCATCGATATCATCAAGAAAAACGGCGATCAGGCCGCCGTATCCAATCCTGAGTTGAGAAACGATCTTGTCGAGGAGATGGCCGACGTTCTGATGTACTTCGGAGACGTTATGCTGTGCTATGGCATCACTCCCGACGAACTCAAAGCCGTTCACACCCGCAAGTTCAAAAAGAATATGACCCGTTGGTAAGACAAAAACCGGCTCCGTGCAGAATAATTAATCTGCGCGGAGCCGGTCTCTTCATTCAGCTATCCTTTCAGATGCGGGAAGAGTTCGATACTTCTTTCAAGGATCCCCTTCATATACGCAATTGCGATGCCGTAATTGGTCATCGGCACGCCCTGCGCCTCTGCAATCTCCATTCTCGCCCGCACCGCGCGCTCGGTCAGCATGCAGCCTCCACAGTGAATGACCAGCGCATATTTCGCAAGATCCTCGGGGAACTCATTGCCCGAACACAGCTCGATATTGATCTCTTTCCCGGTATGCTTTCTCAGCCACCTCGGAATCTTGACCGAGCCTATGTCGTTGCACTGCCGGTGATGCGTGCAGCCCTCGGCGATGAGTACGGTGTCCCCGTCTTTCAGTGTCTCCACAGCCCGGATGCCGCGGACCGCCGTATCGAGAAGCCCCTTATACCGCGCCATGAGTACCGAGAAGGAGGTCAGCGGGATGTCCTCAGGCGTCGCCGCATCCGCAATGTCGAACACCTGACTGTCGGTGATGACCATTTTCGGCTTCCTGCCGAGAGACGCGATCGTCTCGCGGATCCGGTCTTCCTTTACAACGATTGCGGCGGCGTCCGCATCCAGAATATCGCGGATGGTCTGCTGCTGAGGAAGGATGATTCTGCCCTTAGGCGCTGCCTCGTCAATCGGCGTTACCAGCAGTACGAGATCGCCCGCTTCCAGCAGATCCTTCACGATAAACCGCTCTTCCCCGCCGGCAGGCCTGAGAGAAGCGATTTTTTCCTTCAACGCATGAATTCCTTCCCCCGTCGCCGCGCTCACGCTCATCTCTCCTTCGGGCGCGGCCGCCAGATCGCATTTATTGAACACCTTGACATAAGGAACCGCTTTTGCCTTCAGCATTTCCTCAAGCCTGCGGTCCTCGTCCTTTTCACCCTCCGCCGCGTCGATCACCAGCACGGCGATATCCACCTTATTGAGAATCTGCTTTGCTTTCTGAACGCGCATTTCGCCCAGCTCGCCCTCATCGTCCAGACCGGGGGTATCGATGATGACCACAGGACCCAGCGGCAGCAGCTCCATCGCCTTCTGAACCGGGTCGGTCGTCGTGCCCTTGACGTCCGATACGACGGAGAGCTTCTGTCCGGTCACCGCGTTCACCACGCTGGATTTACCGGCGTTTCTCCTTCCGAAAAAGCCGATATGCACGCGGCTTGCGGACGGGGTTGAATTCATGCTCATCGGGATTCTCCTTTCTTGCCGGTCAGAACCGGAAATCGCGGATGCCCTGCCCAATTTTCTCCAAATGATCCGCGCAGAGCCTGCGCACCTCTTCCTTCGGAATGTTCTGAAGCTCCGCCTCGATCATCTTCTCGCCGATGGCGCGCGTCTCCTCGCTCGCGTAATCCATGAGGAATTCCTTGAGCGTCATGAGGGCGTTCGGATGGCAGCAGTTCTGAATCTGCCCGGCCTTGAGCAGCGACATGAAGCGGTCGCCCGTTCTGCCCAGGCGATAGCAGGCCGTGCAGAAGGACGGGATATAGCCCATCTCCATCAGCCACCGGACCACTTCGTCCAGCGTCCGCTTGTCGCTGACGTCAAACTGCTCGGAGTTCTCGTCCTCAGGCTCCGGCTCGCAGTATCCGCCCACGCTGGTGCGGGACGCACCGCTGATCTGGCTGACGCCCAGACGGATGACCTTCTCGCGCACCGCCTTGCTCTCGCGGGTGGAGATGATCATGCCGGTATAGGGAACGGATACGCGGATGAGCGCGCAGATTTTGGCGAAGGTATCGTCGTCGATGCCGTTGTCAAAGGTATCCGGGTCGATGTCGTCGGCGCGCTTCAGGCGGGGCACGGAAATCGTGTGCGGGCCGACGCCGTGCACCGCTTCCAGATGCTCGGCATGCATGAGAAGACCCGCGAATTCATACCGGTACAGCTCGAGGCCGAACAGCACGCCCAGTCCGACGTCGTCGATGCCGCCTTCCATCGCGCGGTCCATAGCTTCGGTGTGGTAGGCGTAATCATGCTTCGGGCCGGTCGGATGCAGCTGCTCGTAGCTCTCCTTATGATAGGTCTCCTGGAAGAGGATGTAGGTTCCGATGCCCGCTTCCTTGAGCTTTCTGTAGTTCTCGACGGTGGTCGCCGCGATGTTTACGTTGACGCGGCGGATCGCGCCGTTCTTGTGCTTGATCGAATAGATGGTGTTGATCGATTCGAGGATGTACTCAATGGGGTTCATCGTCGGGTGTTCGCCCGCCTCGATGGCCAGCCGCTTGTGGCCCATATCCTGAAGCGCGATGACTTCCCGTTTGATCTCTTCCTGCGTCAGCTTCTTGCGCGCGATGTGCTTGTTCTTCAGGTGATACGGGCAGTACACGCAGCCGTTGACGCAGTAGTTGGACAGATACAGCGGCGCGAACATGACAATGCGGTTGCCGTAGAAGTCCTTCTTGATCTGCTCGGCGAGGTCGTAAAGCTCCTGAACCTTCTCCGGAATCTCGCACGCCAGCAGAACCGAGGCCTCCCTGTGGGAAAGGCCCTTTCTGAGCTTCGCCTTTTCGATGATCTCATCGATCAGGGCGACATTGTCCTTGTTCGCGTCGGCATAGGCCAGCGTGTCCAGAATTTCCTCATGGGAGATAAACTCCTCCGCCTTCAGAGACATGGGATTGTACTTCATATTCTTTTTTCCTTTCTTTCGGGTCAGATGCTTCTTCCCCGTTAGTTGATGAAACCAGATTCCCCAACGCAAAGGGAGGCGTCTCAGAAGCAGACGGAGGGATTGTCTCTCCTTCCGCTTCACAAATCATGTCATTCCACAAAAATCGCATTGGAGAATGCCGTCTTCGCGCTCACGCCGGGCAGCTTGCCGATCTTACCGGACAGCGCGCTGATGATATCCTGCGGCGCGTCGATTGCGACCGAAATCACGTTGATCTTCTTCTCCCGGTACGGGATGCCCATGCGGCCGATGATGTACTTGCCGTATTCATGCAGAACGCTGTTGAGCGCCTCCGCCGATTCATAATTCTCCACAACAATGCCGATGACCGCAACTCTCGTCTCCATATATATAAACTCCTCTCTTTCTCCGCAAACGCTTTTACAAAAAACGCCGCGCCTTCCCGAAAAAGGCGCAGCGAAATAAAGACAGATACAATCCCGTCTCCGATGATGCCGCACCTTCCGCCTCAATGCATATTTCGGCGTCAGGAAGACAAATTCTATCAAAAGAGCCTATTTATTGTATCACAGTTTTCCGGAAAACACAATTGCTTTTTCCCGCTTCCGCATTATCCCGTCCGTCCATTGCACCTGAAACCCTGATCCTGTATAATAAAACCATCTTACAGAAACGGGTGATCCTTATGAAAATCGGCGTCCTCTGCGCAGGAGACCGCGAGCTTGCGCCCTTCCTCCCTCACATCGAAAACGAAATCATCTCAGAAAAGGCCATGCTGAGCGTTCACGAAGGCACGATTCACGGAATGAACATCGCCGCGCTCTTTTCCGGAGTCTGCAAGGTCAACGCAGCCGTTGCCGCGCAGATTCTCATCGATTGCTACCACGTTGATCTGATCATCAACGCGGGCACCTGCGGCGGAATGGCCCCCTCTCTCGATCTGTTCGATACGGTGATCTCGACCGAATCGGCCTATCACGACGTCGCGGAGAACATCCTCACGGAGTTTCATCCGTGGCTCAAATCAGTCTTCATCCCGGCCGACCCGAATCTTCTCTCCCTTGCGCAATCCGCCGCCGGGCGCATTCGGACGGATCACAAAATCGTCTTCGGCAGGACAGTGACCGGCGAGGCGTTCATTGCAGACGACGGGCGGGATGAAATCAACGAAGCCTTCCGCCCTCTCTCGGTCGATATGGAAACCGCCGCCGCCGCTCATGTGTGCTTCGTCAACCGCGTTCCCTTCCTCTCCGTCCGCTGCATTACCGACACGCCCGCCCGGTGCGGCAGCGACGAATTCGGCAGGAACCTCGACCGCGCCGCTGCCATTGCCAAAGACATCACGCTCGCACTGATCGACGAAATCCGCGCAAAAGAAGGAGAAGCAACATGGTCAGAGTAAAGCTCACCATCACCGAAAGCCGCTGCCGCAGCGGCTACTTTAAAGCCGGCGATACCTTCATCGTTGAGGACCTCTGCCCGCCGCTCTGTCATGAGCTGTGGAACATCATCTATCCGTATGTGTTTGCGCTTCAGAACGGCGCGGAGCTCGACTGCGGCGAAACGCGCGCCCGTTCGTTCACTGCGCAATGCCCGGACGGCGGCCGCGTCCGCATCCGCGGCGAACTCATCGATTAATACATCTTCATATGCAAAACGAACTGCGCCGGACGCCCGCCTGCGCAGTTTGTTTTCATATTCTCCGTTATTTTTCGTACCGGGCAATGCGGCGGCGGATGCAGTCCGCGATTTCCACCGGCTGAATGGCCGCCTGCAGGTCGCAGTGTACGGGCGCGTTATTCCGCAGCTGCTCGAAGAAGCTCCGGTTCTCCTCGTAGAATCCGCTTTCTTCAAACGGCGTGCATTCGTCTACCAGCCGGTCTCCCGGAATGTCGTCCGTAACCTCGTTCCCGGCCATGCGCCTGACGCGGCCCGGGCAGTCCGGATTGCTCCAGAAGGGAAGCTCGGCAAAATAGCTGGCCCTGTCGGTATTGACGGTGACGCGCTCGACGGTCGTTCCGCCCATCGGCACCAGCGTAAGCTGCGCAACGCTGCCGTTTTCCATCCTTGCGGTCATGTAGATGTTGGCAACCTGCCCGCCGTGCTCCGGCAGGTTCTGATAGAGAAAATCGACGCTTTCATATTCGCAGCCCGCAATATGCTTCACCGCGTCGATTGCATGGATGGCGGTCGTCGAGAAGTCCGCATCCCTTCGGTTCCGGCGGTACATCTGATAGGTGATATTGAGGATTCTCTCCCCCTTCATCAGCTGCCTGAGCTTCATCACAAGGGGCGTATAGCGCCGGTTGAACGCCGACCGCACCGACACGCCGGCCTCCTGCGCTTGGCTGAGAATCCGGCTGATCTCCTCCGTGTTCCGTCCCGGCGGCTTCTCCAGCAGCACGGCATAGCCCTTTTTCAGGATTTCCACCGCCAGCTCACAGGTATACTGCACCGGCGAAAGCAGGCAGACGACGTCCGGATGCAGCTCGTCCAGCATCGTCCGGTAATCCGTATACGCGCGCTCAAACCCGAATTCATTCCGGAACCGCTCCGCCTTCGCCCTGTCCAGATCGCAGCAGCCGGCCAGCACCGTGTCGGCATGCTCGGACGCATACTTTCTGTAAGCAGGTCCGTGCCCGGTCAGCGCCATGTTCCCGCACCCGACCACGCAGATTCTGAATGCGCTCATCTTCCCATCCCCTTCTCCGTTTTTCTTTCATTATATCATCCGGACCGCTTTCCGGCAAACCGTTTCCGGAGTTTTCTTCCCGCCCTTCTCCGGAATTCACCCCTTGAGGGATCGCAAAAAGAGTGCTATAATCTAGCCGTATCAGTATTCAAAAGGAGCGCTGCTCATGATCGCCAATTACCACACGCATACCACCCGATGCGGTCATGCCATCGGAACGGACCGGAAATATGTCGAAAGCGCCATCATCGCCGGCTACAAAATCCTTGGCTTTTCGGATCATGTGCCGGTACCCTTCGACGGCGGATACCGCTCTCCCATCCGCATGGGAACGGATGAAATCGCCGGTTATTTCGACAGCCTGACGCAGCTGAAGGCCGAATACAAAAAGGACATCCATATCCTCATCGGCTTCGAAATGGAATACTACCCCGATTATTTCGAGAAGACGCTCTCACTTCTCTCCGACTACCCGGCGGATTATCTGATTCTCGGCCAGCACTATCTGGACAACGAAATCGGTTCTCACCGCACGACGCACCCCACCGACCGCGGGGACTATCTCGAAAAGTATGTCGATCAGTGCATTCAGGGCCTTGATACCGGCGTATTCACCTACTTCGCCCATCCGGACACGCTGAACTTCACCGGCGACAAAGCGTTTTACGAAGCGCAGATGAGACGGCTGTGCGAGCACGCCCTGAAGGCAAAGGTCCCGCTTGAGCTCAATCTGACCGGCCTGCGCACGCCCTATATCTATCCGCACGAGCCGTTTTTCCGGATTGCAACGGAGGTCGGAAACCCTGTGATTCTCGGTTTTGACGCGCATGAGCCGGACGCGCTCACCCGAACGGACGTCGTTCGCGCCGCAACGCGGCTCGCCAAAAAGCATGGGCTGACCGTACTCGACCGGGCCGAACTCGTCAACCCCTTCACCGCCCGCACAGAAAGGACGTAAAACATGATCGTCAATTATCATACGCACACGCCCCGCTGCCACCATGCCGTCGGTCAGGAGCGGGAATATGTAGAAAACGCCATCCGCGCAGGTCTTAAGACGCTCGGCTTTGCCGATCACGCCCCCATGGTATTCGAAGGAGACTATTACTCCAACTTCCGCATGACCCCCGCCGAAATCGAGGGCTATGTAAACACCCTTCTCGCCCTCCGCGAGGAATACAAAAAGGACATCAATCTGCTGATCGGCTTTGAAACCGAGTATTATCCGAAGTATTTCGATAAGTATCTTCAGATGATTTCGCCCTATCCCATCGACTACATCATCATGGGGCAGCATTTCGTCGGCAACGAAATCGGCGCGCGCCACAACTATCAGCCGACGGACAGCGTCGAGCAGCTCACCGAATATGTCGATCAGGTGCTGGAAGGCCTGTCTACCGGCTGCTTCTCCTATCTTGCCCATCCGGACATGATCAATTTCACCGGCAGCGACGAAGCCTACTACGCGCCCATGAAAAAGCTGTGCGAAGGCGCGAAGAAGCTGGACGTCCCGCTTGAGCTCAACATGCTGGGCGTATGGGAAGGCCGCATCTATCCGTGCGAGCGCTTCTTCCGCATCGCCGGCGCCGTCGGAAACGACGTAATTCTCGGAATCGACGCGCATCAGCCGCAGCGCATTCTTGAAGAAGACGTCCTGAACCGCGCGCATACCCTCGCCGACAAGTGCGGCGTTCACCTGGTGGACGACGTCAGACTGCGTCCACTTCCCAAGAAATAATTCTGTACGCAAACGAGCCTTTCACCCGGTATCCGCCGGATGAAAGGCTTGTTTTAGTTAGCATGCGCAATCTGCTGCTCCCGGCGCAGCGGAAACTCAGAAATCTCTCTTCCTTCGGGATTCTCCTTCTGCATATCGACCGCCGTCAGGCAGCTGTTTTCATATGTCTTGTAATAATACACGCCCCTGTCCGCATCCATACAGCAGGAATAGCTGGTTTTCTCAAAGCGTCCGTCCGGCGTCTGGACAATGCCGTCCGGCATGGCGACAGCGTCCATAAGATGCATGCACCGGGTCAGGCAGTCAAGCGTACCTTCTCCCGATACCGAGTTCATCTTCAGAAACGCAGCCCGGACAAACCGGGAAACCGGCGAATAATCCCCTGGCAGGCCGATGCTGCCCAGACCCACGCCGAACGGCTTCAGCTTCGTTTCGCCGCCGAACCGGTTTCCGGGATAGTTCACCGTCAGATTGAGATACTGCCTGAGATTGGTCAGATGAAAATCAAGCGGCGGACTGTTGGTCATGACGCCGACCGGATTTTCGCGGATATGCATTCCGTCCCGCATAGCCTCAAGAACAATTGATTCCTCCCGGTCCGCGATGTGCCAGTGAAGCGGCGTTAGAAGCACATCCTCCCTGAAATGGATGAGCACAAGCCGCGTCTTCTCAAGCAGCTCACGCGCCTCCTTCACAGACGCGCACCGGCCCAGAAGATACGGAATCAGCTCAAACGGAGACACATTCTCCTTTTCATCATCAGCCTCCTCCGGGTAATACGCGTTTTCCGGGAAATTTAGGCCAGCGATGCACAGGCCCTTTTCGTTCATCCCGTCGGCAAAGAGCGGATATCCGTCCATTACTGCCGCCATGCCGATGATGGCATAATGTCTGTCCATCCGGCCGGCCTTCCGGAAGGAAAACGGGAAGCTGCGCGGCACATAAACCACCCGCTCGCCGAATGTATACTCAAGGTCCATATTCCGCCCGAAGCAGAATCCTCCGTCCGTCAGCGCAATGCTGGTACACATACTTACTCTCTCCTTCGTCCGACGCAGCCTTCTTTCCAGGAAAAATCTCTCTGCCCGGAATCGTCAGCTGCGCCGGTTGTTTTTTCTTTCAGTATGCCCGCCATTTGCGGCGGAAATTCCGGCGTCTGCTGTCATTCTCCGAAAGAATTCATGACAAAAAAGAGAAGCCGCGCAGTCATACGCAGCTTCTCTGTTCATTCAATCGGAAAAATTGTCCCGGATGGCCTTCACCTTTCTCAAAAGCGGCTGGGATTTCGTGCTCATTTCGTCGTGCTCGTATACGCACAGCCACATGCAGCAGCCGAGCATCGGCCCGACGCGCCTCAGCACCTCGCACTTACCGCCGGACAGATACAGGAAAGGCTTCTTCAGTTCCTTCTTGAGCATCGCGACGATTTTCAGGTTCTCCGCCTGCTGCATATCGTCCTCCGCTCCGGTCACGATTTTTATGACGTCCGCGCCGCGTTCTGCCTGCGCCTGCGCAATCTCCAAAACGCGCTCCGCCGGCGTGTACTTCAGCACATGCGAGCTCATCAGGACCTCCGCGCCGTATCCGTGCAGCGTGTCAATCAGCTTCTTCTGCCTGTCAATCGCCCGCGCGTCGTCGGTCAGCTCCTCGGGATGCCGCGCATACAGGTCGCCCATAACGTCGATGAGCGTTCCGCCCGCGCGCGCCGCCAGTATCAGTCCGCCGGCAATGGTATCGTCGTCGGCTCCGGCATTGGCGCGGCTGCGATAGTTGGTCACATACGACGGCCTGTCCTCCATCTCCTCAAAGATGCGGCGGTAGGTCTTCTCGTTCCGGTATTCATGCAGCAGCTTGCAGGTCTGCAGGCCGAATGCGTCCGCCCCCTCTGGAATCGCCCGGTGAATGGTGCGGATGGCGTTTTCCGGCGTCTCGGTCTGAATCATGACGGTCAGAAGCGGCTGTTCCCTGTTCAGAAAAGTCGGTTTCATTCTGCTCATCCTCTCGGCATGACGTTTCTGCCGCCGTCCATCAAAAGCGTCGTTCCGTTGACGAACGCGCCCTTTTCGGACGCCAGATACATGATCATATCCACCAGTTCCTGAGGCTCGGCCGCGCGGCCGGCCATGGTTTTCATATTGGCCATCGCAGGCCGGGTCAGCACCGGACCGGGCGCGACGCAGAACGAGCGCACATTATACTTCGCGCCGCAGATGGCAATGGATTTCACGACGCCGTTCATCAGCGCACTCTTGGACGCCGCATAGGCAACGTTGCTTCCGCTGCCCTCCTCGCCCGTGATCGACCCGATGAACACGATGACGCCGCTCATCTGCTCGGCCATCTGCTGAAGCGCGGCGTGCGCAAAATATACCGCGCCCTTGAGGTTGACGTCCAGCCCGAACTCGAACACCTCGATGGGCTGCTCCTTAAAATCGCCCTTCGCCTTCAGAATCCGCGCTTCCGCGCCGCCCGCAAAGGGGATGAGGATGTCAATCGCGCCGAAGGCCTCCACCGTCTTCCTGCAGCATTCCGCCGCCTGATCATACACGCGCACATCCGCGCAGCAGCCGATGACGTCCTCCGTGATTGCACGAATTTCCGCAACCGCTTCGTTCAGCGCTTTCTGATTGAAATCAACCAGCGCAATCTTCGCGCCCTCTCTGGCAAAGCACAGTCCGCTCAGTTTGCCCATGCCCGACGCGCCGCCGGTGATGAGCACGGTCTTTCCCTGAAACCTCATTACGATTCCCTCCTTCTGTCCGCGGGCGATACTCACACTTTCTGTTTACAGGCCCATCAGCGCGCCGCCGGCCACGCCTGCGCCTGTCTGTTCCTTATCCTCGCCGCTGTTCTCTTCCCCGGTCTCCTCTGCGTCAGTCTTCTCCGCATCGTTTTCCTCCGCAGGATTCTGAGGCATCGCCGTCATGCTGCCGGAAAACGGATTGCCGTCCTTGTCGAACAGGCCCGCGCTCACCTCGTTGCCGTCCATATCGTATTCTCGGATATACATGGACCCGTCTTGATCGATTTCGGTACGGATCATCTCGAAGTAGGCGCTGTAATCCTCGGTTTCGACGATGTCATACTGGCTGGTCTCATACAGCCGGTCATTCTCATACCGGCCGCACCACATGATGTTTCCGTAATCGTCGAATTCGTATTCGTACCGGTAGACGGTCTCAATTTCTCCGTCCTCATTGTATTTGGTGACGCTCAGCTCGTTGTAGTTATCGTCGTATTCGGTCACCGTGCTGCAGCCGTCCTCCGCATACTCGGTCACGGTCTTTGCATAGTCCCATTCGTCATACTCGTCGCTGACGACGCCGAAAGTAATCTCCTCAACCAGCCGGTCATCCGCCAGATCATACGTCCTGGACCATACCTTAAGTCCGTTCTCATTGTATTCGTATTCGGTTCGCCGGCCGAAATCCAGCGTTCCGTCCGCGATATAGTACGCAGACAGCGTGTCATCGCCATGTTCGTTGGTCTCATACACATAGCTGTCGCCTGCGGTGTATCGCCCGGTCTGCCTGCAGCCGAGAATCATGCCGTCCTCATCATAGGTATACTCGTAGTCTTCCTCGAAGATCAGCGCGCCGATGTCGTCGAACGACTCGGAACGGATCAAGTTGCCGTATTCGTCATACCGGTTTACGCTCGAGCCGCCCTCAGGATCGAAGTATTTCTGAATCACCGGCTGGCTCCAGCCGTCCGGGCCGATCGTATATTCGATGGTTTCAATCAGCCAGTCGAACCAGTAGTTCTCCTCCCGGATGCGGTTGCCCTCCGCGTCGTATTCGATCAGATAGCGGTAGTCGTCCAGCACCACGTCTTCGGCTCCGTAGGTCGTGTTCCGCGTGATCTCGTCCTGTTCGTTGTAGTTGTAGATCTCCGCATACTCTTCGTCATACACCCTAATTTCGCTGCCGCAGACCGTGCACTCGTAATCGTCCATCACATGATCTTCCGCGCCCAGCTTTTCTCCGCATTCGCACGCATGCCAGTGCTGCTGAAGGTCACGGTCCCACTCCTCTGCCGGTACATGCGTATGCGCGGAGCCTTCAGCCAGACAGACCGGGGCAATCAGCATCAGGGCAAGAATCATCGCAGTCAGTTTTTTCATTTTTTCATCTTCCTTTCTTGTTTTCTGCTTGTTCAGCGCTTTTTTCTGTAATCCTCAATGGCGTGGCGAACCGCTTCCGCGCCCAGCACCGAGCAGTGAATCTTATGCTCCGGCAGACCGCCCAGGGCGTCGGCAATCTGCTCCGGCGTAATGGCATACGCCTCGTCCACATTCTTTCCTTCAATCAGCACCGTCGTCATGCTGCTCGACGCAATCGCGCCCACGCAGCCCATGACCACGAAGCTGGCTTCCGTGATTTTTTCGTCCTCCACCCGGATGTAAATGCCCACCGCATCCCCGCAGGAGGGATCGCCCGCCTGACCGACGCCGCTCGGGTCCTGCATTTCATAGTTGTTTCTCGGTTCCATAAAGTGATCGATCACCGTCTGAGAATATCCTTTGAAAAACATATGGATCTCCTGTCTATGTTTCGTTTTTGTATCCGCAGGCTTTATTCATTATAGAAGATTTCCTTCCGGATTTCAATCCCCAGCCGCTTAGCCAGATCATTGAGATAGTTTATCTGACTCAAAATCGGTCTGGGATCCCTTTGGGCCATTTTTTTGATGAGTATCTGCTGATAATACTCATTGAACAATTCTTCCGCCCGCTCTCTTTCTCCGCGCCGACCGTAGATCATCGCCTCTTCCAGAAGAATCAAATGCTTGAACTCATCCAACCACGGAAAATCCCTTCGCCT
>JAFQQU010000173.1 GCA_017410445.1 Clostridia bacterium | reverse complement strand
TGAAGGAGAAGGCGGATGAGGAATGCTATAGTGCTGTCTGCGCAGAGCAGGAAAAGGTCAGCGGGTTTCCGACGCCGCATACCATCGGCGGCGCGGGATACACCCATTCCTTCATTAACTATTCCCGGATTCTGAAAGACGGAATCTGCGGCTACAGAAAGCGCGTTGAGGCGCTGGAGCCGGGCGATTTCAAAGAGGGACTTATGCTGCTGCTGGAAGGCATCGAGATATACCGTCAGCGTCTTCTTGATCATCTGAGAGCGCAGAAGAATGTTCATCCCGGATTGATCGATGCGCTTGAGCATGCCGATGAGCCGCCGCGCACTCTGTATGAGGCGCTGGTTCTGTGGAACTTTGTGTATTATGTGGACGGCTGCGATGATATCGGCCGCATGGATACGCATCTCATCCGGTTCTGGAAGGGTGAGGACGCCGTCGGTCTCCTTCATGAGCTGTACCGGCATGTTGACGACAACGACGGCTGGTCCGGCGCGCTCGGACCGGATTACAATGCACTGACGATTCAGTGTATCCGTGCCTCTCACTATATCCGCCGCCCGAGCCTGCAGCTGCGCGTAAAGCCCGACATGCCGGAGGAGGTCTGGCAGGAGGTGTATGCCTCTCTCGGGACTTCCTGCGGGCACCCTGCGCTTTATAATGAAGAGCTCTTTCAGGCGGCGCTCCTGCGTGAGTTTCCGGAAATTCCGGACGAGGACCGGGAAAGATGCGTCTTTGGCGGCTGCACCGAGACGATGCTCGAGGGTATTTCGAATGTCGGCTCGGATGATCTGGGCCTGCATACCGCGCTGATTTACGACCGATTCACCCGCGCGCATCTGGCCGAGTACGACAGCTTCGAAGCCTATTATGAAGGTCTGTGCGCCGAAATATATAAGGAAACCGGCGATGCGCTCGATATCCTGACCGAATACCGGAAAACGCGGGCAAAATACCGCCCGCAGCCGGTCAGAACGCTGTTTGTTGACGACTGCATTGACAAGGGACTGGACTTCAACGCGGGCGGCGCGAGATACTACTGGAGCGTCAGCAACGTTTCGGGTCTGATCAACGTAATCGATTCGCTGAGCGTTGTCCGGGAGCTGGTGTTTGAAAAGAAGGAATACTCCGCAGATGAATTTCTGACCGCGCTGGATGCGCAGGACGCCCGGTTCCTCAAAAAGGCGCGCGCCTGTCCCTGCTTCGGCGTGGACGACGACCGGATTGACGAACTTGCAAGAGATCTGGCCGGACGGATCTATGACGGCTTCAATCAGAGAACATGCTATCCCTCCGGAAAATACATGACCGTATCCAATCAGTTCACCACCTACGAATATGCCGGCAGCGTGGTTCAGGCCACGCCGGACGGACGCAAGGCGTATGAGCCGCTGTGCGATTCGCTGGGAGCCGTTCACGGCAAGGACGTCAAGGGTCCGACCGCGCTTCTGAGCAGCACGGCGAAGCTGCCGCTCAACCGGGTGGTCGGCACGCCGGTTATGAACATCCGCATCCGCAAGGAGCACCTTCCGACGCTGCTCAGGCCGCTGGTTCAGACCTTCTTCGACAAGGGCGGCATGCAGCTGCAGGTGAGCTGTCTGTCCCGCGAGGAGATGCTGGACGCGATGGAGCATCCCGAGAAGCATGAGAACCTGATCGTGCGCATCGGCGGATTCTCGGAATACTTCAACCGGCTCTCCGAGGCACTTAAAAAGGATGTGCTGGCCCGGACCGAATACTGATATGGGAAATGCACCCGGACGGAAAGAGTTCTGTCCGGGTGAGCTTTTTCAGCATAGAAACGCCCGATTCTGCGTTTCCGGCATGACGCCGGGCGGCGGAATCGGGCGATCATTATGGAGTCAGGCAAGCGGAAGGGGATTACTTCTTTTCCTCGGCCGCTTCTTCCTTCTTCTCTTCGGCCTCGGGCTTCTTTTCCTCTTCATTCTTGGTTTCCATGGCGGCGAGACGCTTCTTCATTTCTTCGAGCTTCTCGGTGACCTTGTCGGCAAGCTTGCGCGGAATCGGATTGACCGGCGCATTGGCGATCTGCTCGGCGAAGAGGGCCGCGAAGTTCAGAGTGATCATGAAGGAATCGGGATCCAGATGCTCCATGGTGTCGTTGTGGTTGTGAATCTGAGCGCCGCCCATGGCCTGCAGACGGGCGAAGGTGATGGCGGGAACGCCTGCGCCGGCGAAGCTGGTGGAGTCGGAAGAGTAGGTGCCCAGCTCGGTCTTGACGGGATAGTTGTTCAGCTTGGCCAGGAATTCGATGGCGTGCAGCGTATCCTCGCTGGTGGAGCAGCAGCAATGCTCATAGCCGATGGTGACGCCGGTCATGTCGAAGTTGATGTTGAAGATGTAGTTCTCCAGCTCATCCTTGTGGGCCTTGCAGTATTCGCGGGAGCCGATCAGGCCGATTTCTTCCGCGCCGCACCAGACGAACTTCATCGTTCTGCGGGTGCCCTTTTCCTTGAAGTAGTGCATCAGCTCGGCGATGGTGACGGAACCGGTGGCATTGTCCCAGCTGCCCTTGGAGTAGGGAACGGAGTCGTAATGCGCGCTGAAGGCGATGACTTCGTCCTTCAGGTCGGTGCCGTCGATGGTGGCGACGACGTTGTAGGAGGTCGCCTTCTTCTGCTCGGCGTCCAGCACGATGCGGACCTTTTCGGGCTTGGAGCGGACCAGCTTCTCAGCCTCGGAGATGTGGATGCGCAGGCCGGGCAGGGGATTGTCCTTGCCGAAGGCGTTCATGGGACGCAGCTCGTTCTTGATGCTCTCGTCTTCATACATATTGCCGCCGAGGGAGATGTAGCCCAGCGCGCCCTTCTTCTGGAGGGTCTTGTAGAGGTCGGGCTTGCCGCGGCCCTGCAGGAGAACGATCTTGCCGGCAACGTCGGTCAGATTGGTCTCGGTCGCATCCTCGATATATTTGAAGCCGCCCGTGAGGCCCTCTTCGGGGGTGTTTGCGGTCTTGCCGATGCCGATGACGGGATAGGCATGGTATTCGGGCTCCAGCACTTCCAGAGTGGCCTTTTTGATCTCTACGACGTCGATTTCGTATTCTTCAATGACTGCCGGAACGCCTGCGGCCTCGCAGTAGTCCTTGAGAAGCTCAGCGGCCTTCTTGTCCTCTTCGCTGCCGGCGATGCGGACAAAGCTCATGTCTTCCAGCAGTTTCCATGCTCTCATCTTATCCATGCTCATTGTGTTGTTCCTCCTATATATGAATATGTTTGTTTTCTCGGACGGCGTATATCCGTTATTTCAGGCAGGCCACCAGCCTGTCCATGGCTTCCTTCATGACGCTCTTGGGGGAGACGGCGCAGAATCTGCGGAAGATCGTTCCCTTCGGCGGCTCCATGCCTGCGCCGTCGGTTAGGGCGATATGAGCCTGTCCGGCAATGCGCTGATCGAGCTCTTCGCTGGTCAGGCCGCAGTCGGTGAAGTCCAGCCAGAGAATGTAGGTGCCTTCCGGCTTGAGAACCTTGACCTGAGGCAGTTCCTTGTGGAAGCGGTCGATCACGTAATCGATGACCTCGTCCAGATAGGCGTTCAGCTGATCAACCCATTCGTCGCACTTGGTGTAGGCGGCGATGCAGGCGGCGATGCTGAAGGGCGAGATCAGGGAATTGCTGCCGCCCATCTTCTTGCGCAGCGCTTCATCCTGAATGATGATGTTGGTGATGGCCATGCCGGCGAGGTTGAAGGTCTTGCCGAGACCGGTGATCATGACGATGCCTTCCGGGCCTGCGACATTGATGAAGGGAACAACCTTTCTGCCGTTGCGGCCGAAATCCATGTGGACGTCGTCGCAGATCATGAGAACGTTGTTTTCGCGGCAGATAGCGGTGATTCGGAGGATTTCCTCTTCGGTCCAGATACGGCCGGTGGGATTGTGCGGCTGCATCAGAATAACGGCGGTGTTCTGCGGCTCGCGGCACAGCGCTTCAAAGCCGTCCCAGTCGAAGGTATAATAGCCGTTGTCGTTGTTCATCGGGCAGCCGACAAAATAGCGGTTGACGCCGATGACGTCGGAGCGGTAATAATAGGAGGGCAGGGGCACGATGACGCCGTCGCCCGGCTTGGTGAGCTTTTCGATGGCTTCGACCACCGCTGCATGAGCGCCCTGTGCGCAGCGGATTTCTTCGGGCTTTACATGAAGATCGAAGCGGTCCTTCATCCAGCGGCACACTGCGTCGTAGTATTCGGCCGGAACGGAAGAGTAGCCGAAGATGCCGTGCTTTGCCACCGTTTGAATGGCTTCGATGATTTCCGGCGCGGTTTTGTAGTCCATATCCGCGACGAAGAAGCAGAGTCTGTCCTCGGGCAGAGTGTCGGAGAGGAACATGGAGGAGGTGCCGAAGCCCGCGCCCCATTTGGTCGAATAGCTGCCTTCGCCGTTCTTGCGGTCGATGACTTCATCAAAATTGTATTTCATAATATACACTCCTTACAGTGCGAAATCGCCCTGATCAAATACGACGACTTCCTGTCCGTCTGCGGTTTTGCCTACAATATGCATGTCGGGCGTGCCGACCATGAAGTCGATATGGATGGAAGAATCGTTGAACGTCCATTCGCTGTCTGCCGGAAGCGGACGGGCCAGACCGCGGCCGAGCGCCAGATGGCAGGAGGCATTCTCGTCGATGAGGGTGGTGTAATATACGATGCCGGACATGGAGATGGGGGAGGAGTAGTTGACCAGCGCGACCTCGCCGAGGTATCCGGCGTTTTCATCCGTCGCAACCAGCGCCTCGAGCATTTCCTTGCCTTCTCCGGCG
>JAFQQU010000172.1 GCA_017410445.1 Clostridia bacterium | reverse complement strand
CGCCACTGCCACCCCTCAAGGCGGCATTTTCTGAAAATCTCACGATTTTCCGGGCGAAAATGCAGGGAAAGAAGCATTTTTCTCCGCTGCGCTTCGGAAAATGCCACAAAATTGACGCACATGTCGCCAATTTTGATTGAATATGGAGAGGCTCCCTGCCTCTCCAAACCTCACCAGGGTTTGTCAATGATTTGAAAACCGCTTTCGGCTGAAATGCCGGAAGCGGTTTTGTGTGTATTCAGCGGGGCGATGAAGCCCCATTTTATGAGAAATCAGTCCTTCAGAATGCGGATCTTGCCGCCGCCGTTGCCGGACGCGGTTCTCAGCACGGACCAGCAGCCCAGCGCCGCGAAGACCAGACCCATCAGAACGTCCTTGGCCAGCGCGCCGGTCACCTCGGGATCCTCCCAGATGAGGGGCATGACTTCGGCGAAGAACTCGCCCTCGGTCATCAGGATCTGAGCGGCCGGAACGCCCTGAATCTCTTCCTGATACATCTCATGCAGCCAGTACATCTCGGGCAGCAGCGTACCCAGAATGACCGCCAGAATGACGCAGATGACCAGCGTGAACACCTTCATCTTGCCGGGCTTGCCGCCCATGAGGTCGTAGCCCTTGCCGGCGAGGAACGCCGCGACGAAGCCGGCGATGCTGGCGACGTATCCCGCAAGGCCGATCAGCGCCCAGACGATCGCGCCGATGAGCGCACCGATGAGCGCGCCGATCACGCCGAGGAAGGTCTTTCCGGCGCCGGCCTTGTCGGCCTGACCGCGGGCCTTTGCGGCTTCGATGACCGCGTCGGCGCATTCCTGATGCATGGGAACGACGGTTTCGCCGGTCAGCAGACAGGCTTTCGGAGAATTTCCGTTCGCGCGGCCGCACTTGGCGCAGACGGTCGGCTCCGTGTAGGGCGCGACGGAGGGCAGAATGTTCTCGATAAAGGCCTCGATGCACTTCAGCGTGCCGGGATTATCGAAGAAATTGACCTGAACCGCGCTGCCGCCCTGTACGATGGCGACGCCGGGCAGGGTATGCTTGCTGGTCATGATGCGGTAGGTGTTGAAATCGGAGGCTTCCTCGATGATGGTATCGGAGACTGCGGTGGCCGCCTCCAGATGCTCGGGAATCTTACCCTCCACGGTGGGCGCGTCGGACGCGTGGTGGCAGCCGACATAGATGCTCATGCGCTTGTAGCCTTTGCCTTCGCTCAGGGCCACATAGCAGCCCTTCAGCATGCCGTATGCGACGCCGCCGTCAATATTCAGGCCGTTCTGCTCAGCCAGCTTCTTAAGACCGGATCCGATCATTCAACTTCACTCCTCATTGGTAGATTGGGATTACTATATCAGATGGACAGGGGCCTTGTCAAGCAAATGTTTCGAAAGTATGTCGTGGGGGTGAATTTCTGACGACAGAAGGGCGTGACGGAGCTCAATTCCCGCTTGCGCCGCAGGCCCGGGCGTAGTATACTGAAAGCAGCCATAGAAGCGGGGAGGGCGAATAATGAATACCGTCAATTTCTTCGGGCATCAGGTGAGCAAGCTGATCATCGGCGACAATCCGATGACCGGACACTCGTATATCGAGGACAGAATCACCGGCAGGGACATGAAGACGTGGTATACCGCCGAGCGCATCAAGGAGGCGCTGCGCGAGATGGAAGCGTGCGGCTACAACGCCATGCTGCCGCTGGCCGATCCGTATATCGTGCGCCTGCTTCAGGAGCATCAGCTGGACGGCGGCAGGCTTCAGTTCATCTGGCAGCCGTATATGCCGATGGATCAGGATGTGAGCATGCGGATGATGAAGGAGCTGAACACCATCGGCATCTATCATCAGGGCACCACCACCGACTTCCTCTTTGAAAGCGGCCGGACGGACGAAATCAGAAAGCGCATTGAGCAGTACCGCGCGATGGACGTGCCCGTAGGCATCGGAACGCACCGGCCGGACGTGATCGAGATGTGCGAAAACGAGGGATGGAAGGTCGATTTCTATGTCGCCTGCCTTCAGAACGCCCGCCGCAACCGCGAGGGTGAGCCCAGCGGCTTCATCACCGGCAAGACCAAGGCGAGCCTGATCTTCTACCCCGAGGACAGGCCGGTCATGCTGGAGACGCTGAAGAAGGTTTCAAAGCCCGTCATCGCCTACAAGCTGTTCGCCGGCGGCCAGATGTTCCTCGGAAAGACGAAGGAGGAAATCCGGCAGGCGGTCAAGGGGGCGTATGACGAGACGTTTTCCGCCCTCAAGCCGGACGATCTGGGCGCGATCGGCGTGTTCCAGCGGGACGGCAACCAGATCCGCGAGGACGCCGAGCTGCTGAACGAATGGTATCGGGAAAAATACGGGAAATAATATTCCAAAACATCGAACTCCCCGTTTCCGGAAGGCCGGAGACGGGGAGTTTTGCGTATGTTATTCGACGCAGACCATCTGGTGAAGCGTCACTTCGGGCACGGTGAAGCGCACGCGTCCGTCCGCATATTCAAAGGGGATCTCCTCGCAGGAGGGAACGAGCGAAACCTTCTTCGGCGCCGCATCCGCCTGAAGCGTTACCGGAACATTGTACAGCGGCACCGCGTCCTCGATGATCTCGGTCTTCTTGCCGCGCACCGTCGTGTAGGCGAAGAGGAGATGCACGATTTCGCGCTCACCCTGCTTTGCGGCGGTGACGATGCCGCGGTCGGGCAGGCCTGCGGTCACTTTGCGCTCGGCTTCGGGCAGCAGGCGGTTCAGCGCGCAGAGCACCAGCTCCTTCATGTGCAGCTCGCCGATGGTCGCATAGTCCTCGAACACATTCCAGCCGATGTAGGCCACGTTTCCGCTGATGACGGCGGCAGGCGCTGTTTTGGCCGGGTCGTTGGGCGTGTGCTGATGGGAGCTGAAGAAGAACGGGCCGCGGTTGAAATAGGACTCGCCGCGCTCGGCAAAGACCTCTCCGGTGACGTCGGTCAGGCAGTAGCCCGGCTTGTACATGACGTAGGAGGTCTTTCCGTTGACGCAGTCGTAGCCGGGGATCATGTAGTTGGGCTGATGGGCCGCCCTTCCGGCGAACTTCGCGCCCACGTTCAGCGCGAATTCGTCAGAATCCATCTTCACGCCCGATTCGCCCGAGAGCAGCACCCTGCCGCCCCTGGCGACATAATCGTTCAGGCGTGCGGCCAGTTCGTCGTCCGCGCGGATCAGGTCGGGCAGGATGATGAGCTTGTAGCCGTCGAAAGCAGTCTCCCGGTCGATGAAGTCGAAGAGGAACTTGCCCTCGAGCAGGATGCGGCATGCGCCGACATTGCTGTCGGTTCCCTTGCCGTTTCTGCCGCTCTGAAGGAACGCTTCGCAGCTGAGCACGGCGATGTCCGCATGGTTCTTCGCGCCGGCGCACCACGGCTCCTTCTTCTCGACCTCGGCATACGCCGCGCCGATCAGCTTGTAGGTGCTCTCGTTCATCTCGCCGCGCGGATGCAGCTGATCGCCGATGGAGCAGCACGCGCCGCAGGCGATGGAAAGCGCGGTTTCGTAGATGAGGGCGTTGGGGTGCTTGAAGCCGCCGAATTCGCCCCAGGTGGTGTGGAATTTGCTGGTCATGCCCAGGAATTCCTGGCCCAGCGTGCGGGTATAGGCCGCGGAGAGCGGGAAGTGGTCGTAGCCCCAGCCGCCGGTGGGCAGGCTTTCCAGCTCCAGATGGGTGTCATATCCGGCGATGTCGCGGCGGCCGTGGGTGATGTGGCCGGCGTTGTGGAAGATGGTCGCCGTGGCGGAATACTTGCGGACCGATTCCTCGATGCGGCGGCAGTATTCGGCGTAGACCATCTCGCCGTGTCTGCGGACGTCGGCCATGTCGGTCGGGTCCATGCCCTTGTCGAGCATCGACTGAACGCAGCTTCCGCAGGTGCACATGCGCACGTTGGAGATATCGAGGAACACGCCGCAGGGGTTGTATTTTTCCATGACCTCCTCAACCTGCGCGCAGAGCACGTCCAGATAGGGCGTGTTGTAGCACAGGAGGTGATAATGGGGCTGAATGATCTCCTGTCTGGGCTGCTCGCGGGTGGGGTCGACGTTCAGCCACTCGGGATGCAGCAGAACCTCTTTTTCATCCAGACCCGCCGACAGATAGACCGGCGCGTTCACGCCGATTTCGCGGCAGGCTTCCAGCTGCGCGCCCAGCAGGTCGAAGGACAGGCCGGGGTGCATGCGGTTGGCCTTGGAGGGATGATAGGCCCAGCCGTGGTGACACTTGGAGAAGACGGTGATCGAATCGACATGGCCGTCGGTCAGCGCCGTCTGAAACTGCGCTTTATTGAAATCCGCGCCGATGCCGGGGATTTTGCCGGAGGTATGGAAGTCCAGATGTACCTGCCTGAATCGCACAGCGCATCACTCCTTGCTCTGATTCTGTAAAAAATGCCTTATGCCTGACCGAAGCCCAGCCTGAGAAGCCACTTCTGAACCTGATTTGTCCACTGGCCGACGACCGGGTCGTCCTTGGCCAGCCCGAGGCCGTGCCGTCCGTGCGGATAGATATGCATCTCGCACAGCACGCCCTTTGCGGACAGCGCTTCGGCCAGCACCAGCGCGACCTCCACCGGAACCACCGGGTCGTCCGCCGTGTGCCAGATGAAAGCGGGCGGGGTGTCATGCGTGACGTTCAGCTCGGCGGTGTAGCGGTTGATGTCGGCCTGATTCTTCATGCGCTCCTTGCCCAGTACCATCGGCGTCCACGATTTCTGGAACAGGCGGAAGCTGGTCGCGCCGTAGCAGGAGACGAAGGCGTCCGGCCGGGAGGAGAGACGCTCGATGGGGTCGTCGGCGTCCGGTTTGCCCGCGTCGTACAGCGTGGCCGCGGACCCGGCCAGATGGCCGCCTGCCGAGAAGCCCAGTATGCCTACTTTTTCATAGCCCATGCTGCGGACCAGCCGGATGGCGCGCTGAGCGTCGCCCACGGCGGTCTCGATGCGGAAGGGCTGAACGCGGTAATCGAGGACAAAGGCGGAAATGCCCGCTTCATTGATCATTTCTGCGATCGGCGCGCCTTCGTGGGCGGCCTTATTGACGTATGCGCCGCCGGGGCAGACGATGACCGCGCCCTTCGATCCCTTCACTTCAAACGGCTCGAGGGAGGGCTGCGCCTGCTCGCCGCACAGCTCGGTATCGGGCGCAATGCCCGGCCAAAGGAAGATCGCCATACAGTCGTTCATCCTTTCCGATTTTTATTTTCCGAAGCCCAGATTGAGGAGCCAGTCCTGACAGAGGCCGGGCCAGTCCTTGGCGGCCGGGTTGTTCTGGGCGAGGCCCAGGCCGTGGCTGCCATTGGGGAAGATGTGCAGTTCATACGGCACGCCCGCATGCGCCATGGCGCGCGCCAGATGCAGGCTGTTTTCCACCGGAACGCCCGAGTCTTCCGCCGTGTGCCAGATGAAGGCGGGCGGGGTGTTCTTGTCCACGTGCATCTCGGCGGAGAAGCGGTAAATCAGCTCGAAATCGGTCTTGCGCTCGCCCAGCAGGCTGTCGACCGAGCCCTGATGGCGGAAGGAGATGAAGCTCACGACCGCGTAGCAGGGGATGAATGCGTCCGGGCGGGAGGAGAAGCGCTCAATCGGGTCCTCGGCGTCGGGATTTCCGAGGTCGTAGAGGGTGGCAGCCGCGCAGGTCAGGTGTCCGCCGGCGGAGAAGCCCAGAATGCCCACCTTCTCATAGCCCATGCTGCGCAGGGTGCGGATGGCGCGGTGCGCGTCGGCCATCGGGGCTTCGTGGTGACAGGGCTTGACGCGGTAATCGAGCACATAGGCGGAGATGCCCGCCTCGTTCAGCATCAGGGCGACGGGCGCGCCTTCGTGGGCCGCCTTGCCGGTATAGCCGCCGCCGGGACATACGACAACCGCGCCCTTCGAACCCTCGACCGGGTAGGCGGTCATCGCGGGGATGCAGTTTTCCTCGCGGAAATAGGGGATATTTCCGTCGGGCCAGAGAACGATTCTTTCATATTCCTTCTTTTCATATTCGCTCATGCGTTTTTCAACTTCCTTCCACTCCGTGTTGTCCGATTCACCGGCCGGCGCAAAGCCCATGCCGGTCAGGAGGCCGATGGCGGCGGTCTTATCGGCGGGTACGAGCGCCTCGGCGTATTCGTATCCGGCGTCGCGGATGTATTCAAGCGCCGCGTTCAGCGCCAGCCGGCCCAGCCCGCGGCCCCGTGCGTAGGGGTGAACCGCCAGCAGGCTGACAAAGGCGCGCCCGTCCTTCAGGGAAACGGCGGCCGTGCCCATCTCCTGACTGTGCATCATGGAGAGGAACACCCGGTCCGCGCCGTATGTTTCCTCCCGGAGGCAGGCGGCGAGGGATTCAGGCGCATCGCCGTCTTTTCCGAGGGCATCGCCGATGATCCATGCCCATGCTTCCGCGCTCGTCTCCGGCAGAACCTCTGCCGTGTGCACCGAATGCCGGTAGGGAAGAGGCGGAAGGGCGGCAAGCGGCGTGCGCATATTTCGCTTCAGAAGTAGCGTTTTTCCGTGACTCATGCGGAATCGCCTCCCGTTTCGTTGGGTGATATTACCGTCCGAAGCCGAGCTCGGTGAGCCATCTCTGGCACAGGCCCGGCCATTTTCCGATCACCGGGTTTCCTCCGGCCAGACCCAGTCCGTGCGGGCCGTCCGGGAAGATATGAAGTTCGAACCTGATGCCCGCGTGGGCCAGCGCGCTGGCGAGGTTGACGCTGTTTTCCACCGGAACCGCCGCGTCGGTCATGGTATGCCAGATGAAAGCGGGCGGGGTATCTCCGGTGACGTTCAGCTCGGAAGAGAAGCGCTTGATCAGCGCGTAATTGTTTTTCTGATCGCCCAGCAGCAGCTCGAGGGAGCCCTGATGGCGGAAGGAGGCGAAGCTGGCGACCGGATAACAGGGGATGAAGGCGTCCGGTCGGCTGGAGATGCGCTCGATCGGGTCTTCCGCGGCGGCGTCGCCCGCGTCGTAGAGGGTGGCGGCCGAGCAGGTCAGATGACCGCCGGCGGAGAAGCCCATCACGCCGACCTTCTCATAGCCCATGGCGCGCACCGTGCGGATGGCGCGCTTGGCGTCGGACAGCGGGGCCTCGTAATGGCAGGGCCTGACGCGGTAATCGAGCACATAGGCCGAAATGCCCGCGTCGTTCAGCATGCGCGCAATCTGCCGGCCCTCATGGCTGGCCTTGATGCGGTATGCGCCGCCGGGGCAGATGACGACCGCGCCCTTCGAGCCCTCTGCGGGGTACGCCTCGATGGACGGGATGCAGTTGCCCTCGATAAAGTAGGGGATATTGCCGTCCGGCCAGAGCGGGATGATTTCGGGCTTTTTTGAGCCCTTGAAGGACGCGAGGTTTTCCATGACGGCCTTCCAGCGGAGTTCCATTTCCTCGTCGTCGATGACCGGATCAAAGCCCAGCTCCAGATACATCTTGATGGCGGACAGGCGGAAATCGTCCGTGGTCAGTTCGGCAGTCTTCACGCCGTGCGCACGCATGTATTTAAGGCAGGCGTCCACGGCGTATTTTCCGAAGCCCATGCCCGCGGCGTAGGGATGCGTCGCGACCATATGAACCAGCGCGCGCTTTTCCTCCATCTGAACGGAAGCGGTGGCGCTGGGCTGGCTGTATTCATTGACGAAGAACACGCGCTCGGGCGCGCAGCGGGGATCGTTCAGAATCATGCTGTATTTCGGCTGCCAGTCCGGGAACGCGCCCGCGGTGATCCATTCCCACGCGCCGGCATACGTTCCGTCGTCGGTCTTGATTTCATACAGCTCGGGCAGGGGCGGAAGCTCCACGAGGGGCTTATTCATGTCCCTGCGCATGAGAAGCTGACGTTTCTTATCGCTCATGGTATTGTCCTCCGAATGCGGGATTGGTGGATGAGAGGGAATCTTTATGCGAGACGGAGATTTCCTTTTCTGTTGGCTGTTGAGACAAGATAAACAGGCTGCGACGATCTCAATGCTTTTTCAGAATACTGGCGTTTGCTTGGCACTAAGAAAAACAGCAGCTTGTCCTTCCGACAGGAATTTCCTTCAAGAAATTCCGAGAGGAATCGTTTAAAGGGGGTTCGGGTGAGTCCAGAGAGGGCAAAGGGGGAAAATCGAAAGTCCCCCTGCCCTCTCTGGGAAAAGATCGCTTCTAAAGCAGAGTCATGGCTCAGCACAATGGCCGCGTCAGCCTGAGACATAAACTCCCCGGTCTCCGCACGGCCTGAGTGCGGCTTCCCTTTCTTACAGTTCCGGAATCATATCCGACAGGCGGCCGTATACCAGATCGGGCTTGGTGTCGCTGGCCAGACGCATTTCCTCGGTGGTCTCGCCGGTCATAACGAGGATGGAGGTCATGCCGTGGCGCAGGCCGGTCTCGATGTCGGTGTACAGGCGGTCGCCGACCATGGCCAGCTCGCCCGCGGTCAGGCCCGTGCGCTCCAGCGCGGCCTCGACCACGCCGACATAGGGCTTGCCCACGATCAGGTCGGGGCGGCGCTCGGTGGACGCTTCAATGAAGGCGATGATCGCGCCGATGTCGGGCGCAAAGCCGGTCTCGGTGGGGCAGTTGAAGTCCGGATGGGTGGCGATGTAGGGCAGGCCCGCGCGGACGAAATCGCAGACCGCGGTCATCTTGGCATAGTCCAGCGTGGTGTCGTAGCCGATGATGACGTAATCCGGGTTCTCCTGATCGATCTCGATGCCGCCGTCCTTCAGCTCTTCAAAGAGGAAATTGTTGCCCAGAACAAACGCCTTCTTGCCGGGGAACAGCGTGCGGCACTTCATGGCGGTGGCCTGACCGGAGGTCAGCACCTTCTCGGGGCCTACGTTGATGCCCATCTTCGCCAGCTTTTTGACATAGTGGTTGGCGTTGTGGGAGGAATTGTTGGTGAGGAACAGGAAATCACGGCCGCTGTCCACGACGGCCTTCAGGAATTCCAGCGAGCCATCCAGCAGGATGTTGCCCAGATAGATCGTTCCGTCCATATCCAGCAGGAAGCACTTTACGTCAGCTACGGTTTTCATATTCAACGACTCTCCTTTGAATCAGAATAATCCATTAAAATGGTAACACAATTTACCCGATTATGCAATCGCTAAACGCACGCGCGGCATATTTTTGAGCGGGTGCGGAGAGAATAAGCGCGGAATCCATGAAAAAGGAGAAATTGCATGAATCCGTTCAAGCTGAATCCCGTGCCTGTCGAAAAGACGCTGAGGGACTGGAAGGCCATCTGTCCCATGCCGTACGACAAGCACACGGTCGACCCCTACACCCGCACGCGCGTCATCCTGATGAACGGCACCGAGTTCGAGCAGGTCTGGTTTTCGCACCAGTTCTCGCGCCACTCAATGAACAACGACCTGCGCCGAGAAATCGCGCTTCTGCGCCGCGCCGAACAGCAGCAGCAAAAGTATGTGTCCTGTCTGAAGCCCATGGACGAGACCATTCTGGAGCACACCATCGGCTATGAGCAGCTGGCGGTCGATCTTACCGCGGCGCTGGCCAAAATGGTGCCCTGCCAGAACGTCAAAAACGCGCTCGACTTCGCGCTGCTGGAGGACTTCGACCATCTCTACCGCTACGCCAACCTCATGGACATGGAAACCGGCGAGGCGGCGGAGAAGCTGGTTGGCGGATACACCGAAATCATGCCCGGCAGGCCGACGGTTTCTGAGCACAGGCATCCGCATGACTCCATCCGGAATTTCGAGGAGCCGGACGCCGAACTGATTACGAAGCTGGCCGCCGGCATCATCACCGCCGCCGAGCAGCAGACTATGAATTTCTACATGAACGCCGCGACGCTCTATCCCACCGAAATGGGCCGCCGGCTCTATCAGGAAATCGGCATGATCGAGGAGCAGCACGTATCCCATTACGGCAGCCTCATGGACCCGCGCCCGACGTGGCTCGAGTGCCTGCTGATGCACCAGTACACCGAGTGCTACCTGTATTATTCCTGCATGGAGAACGAATGCGACGCGCGCATCCGCGATATCTGGGCGCGGCTGTTCGAGGAGGAGGTATCGCACCTGCACTTTGCGGCAAATCTTCTGAAGAATTTCGAGGGCACCGAATGGCAGCAGGTCATCCCGGACGGCGAATTCCCGGAGCTTGTGTGCCTCGGCTCGAACGTGGACTATGTGAGGAAGGTGCTTGCGTCTCAGGCCGAGCTGACTGCGCTCAGGGAAAACTATGTGCCGGTCAGCCAGCTGCCGAAGGACAGCGATTTTGCCGCGTATCAGAACATCGTAAATCAGGACGTCGCCGCAGTGCCCAGCCACGAGGTCATCAGCCGCTACATCGGCCATTACGGCACCGACTACCGCTTCGAGACGCAGCCCAATCCCATTGAAGCGCTGCAGAACCGAAAAGCGGACAACATCACCGTCGGCCGCACGGCCGCCGTTCCCGCCGGTGCAAAGCGGTAAGCGCATATAAAATCATCCCCGCCGGCATGCTGTCAGCCGACGGGGGTGTGAGTATCGCTTCCTTTTATATAGGCTCTTGCTTGGAGGAAGGATTATGTGTTTGTCTGAATGAGAGAGCTGCCAAAGTCCTGCATGACCAGCTCACTGTCTCGTCCTGCAATGGCTTTTCCGGTTGCAGCCTCGATGGCATTCAGAATGGATATTGCACGCCTGGTGAAGTATTGGTTGAAGTCATCGGTACGACAGCACGAAACATCGATCATGTGTGTCTCAAGATATTCGTCCAGCGTGGTAGGAGATACTTGTCCTTTCTTCTCGATACGAGCAAGATATTGACTCGGAGCAACTCCGCCAATCTCCCGATTTGTTGAATATGAAATGGGCGTTTTATTGACGACGGAATTCCATTTTGACCTCGGATACCCCATTTTCTCGCAATGATCTTTCGGGAAAATATGATGGATGTCAATGCTCTCGGCTTTATAGACAGTAAAGTCCATTTCGCGGCCGCTGATGAAGTCACGGCAATGGTTCTTGAGAATCAATGCCATAATACCCTTGTAGGCGGCACTTTGTCTGGACTGAAGAGACAGCAGCCTGACAGGATTAAAATAAGACTCCTGAATTGTCTTGGGAATTCTCAAAGGATCATTCAGCCATTCCATTACACCGACAACATCATTGACATATCTGGTTTCATTGGCGCTTCCGTACATTTCGCCAAAGACTCCGCACCAATACCATTTCTTCAACTTGTCCTTGATGTTTGCGATTTTGATTTGATTATTATCCGCCAATAGGGTGCAGAGGACAGCCAAAGGAATCAACTGAGTAGAGTATGGAAGGTCTTTACTGGAGAAAATACGTTCTTCCTGCAGAAGCTTTTCAGCCTCGACAAAGCCTTCCGACAGAGCGTCCGAATATTTTTGGTATTCATTCAGAGTCAGATTTAGCACATCTTTTTTCTTGCAGCTTACGGTGCCGCCTTTTTTGTAGGTTGACAGGAGCGTGCAGGCAGTCAGGAAGTCTGTAGATGAGGTGATGGAAAGGAGGTCACCGGTAAAATACTTCTGGCGGCGATAAGACCAGTCTTTCCGGAGTTCAAAGTCATCCATGGCGAAGATGGCCGTAATCAGTTCAAATACGGTCAGGGATACGCCGCCGGTATTTACATTTTCAAATACCTGACATACGGCTTCTTTCGGAGTGTCTTTATCCAGAGTAATGACAGGAATTGTATATTGTCCCAAAGGAACGATGATCTTCGTCAGAAAATCGGTATACAGCATGGAGGTGGCAGCTTCGAAATGATGGTGCTGCATGAAGCCCAACTGCCATTTGTTGTATTTATTGGGATCGAGAATATTGTTCAGGGGGAAAAGCTTCTGCTCATATTCAAGAGTCGGGGTTGATAGGTCTATGTCAATCTTTCTTCCGAAGTCAGATGTAACTTGTCGTGTTTCTGGGACAGAAATAACGGCATCAATCCGATCTACTGACGGATCGATTGCTTTTTCCATATCAATATAATAGAAGCGTTTGATTTCCTGCCCCTTATCTGTCCTGGTATTGACGGCTTTTTCACTGAACAGCGAGGAATATATAGAGGTAAGTCTCTGCTGACCGTCGAGAATCAATTCGGTAGGAGTCGCGTTGGTTCGAGGGGAGCCTTCTATTACTCGATACTTGAAGCGGATGTTTTCATTGCCGTATTCGAGAAACATTGCAGCACCCACGGGGTATCCGCTGGAAATGCTTGCGATCAATGCTTTAATCCGGTTGTCATCCCATACCCATCCGCGCTGAAAGTCCGGCAACTGGGTTTTGCCGCTGTGGATATCGGACATCAAGTCTGTAATCTTTCGGTCATTCGTTTTCATATTCAAATCATTCCTGTCGAAATAATGATAATAACTCTATTGTACTGTATAATATTGTGCTTGGCAAGGGTAACAGACCTTTTGACGGGAAGCAAAAGCACCTGAACAACAAGGTGATTGCCGTTCAGGTGCTTCGGAATGCCACAGTTATTATTCCCACTCAACCGTTCTCTGCGGCGAGGTGGTCATGTCGTATACGACGCGGTCGATTTTGGGCAGCTCCCGGAGGATGCGCGCCGTGACCCGCTCGAGCAGGTCGTAGGGCATGCGGAAAGCGGTCTGGTTGACGCCGGCGTTGCCCATGGCGCGCAGCGCGATGACGCGCTCGCAGTGCTGCCGTCCGGTGGAGGCGGTTTCGCTGAGCACGGCGAAGTAGCGGCGGATGCGGCGGTCCAGCCCGGCGGCGAGGATTTCCTCATGCCAGATGGCGTCCGCTTCGCGCAGCAGGCGGAGGTTTTCTTCCGTGACCTCGCCGATGATGCGGATGCCCAGGCCTGCGCCCGGGAACGACTGGCGGCTGACGATTTCCGGCGGCAGGCCCATGACCTCGCCCACCGTGCGGACCTCGTCCTTGAACAGCTCTCTGACCGGCTCGATGACCGGCTTGCCCGTGAGCTTCAGGTCGTCGTCCTGCACGGGCTGCATGTTGCCCTGCTCATAGCCGTGCAGCACGTCGTTGTAGATGGTGCATTCGATCAGGCAGTCGATGGCGGGGAGCTTCGCGGCTTCCTCTTCGTAAATCGCGGCGAATTCCTCGCTGACCAGCCGCCACTTTTCCTTCGGATCGGTGACGCCCGCCAGCTTCGCCATGAAGCGGGCCTTCGCGTCCACCATGATGACGTTGATGCCCAGCTCGTTCAGGAAGACGCGGCGCACGGTCTCGGTATCGCCCTTGCGCATGAGGCCGGTGTCTACATAAATGCAGTTCAGCTGCTTGCCGACGGCGTGGTGCATCAGAACCGCGCAGACCGAGGAGTCCACGCCGCCCGACAGCGCCATCAGCGCGCTGCCCGAGCCCACCTGCTCGCGGATGGACTCGATGCGCTCCTGAATGAAGGTCGGAATCGACCACCAGCGCTCGCAGGAGCAGATGTCGTTGAGGAAGTTGTTGAGGATGGTAAGGCCCTCGGGATCGTTGGCCTCGATTTCGAACTGAATGCCGTACAGGCGCTTCTTTTCATAGGCAAACGCGGCGCTCATGCCCTCGCTGGTTCCGATGGAGCGGAAGGTCTCGGGCAGTTCGACGGCATTGATGCGGTTTACATACCGCTCACAGCGGTCGATTCCGTCGAACAGGGGGCAGGAGATATCCAGCTTCAGCTCGGTCATGCGCTCGGAAACCTGATTGTTCAGAATCCGGCCGCCCAGCTGGCGGATCATCTGGCGCGCGCTCATGCCCATCGCCAGAACCGGCGTGCGCATCAGCCACACCTCATAGTCGCATTCCTGCTCGATGCCCTCCCGGCCTCCGGTCATCAGAATGCCTTGCGGATTGTTTTTCTTGATCAGCTCGATCGGCGCGCTGTAAGGCAGAATCTCGCAGTAGATGCCCGCGCCGCGCAGCATCCGCGCCAGCGACAGAGCCTGCTCTCCGCCGAAATCGAGTATCAGAATCATATCCTTGTTCATGAAAGTCCCTCCGACTGTGTTGTTCTGCCGGTGCAAGGCCGGTTATCGTTTGGGCTCGTCCTCGCGGACGGGCCTGTGGTCTACTATATCAATCTTGCGCTCAACCTCGTGGGCGACGTCTATGCCCAGGGTGCGCGCAAGCTGCATGCCGTACATCATGACGTCTGCAAATTCCTCGGCGATGAGCGCGGTCTTTTCCGGATTCTCCCCGTTCATGAGCGCGCGCACGTCGTCCGGATTCATCCACTGGAAGTGCTCCAGCAGCTCGCTCATCTCGACCGTCATCGCCATGGCGACCTGCTGCGGATTCTGAACGCCCTTTTCGCCCCAGCCCTTTCTCAGGCACAGCTGATGCACCGCCTCCTTGAGGCAGGACAGCGTGGTTTCCCGGTCGTTCATGGCGCTCAGATCTCCTTCCGCTTCGATACTTCCTTAATTATATCATATTTCCGGGGGAATGCCAACTGATATTTTCTGTCGGACCGGGTCGAAGGCTGTCGGATGGCGGCAAGGCGTGCATTTTTGGCGGAAATGCGGAAAATGTTCGGAAATCCGGGCCGGAAAGGGCGTGCGGGGAGATTTTTATTCCTTCATATGTTGACGAATGACTCTTAACATAGTATAATACATGATTGTATAAAACTTGTTGTGCACACCATATCCCGGGTGTCGCCACGGCGAGGGAGGATTATTGGGAATGAAAAGGAAGAGTCTGGTAACACTTTGCGTGACGCTGGTGCTGGTTATTCTGATCGGCGTGCTCGCAATCAATGGCGCTCAGGTTGGCAAGTACATCCTGAAGCCGGTCGGTCAGGCGATCAGCCTGGGTCTGGATCTGCGCGGCGGCATCTACGCCGTATATCTGGGCGACACCACGGCTGAGAACTTCGATCAGCAGATGGACGCCACCGTCACCATCATGCGCAACCGTCTGACCTCGGCGGGCTACACCGAGGCGAACATTACCCGTCAGGGCAGCGACCGTATCCGTATTGAGATTCCCGACGTTCAGGATCCCAATGAAGTCCTCAACATCGTGGGTACCCCGGCGCATCTTGAGTTCCTCGATCCCGAGGGCAACGTCATCATGGAAGGCAAGGAAATCGTCAAGGCCGCCCCGATGATGGGCAGCAACGAAGAAGGCGGAGCCACCATGTATTATGTTGACTTCGAGCTGAACGAGGAAGGCACCAAGGCCTTTGCCGATGCGACCACCGCTCATGTCGGCGAGACCATCTCCATCGTTCTGGACGACACCGTGATCTCCGCGCCCACCGTCAACGAACCCATCACCGGCGGCAAGGGCATGATCTCCGGTCAGTTCACCCAGCAGGAAGTCATCAACCTGGCCAACCTGATCATGTCGGGCGCTCTGCCGCTGGACATCGAGCTGATCGAGTCGAGCGCCGTCTCCGCCACGCTGGGCGTTGAGGCGCTGGACACCTCCATCCTGGCCGGCATCATCGGCGTTATCATCATCATGATCTTCATGATCGCCGTATACCGCCTGCCCGGTCTGGTTGCGGACATCGCTCTGTCCATCTATATGCTGATCGTCTTCTATGCGCTGGCCCTGGTTCCGGGCGTCCAGCTGACTCTGCCGGGCATCGCCGGTATCATCCTGGGCATCGGCATGGCCGTTGACGGCAACGTCATCATCTTCGAGCGCTTCCGCGAAGAGCTCAAGGGCGGCCGCTCCATCGGCATGGCTGCCAAGCGCGGCTACAAGAACGCGCTGTCCTCCATCATCGACTCCAACGTAACCACCATCATCGCGGCCGTCGTTCTGATGTACTTCGGCACCGGCGCCATCAAGGGCTTCGCCATCACCTTGCTGATCGGCGTCGTTACCTCGATGATCTCGTCCGTGTTCATCACCCGCTTCCTGCTGAATCAGGTGACCAACCTGGGCATCAAGAACGCCAAGCTGTTCACCCGGTAATGAAAGGAGGATATCATCATGGATAAGAAGATTTACACCGGAAACACCCGCATCTATCTGATGATCTCCGCCGCCATCATTGCCGTGGCGCTGATCATGAATATCTTTGGCCTGGGCCTGAACCTGGGCATCGACTTCACCGGCGGCTCCCTGCTCAAGTACGAGATGGGCGCTGACTTCGACGTGAAGGTTGTTGAAGCCGCTCTGAAGGACGCCGGCATCTCCGAGTCTCAGATCGCCAAGGCCGGCGAGAACATGACCGAGCTGCAGATCCGCACCAAGGATCTGGGCGCGGAAGCCGATAACCTGCGCGTTGCCTTCGAAGCGAACCTGGAGGCCTCCTATCCGGACGCCACCTTCGTCACCATCGATACCGTGGGCGCCGTCGCCGGCAAGGACCTGATCGCCAACGCGGTCACCTCCTGCCTGATCGTCTTCGCCTGCCTGCTGATCTACATCGCCATCCGCTTCGACTTCAACTCCGGTCTGGCGGCTCTGGTTGCGCTGGCGCATGACATCCTGATCATGATCTCCTTCATGACCTTTGCGCGCGGCCTGTATCAGGTCAACTCGCCCTTCATCGCGGCCATGCTGACCATCATCGGTTACTCCATCAACAACACCATCATCATCTTCGACCGCATCCGCGAGAACAACCGCCTGCTGGACTACAAGGAAGGCTCCCGCAAGAACGTGGTCGAGGCGTCCGTCAAGCAGACCCTGGCCCGCACCATCAACACCACGATCACCACGCTGGTCACCCTGGTTCTCCTGTACATCCTGGGCGTCACCTCCATCCGTGAGTTCGTGTTCCCGCTGATCATCGGTATGCTGGCCGGCGTTTATTCCTCCGTCATGCTGAGCGGTCAGATCTGGGCTCACTGGATCGACCACAACACCTTCGGCTTCATCACCAACCTGTTCAAGGGCAAGAAGGCGAAGAAGGCCTGATTTACTTTTCGCAGCAGCCTTTCCGTATCCGGAGAGGCTGTTGTGTTTTTCATTATGCGGTGATTTCCGCCTAAAAAACAATATTGTCAGAGGAGTTATACTATATGCAGCGACTCATTCAGCGCGGCGGCGCGGCCCGGGCATGGGCCTGTCCGCCCGGCATGCCCGCCCTCATTCACGGCCTGCTCATGCAGCGGGGCGTCGCTTCATTGGAGGAAGCGGAGGCCTTTCTGCATCCCTCGGCGGATCAGCTGATCGACCCGATGAAGCTGAGCGGCATGCCGGAAGCGGTTGAGCGGATTCTGCGCGCGCGCGGGGTGTATGAGGATGTGTGCGTGTTCGGCGATTACGACGTGGACGGCGTGTCGGCCTCGTCGCTCCTGAGCATGTTCCTGCGCGAAATGGGCATGCGGGTGAGCGTGTATATCCCCTCGCGCCACGAGGAGGGCTACGGCCTCAATGAGCGCGCTATCATCGAAATCGCCAAAACCGCTTCGCTGCTGATTACGGTGGACTGCGGCATCAGCTGCCTGCACGAGGTCGAGCTGGCCAAGTCGCTCGGCATGGACGTCATCGTGACCGACCATCACCGCCCGGGCGATCTGGTGCCCGACTGCACGGTGATCAATCCGCTGCTGGGCGATTATCCCTTCCCGAGCCTGTGCGGCGCGGGCGTGGCGTTCAAGCTGATTCTTGCGCTGGCGGCCGGGCTTGAGAAGGAGCAGGGGATGTGCAGCGTTCCGCCCGGATGGGGCATGGCCGGAAAATATGTGGATCTGGCCGCGCTGGCGACGGTGGCGGACATTGTTCCCCTGATCAGTGAAAACCGGGTGATTGTGTCGCTCGGGCTGAAAATGATCAATGAAAACCCCCGGCCGGGCGTAGCGGCGCTCATTCATGCGGCTGGGCTGGACGGAAAGACCATCTCCGCCGGAAACATCGGCTTTCAGCTGGCGCCCCGGCTCAACGCGAGCGGCCGGCTGGGCGACGCGCGGCGGGCGATGGCGCTGCTGACCTCGGACAATGGAACCGAGGCCGCGCCCATTGCGGACGAGCTGGAGCAGGAAAACACCGCGCGGCGCGCCTGCGAGCAGCAGATTGTCGAGGAAGCGCTGGAAAAGATGAAGCAGTATGATCTGCTCCGGCACCGGATCATCGTGATCGTGGGCGAGGGGTGGAACTCGGGCGTCATCGGGCTGGCGGCCTCGCGGCTGGTGACGAAATACTTCTATCCGGTGATTCTGCTGGCCGAGAAGGACGGCGTGTGCACCGGTTCGTGCCGCAGCATTCCGGGCGTGGACATCTTCGCGGCGCTGTCCTCCTGCGCGGACCTCATGACCCGGTTCGGCGGGCATAAGCAGGCGGCCGGCCTGACCATCGACCGGGACAAGGTGGAGCAGCTCATTGAGCGGCTGGACGAATATATCTGGGAGAACGTGTCCCGCGAGGAGTACATCCCGCAGATGGAATACGACCTGCGCCTGCCGCTGAACGAGGTGAGCGAGGAGGCCGTCCGGCAGATGGAGCTTATGCAGCCGACGGGCTTCGGCAATCCCTCGCCGGTGCTGCTGAGCGAGGTGATCGTCGAATCGGCGCGGGCGGTCGGCAAGGAGGGCGCGCATCTTCAGATGAAGCTGTCCGACGGATTCAACGAGCTGCCGGCCATCTGCTTCGGCGAGGGTCCGCGCGCGGGCGAGCTGGCCGGGGAGGAGCGCAAAATGCTGCATGCGCCGGGACTCAATGTATGGCGCGACCGGGTAAGCGTACAGTGCGAGGTGAAAAACGTGCTGGAAAGCGGCCCGGAGACGGTATTTGAGCGGTTTGAAGAAAAATATATTCGATATTTGCGCACATATTTAACGGAAGTGCTTTATAATATTAAGTTACATTCTACTGATTTCATGGTGAAATCAGTTTCCGAAGCGCAGATTTCCGCGTGGCTGAAGCGCTCTCCGCAGGGCACGGCGATCGCCGTTTCCTCGCTCGAGGGCATGAAGTCGCTCCGCCGCTTCCTGAAAAAAGAGGGGCTGACCGGGCACGCGGATGCGAGAATCGGCCGCTGGACCGAGGATGCGCGCGCGTTCAACACGGTGTTTCTGTGTCCCGCGGGCGAGTGCCCCGTCCGGTATGAGCGGGTGATTCTATGGGACGCGCCGAAAGAGGCGTTTGCCTCTCTTCCTGAGGGCGAGCTGTTCCGCCCGGCTGTGCGGACGGAAACGGGCTGGCGGCATGAGCTGCCCTCGGTTGACCGGCTGCGGGAGATGTTCATCGCCGCACGCAGCCTCACAAAGGGCGGCGCGCTGCTCAGAACCTCGGCCTCCGACATTGAACAGGAGCTGGCCCGGGCGGCGGGCGGCGGCTGGGTTGAGGCGATGGCCTCGCTGGCCGCGCTGAGAAGCATGCAGCTGATCGGCCCGGAGCGGGAGCGGCTGTATCTCATGCCCCCGCGCAAGGCCGACCCGCTGGATGATATAACCTACCAAAAAATACGACTGCTCCGCGACGACGCAAAAGGGAAAGGGTGACTGAAGTGACCGAATCGCACACTCCGACGCCGCATGATCAGGCAATCGAGGCTATTCTTGCCAAAATTGCAAAATTCCACCCGAATGATGATCTTTCGCTGGTGGAGCGTGCGTATGCATTTGCCTACGAGGCGCATAAGGATCAGGTACGCAAATCCGGCGAACCGTATATCATTCATCCGATTTCCGTCGCGCAGACGCTGGCCGACCTGATGCTGGACGGCACGACCATCGCCGCGGGCTTCCTGCACGACTGCGTGGAGGACTGCGAGGGCGTTACCGTCGATACGATGAAGCAGATGTTCGGCGCGGAGGTCGCGCTGCTGGTGGACGGCGTCACCAAGCTGAACCGGCTGGACTTCACCTCAAAAGAAGAGCAGCAGGCGGAATCCCTCCGAAAGATGTTCCTCGCCATGGGCAAGGACATCCGCGTGGTTCTGATCAAGCTGGCCGACCGGCTGCACAACATGCGCACGCTCAGGCATCAGAAGCCGGAGCGTCAGGTGCCCATCGCCAAGGAAACGCTGGACGTTTACGCGCCGCTGGCGCACCGGCTGGGCATCTTCGCGATCAAGCAGGAGCTGGAGGATCTGTCCTTCCGCTATATCGACCCCGAGGCCTATGCGCAGCTGACCGAGCTGGTCGGACAGAAGCGCCGGGAGCGCGAGCACGTGATCGAGCTGGTCATGTCCACGCTGAAGGCGGCGCTGGAGGCGCAGGGCATCAAATGCGAGATCAGCGGCCGGCCCAAGCATTTCTACAGCATCTACCGCAAGATGAAGCTGCAGAACAAGACCTTCGATCAGATTCACGATCTGTTTGCGGTGCGCGTGCTGGTGGACAACGTTCAGAACTGCTATGCGGCGCTGGGCGTGGTCGCGACGCTGTGGACGCAGCTGCCCAACCGCTTCAAGGACTACATTTCCATGCCCAAGGGCAATATGTATCAGTCCCTGCACACCACGGTCGTCGGAACGACCGGCGAGCTGCGCGGACAGACCTTCGAAGTGCAGATCAGAACCTACGAGATGCACCGCACCGCGGAATACGGCATTGCGGCGCACTGGAGATATAAGGAAGGCAAGCAGACCGACAAGCTGGACGACAAGCTTCACTGGCTCAGGCAGATTCTCGACTGGCAGGACGAGACGCGCGACCCGCACGAATTCATGGACGCGCTCAAGACAGACCTGTTCAGCGACGAGGTATTCGTGTTCACCCCCAAGGGCGACATCGTGAACCTGCCGCGCGGCGCGACGCCCATCGACTTTGCCTACCGCATTCACTCGGCCATCGGCAACAAGTGCATCGGCGCGAAGGTCAACAGCCGCATCGTGACGCTGGACACGGAGCTGGAAACCGGCGATTTCGTCGAGGTCATGACCTCGTCCAGCTCAAAGGGCCCCTCTCAGGACTGGCTGAAGCTGTGCAAGACCTCTGAGGCGAAGAGCAAGATCCGCGCCTATTTCAAGCGTGAATTCCGCGACGAGCACCTGTCCAAGGGCCGCGAAATGCTGGAGCTTGAAGCCAAGCGCCTCAACTACGCGCTCTCGCATCTGACCAAGAACGAGTATCTGGAGCCCGTTTACAAGAGATATTCCCTGCGCACGCTGGACGATCTGTGCATCACGGTCGGCCTGGGCGCGCTGTCCTCCGGTCAGGTCATCAACCGCCTGATCGAGGAATACAAAAAGGCCAACAGGGTCAACGAACCGGCGCCGGTCGCCGCGCCTCAGCCCAAGGAGGGCGAGCGCAAAAAGCCGGCTGCCGAGAGCCGCTCCCACGGCGTCATCGTCGAGGGCGAGCCGGGCATGCTGGTGCGCTTTGCGCGCTGCTGCACGCCGCTGCCGGGCGACGACATCGTCGGATACATCACCCGCGGACGCGGCGTATCGGTGCACCGCAGAGACTGCACCAACATGGCGGACATGATGGCCACGCCGGAGCGCTTCATCCCGGTCCGCTGGGATACGGGCGCATCGAGCGGCTACGAGGCCAGCATCCGCATCATCGCATACGACCGCGTGGGCCTGCTGGCGGACATTTCCATGCTGCTGACGCAGATGGAGATCCCGATTACGGCGATCGCGGCGCGCGCGGACAAGAAAAGCGCGCAGAACGTGACCACCATCGATCTGACGCTGAGCATCAAGGACATGACTCAGCTGGAATACATCATCAACCGGCTGCTCAAGCGCGGCGACATCGAAGAGGTCTTCCGCACGAGCAACTGACGAGGGAAAAGGAGCGCAGAACATGCGTTGTGTAGTTCAGAAGGTGACGCATTCGAGCGTCACGGTGGATGGCGAGCTGGTCGGAAAGATCGGCGCGGGCTTCATGGTGCTGGTGGGCGTTGAAAACGGCGACACCGAAGCGGACGCGGCGTATATCGCGGGCAAGATCACGGGCCTGCGCATTTTCGAGGACGCGGACGACAAGATGAACCTGTCGCTGGCGGACGTGGGCGGCGATGTGCTGCTGGTTTCCCAGTTCACCCTGCTGGCGGACGCCCGGAAGGGACGCCGTCCCAGCTTCATCGGCGCGGCGCGCCCCGAGGTGGCCGAGCCGCTGTGCGAGGTGCTGAAGCAGAAGATTGAGGAGGCCGGCGTGCACGTCGAGACCGGCCGCTTCCAGACGCATATGATGGTCGATCTGGTCAACGACGGCCCGGTCACGATTCTTCTGGACAGCCATAAGAACTTTTGACAAAAAAGAAGAAAAGGGTGCTCTTGCCTCCCCTGTGTACGGGGAGGTGGCGCCGAACGCGCCGGAGGGGTTGTGACACCACGGCCGGAACGATTTTTGATGAAGGCTTGGTTTAAAAAGGAATCTTTCAACCCCTCAGTCACCTTATTCCGCCCATCACGCTCCGCGCGCTGGGTACGCTCGGCAAATCTGCGATTTGCTCTCGCTAGTCGGCTGCGCCGACCTCAAGGTGACAGCTCTCCCGGTCGCTGACGCTTCCCGCTTTGGCTAAAAATATGCCGCTGGCATATTTTCTTAACGCGTCGCGCCTTGCACAGGGGAGCCTT
>JAFQQU010000171.1 GCA_017410445.1 Clostridia bacterium | reverse complement strand
TCCTCGATTTCGCCGGTGGGCAGAACCTTGGAGTTGGCGTCGGCAGCGAACGCGTCGGCTACGACGGTGTCGGTGGGCAGGAGCAGGTTGACGCCCTTGTCGGCCGCCTTCTTGATCATGTCCTTGGCATAGTCAACCCAGTCGGCCTCCAGCAGGGAGTCGCCAACCTTGCCGCCCATGGCAACCGCGAAGGTGTACGCCATGCCGCCGCCGATGATGATGGTGTCGGCAATCTCGAGCAGGTTGTTGATAACGCCGATCTTGGAGGAAACCTTGGAGCCGCCCAGGATGGCGACCAGAGGACGCTTGGGATTGGCCAGAGCGCCGCCGATGATCTCCAGTTCCTTCTGGATCAGGTAGCCGGAAACCGCGGGCAGGTAGTGGGAAACGCCCTCGGTGGAAGCGTGGGCACGATGTACGGTGCCGAACGCGTCGGAAACATAGATTTCAGCCATGGAAGCCAGTTCCTTGGCGAACTCGGGATCATTCTTCTCCTCGCGCTTGTCGAAGCGGAGGTTTTCGAGCAGCATGACTTCGCCGCCCTTGAGCTCGGCAGCCTTGGCCTTGGCGTCCTCGCCGATGATGTCCTTGGCGAAGATTACCTTGGCGCCCAGAACTTCTTCCAGACGCGCGGCTACGGGAGCCAGAGACAGGCTTTCCTTCCACTCGCCCTTCGGCTTGCCCAGATGGGAGCACAGGATAACGGCGGCGCCGTTGTCCATCAGGTACTTGATGGTGGGCAGAGCGGCCTTGATGCGCTTATCGTCGGTGATGGCGCCGGTCTTCTTGTCCTGCGGTACGTTAAAGTCGCAGCGTACGAGCACTTTCTTGCCGCGTACGTCGATGTTCTCAATGGTCTTCTTGCTCATGGGTATCGTCCTCCTTAAAATAAAAGTCTCATGGATAAACCAGTTGAAGCTTAATTTCAGCCGGAAGGACCGGATTTGCTCCTTCTATATGGAAAAACCCGGTTACTCACGGGAAAATTATATCACATTGTTGTCAACCGTGCAACCGAAAAAACAGAATCATAAACTTGGTTTGCCTCCTCAGAGCATCCGGTCCAGCGCGCGGGCCGCGCCTTCGTCGATGACCAGCAGCTCATGATGGTGGTGCTTGACGACCGCCTGAATGGCGTCCGCCTTCGAGCCGCCTGCTGCGACCGCAACCACATATTTCACCCGGCTGATCTGCTCGCCCGTCAGCCCGATGCCGGAGGACTGATGAATCTGCCGGCCGGTCTGATCGAAATAGCAGCCGACCGCTTCGCCTGCCGCGCCCTTTCTCAGGATGGCCTCGGCTTCGCTTTCGGAAAGCGTGCAGGCGCGCGCGGTGATGTCTGCGCGGCTGATGCCGTAGAGCAGTACGTCGGTCTGCTGAAGCGCGCGCAGCGGCTCGCCGATTTCGGGGATTTTCATGAGCTCTCTGAGCGTTTCCTGCGGAACCGAGTCCGGCAGGTGAACCAGCGCATAGGTTCCGCCCAGGGCGTGCGCGAATTCCGCGGCCAGCGTTCCGGCCTGCGTTTCAACCGCCATGCCGACGCCGCCGCGCGCGGGCAGCACACGCACGTTGACCGGGGCGCAGCCGTGCATGGCCCGGGCGGCCGCTGCGACCGTTTTTCCGCCGGAAACGGTTAAAATCATGCCGGCCGTGAGCAGGCGGGAGAGCCCCTCGGCGGCAGCCCGGCCCACTTCGTCCAGCACGTCCGGGTCCATATCGGCGTTGCCCGGAACGATGTATACCCGGGTGACGTTCAGCGAACGGGCCAGATGATGCTCCAGCTGATTGAGCGCGGAGCGGTTGCTCGTCATCGACCGCGCGCCCGGCAGCACGGTGCAGGCCTTTTCCGTGATGGCCATGCCGGAGGCGGCGACCGAAATCAGCCCGTCTTCCTTCAGCGCGTCGCACACCGAGCGGATTTCGCGCTCGGGCAGGTGAAGGCGCTGAGCCAGCGCGCGTCGGCCGACCGGCTGCAGGGCCGAGATGCGTTCAAGCACCATGGCGCGCAGCATGAGCCGCTCCATGAGATCCGGAGCCAGCTGCGTGAGCAGATCAAGCGTTTGTTTGTCCATTTGTATCCTTTCGGCGGACGGCAGGCGTCCCGCGTGGTTTGTTTTGTCCCTGTAAGGTCAGTTTAGCATATTTTGTGCGCAGTGTCGAGAGATATGCGGCCGGTATATGTAAATACTTTGATTTCTGCGATGTTGCTTAACGCGGGGATGATATGATAAATGCGTCAAAACAGCGGACGGGACTTATGGGAGCCCGTACCGCGGCGACAACGAAAGGGAACGTGCCATGGCGAGCATTATTAAGGCGGAAAACGTATCGTTCCGGTATCAGAATCAGGAAGACGGGCCGGAAAATGTGCCGGCGGTGAAGTCGGTCTCCTTCGAGGTGGAGGAGGGCGAATTTGTCGCTGTGCTGGGATCGAACGGCAGCGGAAAATCCACGCTGGCCAAGCTGATCAACGCGCTCTTCATGCCGACTGAGGGAACGATCTATGTAAACGGCATCGACACGAAGGACGAAAAGAGAATCTGGGACGTGCGCAGCGCCTGCGGCATGGTTTTCCAGAATCCGGACAATCAGCTGGTCGCGACGGTGGTCGAGGAAGACGTCGCGTTCGGGCTGGAGAATATGGGCGTTGAGCCCGCGGAAATCCGGCGCAGGGTGGACGAGGCGCTGGAAATCGTCGGCATGAGCGAATATGCGGGCGGCGCGCCCCATATGCTTTCCGG